>JAURMQ010000054.1 GCA_030830625.1 Flavobacteriaceae bacterium
AATGCTCGATAAAGCAACTCAATCCAATTTGACCCCCGCACAAGTTTATGAACGTTTACAAGAAGGAAACCACCGCTATGTCAAGAGTCAGTTGACCGAAGTGTCTTTGGATCATTTGCGTTCGGATAGTGTGAAAGGACAATTTCCTCAGGCCATCGTGCTCTCATGTATTGATTCGAGAGTGGTGGTAGAACAAGTTTTTGATCAGGCACTTGGGGATATTTTTGTTGCCCGAGTGGCAGGAAATTTTGTCAACACAGACATTGTTGCCAGCATGGAATATGCCTGTGGAGTTGCAGGCAGCAAACTTATAGTGGTTTTGGGTCATGAAGCGTGTGGTGCTGTAAAAGCAGCTTGCGATAAAGTTGAGCTGGGAAACATCACTTCTCTTTTATCCAAGATCATGCCGGCTGTGGAGGCTGTAAAAGGAGGAAGTGCTGCACCACATGATAGTAGTAATACTTCTTTTGTAAATGCGGTAATTGATGAAAATGTGAACCAGACCATTGACCAAATTCGTTCCATGAGCCCGATGTTAAAAGACCTGGAGGACCAAGGACAAATTCAAATTAAAGGAGGCGTTTATAAGTTGGCTTCTGGAAAAGTGGAATGGCTATAATTCATTAAAAAGGGGTGTATTCACACCCCTTTTTTACTTTCATCTTCTTTTTTTTCTCGTTTTTGATGCCGAGTAGGTTTCTTGTACTTCAGATTCTTTTACTGTAAATTCAGTGAAACACGTTTTAAAGACCCATCACGAAATCGTAGAATTCTTCCGTAATACAAAACCAATAGCCATTTTCTTCATGTACACTTCCATCTCCTTTTCCGTTTACAGAATGGTATTGTTCAAGATGCTTTTTAAAGGCATTCAAATCCAAAACCTTATACTCTTTACCGTAATCATCTTTTATGATTGTCATCTGTACTTTTATTATTATTAAATCAACTACAATACTTGTTCAAAAGTAGAAAGGGGGTAAGTCCAGAAACTTTCATTAGGGCTTAAAGACTTTAAAACCTTTCAATTGCGGAGGGTTGATTGGGTTATATTTGATTGAGGGTTAAGATAAAATACCTTTCACCACCTTTCCGTGAACGTCGGTAAGTCTGTAACGTCTTCCTTGATGTTTGAAGGTGAGGCGTTCGTGATCTACACCACACAAATGCAATAGTGTAGCATGGAAATCATGAACATGAACAGGGTCTTTGATGACATTGTATCCAAAATCGTCGGTTTGTCCATGAATATGACCTGGTTTTACTCCAGCACCCGCCATCCACATTGTAAAAGCTTTGGGATGATGATCTCGACCGTAGTTGGTTTGGGTCAATTCTCCCTGTGAATATACGGTTCTTCCAAACTCACCCCCCCAAATAACCAAGGTGTCTTCCAGCATGCCCCTTTGCTTTAAATCTCTAATTAAGGCTGCATTCGCTTGATCGGTCAATTGATTTTGACGTTTTAATCCTCTAGGACACCCAATATGCTGATCCCACCCTTGATGATACAATTGTACAAATCTTACGCCTTTTTCTAATAATTTTCGCGCCATCATGCAGTTGGCGGCATAGGTGCCAGGCTCCCGACTGTCTTCACCATACATATCAAAGATATAATCAGGTTCGTCCGACATATCGGTTACCTCAGGGACCGAAGTTTGCATTCGAAATGCCATCTCATACTGAGCCATACGAGCGTTGATTTCTGGATCACCGTAGGTATCGTATTGAAGGGAATTCAATTGACCTAGATAATGAAGCATTTTTTTACGATCATGACCATCATAATTTTCTGGATTACTTAAGTATAGTACGGGATCCTTGCCCGATCGGAATTGAATCCCTTGATGCTCAGTGGGTAAAAAACCGTTACCCCAAAGACGTGAATATAGAGGTTGCCCTCCCATATTCTTTGTGATCAATGTAATGAAGGTGGGTAGGTTTTCATTATCAGATCCAAAACCATAACTCAACCAAGAACCAATGGAGGGTCTTCCAGGAAGCTGATTACCGGTTTGCATAAAAGTAATGGCCGGATCATGATTAATCTGATCGGTTTGCATCGATTTTACAATACATAAATCGTCGACCATCTCTGCGGTATGAGGGAGTAATTCGCTCGCCCAGGCTCCGGATTTACCGTATTGCTTAAAATTAAATATTGAGGGTGCCATCGGAAAGTTTGATTGTTCGGCACTCATAGCCGTCAAGCGCTGTCCTTGGCGAACAGAATCGGGCAAATCCTGCCCAAACATATCTTTCAACTTAGGCTTGTAATCCCACATATCAAGTTGAGAGGGCCCTCCACTTTGAAAGAGATATACTACCCGTTTTGCCTTTGGTACATGATGGGGTAATCCTAATCGGTTCTTATTGTACGACTTTAAAAGAGAATCGTTGTCAGGCCAACCGATAGCTTCAGTATATGAAGTTGCAAAAGTCTTTTCAGCCTTCAATAAAGAGCACAAAGCAATAGCCCCAAGCCCCAAAGAGGTTTGTGTTAAAAAATTTCTGCGATCCAGCTTTTTTTCAATTTCTTGAAGGTCTTTATTGTTTGACTTTAAGTTTTCGTGCTTTTGACACATAATTTTAGGGTATTATTTTTTAAATCTTCAACAAAAGATTCATTACTCTTTTGATAGGTTTTTTATCTTTTTGTTATGGCAGCATCAGAATTGATAATGGTACTGGCCAGAACGGCATTGGCCGCTACCAAGGCTTTACTGTCTCTATCAGAAATCCGAAACTCTCCGGTATTTAACCAACCTTCCGTTTTATATTCCATTGACCGAAATTTTTTATATTCATGCTTTTGAAGCTCAATCAAGAGGTCTAATTCTTCTTTTTTAATACTTCTTCCTGTTACCCTTTTGAAGACATCAGAAATAGCCGCTTTCGCATCGGGAAATTTCAACATATTGTATCCCAAAACACGTGAAGCCTCAATGTAAGTTGGATCGTTCATCAAGACCAAGGCTTGCAGGGGGGTATTCGTTTCTTGCCTTCGCACAGAACAAAATGATCGATCGGGCGTATCGAAAGTGGCCATTGTGGGGTGTGGTACCGAACGTTTCCATATCGTGTACATACTCCTTCGATAGAGTTTATCTCCTTTGTCCTCTTTGTAGGTTGCGCCGTTAATTTTCCATAGACCCTCTGGTTGATAAGGTTTTACACTCCTTCCTCCTATCGTTTTATTCAAAAGTCCCGATGCGGCCAAAACATTATTTCGGAGCATTTCACCCGATAACCTTTTTGAGGGACCACGTGCCAAAAATCGATTCATTTTGTCGCGCTCCAAAAGCTCCTCAGTGGTAAAAGACGATTGCTGGTAAGTATTGGACATCACAATTATTTTATGTAAGTTTTTGACATTCCAACCCGATTCAATAAATTGAATGGCCAACCAATCCAATAGTTTAGGATGACTGGGTAACTCCCCTTGGTTTCCAAAATCCTCAACAGTTCTTACTATTCCTGTTCCAAAGATATTTTTCCAGTAACGATTTACAGCTACACGAGCAGTAAGGGGGTTGGATTTACTGGTCAACCACTTGGCCAATCCAAGTCTGTTTTTTTCAAGACTATCTGGAAAGGCTAGTATGCTTTCAGGGGTATTTGGATATACTCGTTCACTGTATTGATTGTATTGACCCTGCTTTAGGATGAATGTTTGGCGGGGTTCCTCCATTTCCTTCATCACCATAATTTCTGGAATTCCCTCCAAACTATCTACTTGAATTCTTCGAGTATAAGCCAATTCATTTAAGGCCAATTGATAGGGTTTGGAAAAATTACTTACATAATATTCGTGCAGCATTTTATTTTCAGCCTGGGTCAATTCATTTGCGGATTTATTGATGATGGATTGAAACTTTTTAGCCTTGGAAATTTGAACAACTTCCAGAGCGGTTAGCTCTTTTGTAAACACCAATATATCATCCACAACCGATCCTCCAATCCCCTTACCGCGCCATCGCGCACCAATTTGTAAACCGGGTTCACTGGGCATCTTATAAATGATATCCTTATATAGATTATCAACCTGTACATTTGTTTTAAGCTCCTCTCCATCCAAATAAATTTTTAAACCTTTTGCTTTACTGGAGCCATCATATGTCATTGTCAGTTGCATCCATTCATTCTTAGGAATTTCTGTAGTGCTCACTTCTACAATAGCATTATCGGGCCAAACATGGGCCAACATAGCTTCAAGTTTATTTTCTTTTAATGCCAGATGGTAACCACGGTAACTGTATAACCGGGTACCAATATTTTTATGGAAAATTACACCGTTCTCTAATGCTTCGGGAACTTTTAATCGAATAGCGATACTGAAGGATTGATTTCTTTTAAAAAATCCAATATGGTCCAAGTCTAACCAACTGTCCCCATCCAGTTCAAGCCCCTCACCCGAATACCCTTCTACTATTTTAGGAAACTGTATGGGTGAGTGTTGCCTTTTCATTTTTCCTTTTTCGGATGGATTGAGAGAGTTATTCAAACTACCGTTGATAAAGTCTACTTTGGCAATGAGATGGCTCGGCCAAGTTTTTGATTTAAGCTTTTGATAGCTTTCACTTTCAACCCATTGTTCTGCACGCTTAGATTCGGACTTAGCAATATGTTCAGCTGCTTTCTTTTTGTTTTCAACAAGTCCATTAACATAGGTCATGAATTTTTCCTGTTCATCGGTTGGGAGAAGCATATTAGGAACGGGCATAGACGAATCAAAGGAGATTTGGCCGGATTCGTTCACATTATTGAAAAAACTATACATTTCGTAATAGTTTTTTTGAGAAATGGGGTCGTATTTATGATCATGGCATTTGGCGCATGCTACGGTCAAGCCTAAAAAACCTTCCCCTACAACATTGGTTCTGTCGGCTACATATTCAGAGCGAAATTCTTCATCAATAATGCCTCCTTCTTGATTTTGTGGGTGAAGTCGGTTGAAAGTGGTTGCTAAAATTTGTTCTTTACTGTGGTTGTTCATGAGATCACCGGCCAATTGCCAATGAATAAATTGGTCATAGGGGATATTTTCGTTAAATGCCTTTATTACCCAATCACGATAGGGGGAAACATCACGATAACGATCTACCGTATATCCATGGGTATCTGCATAGCGCGAAAGATCCATCCAATCCAACGCCATTTGCTCCGCAAAATGGGGTGAGGCCAGCAAACGATCCACTTGTTTTTCATAGGCGTCGGGCGAATTGTCATTAACAAAAACTTCTATGTCTTTTAGGGAAGGGGGCAAACCGGTTAGATCGAAACTTAATCTTCTTAATAAAATTTCTTTGTCGGCTTTCGGGTTAGGTTGAAGGCTTTCGGTTTCGAGTTTGGCAAGAATAAAGTTATCGATGGGGTTGGCTACCTTCTCTTTTAATTTCACATGGGGCAATGGGGGTGTTTGAGGTACAGTAAAAGCCCAATGCTCTTTGTATTCCGCTCCATCATTAATCCACTTGACCAATAATGCCTTTTCGTGATTCGAAAGCTTCAAATGGGATTCGGGTTCGGGCATCATGATCTCGGGATCATCTGATAAAATTCTGTGAACCAGTTGGCTTTTATTTAAGTTTCCCGGTTTGATGGCGAATTTACCGGGAGATCCCTCCAGTTCGGCAAAGGCAAGTTCAGGAAGATGTAATTGTAATCCAGCTTTCACCTTAGCTTGGTCAGGACCGTGACAGATAAAGCATTTATCAGAAAGAATGGGTTTTATCTCTTGGTTAAAATCAACCTCTCTCGGTAATTCCTCATAAGCTTGTTGAACCAAGTCGGGGAGCTCTAATTCATTACATGAAAACATAAGCCCTAAAAAACTAATTACGATTAAAGGAAATACGGGTTTACGGGACATGATTTTATTCGATTTTACTTTTTGGTATTATTCAATCTGAATTTACGATTGAGGGATTATTTAGACAAATGAAATGGTTTAACCCCTAAATTTAAAAATAATTAAATCCATAAACATCATTTGATGAGGTCCTTTTTGAAAATACAATCTTCAAAAAAAACTTCCACTTATTCATACCCATGATAAAGATAAACAGCACCGTAAGACCAATGTTTTCCCTCTTGATCAGGGAAATTATACCGATCCATCATCAGGGCTACATATCTAAAGGGATACCCTTTGGGTAACTGGACAACATTGGGCCAAACTCTAGTTCCTGAAGTTTTATCCCATGGAGGTAAATCCATTTTTAAAGTCCCTACTTCCTGTAAATCAGGGTAGGTATAAATAAATATTTCACCCTCAGAACTCCCCGAAAAACAATACTTCTTTTCACCAATTTTTTGAATGGATGTTCCGGTAGAGTTATGGACTACGGGACCAGAAATCCTTACATAGGCTTTATTCCAATAGTCAGATTCTAAAATTACTGCTTTATAACCATCGATATTTTCGCATGTGAGCATTCTCCATTTGTTTGCCGATCCATCAAATAATATATGGGGATCTTCTATATCTCCAACCATTCCAAAAGGTTCGGCTTTCATAACAGAAAAACCAAATCTAGGATCTGTTTGGCTTTCAACGGCCAAAAGCTGTTTTTTTTCCTTTTCAGGATTTGCAAATGCGCTGAAACCGGTGGTTAATCCTCGCCATAGTTTTTGATTCCTATCATAAAACAGATGTGAGGCAATCTCATTTCTAAGTAAACCATCTTCCCGGTCAAATACAATTATCCCCTCTAGTTTAAGATCAAAAACGGAGGGGTTTAAGCTAAAAACTCCTTGAATGTGATGGGGTAAAGCACGCCCTCGAACAGACATGGTGTACCACAATCTGCCGTTTTCTAGAAAAGGAGTTCCGTCTTCGTATGTAATGGCTCTGATGTCAGCCAAACCAATTCCCGTATTGATTGCCATATCAACACCATTAATTGTAATCTCCCCTTGGTTGAGTTGGACAAAAAGGTGGGATTGAAAACTATGGAGATATTTTTTTTCTCTTAAATCAATAAACGTATTAAAATCACATTGACCTATTACTTTAGGCAATCCATTTTCTTGATGAAACAAGGTAAATCCACTCCCTAACATTTGCAGGATGATTTTCCCTTTGGTACATTGATTTTTGTCCAAATTTGAAGCAAGGTTTAAATGGACCACTTCTTCTGTGTTTCGAATCAAATTAAATTCAACTCCATTTAATTTATCATCTTTAAATAAGATTTTTACAATAAATCGCTCTTTTCCTTCCCTGTCAGAAAATTCAAATCCAAACCCTCCATTACCCGAACTAGACTCCAAATCAAGGGTATAACTCACAAAAGGGTTAAACCCTCCAAACCAAAATTTGGTTTGGATTATACCCTCGGATTTGATCTTTAATTGGTCTTGATATATTTCTATTTCAGGCTGTATTTCATGCTCATTTTTTTGAGGGTGCATGGTGGATAGTCCGATGATATTTTTTGGCTCAAGTTTTGCCATGGTGATGGACTGTTTTTCATCAAATATCAATCGTTGAACCCCTTGACGTGAAAATTGTATTTCCTCGGGCGTGATTTGAGATTGGACGGATAATGATATTCCTAAAAATGGAATAAAGAACCACAATAGCTTTTTCATAAAATGCATTTAATACAATCTTTTTTTAGATCCATCCCGATCAGCACCAAAAGACTCCTCAACAGGGATTTCTTTATGTTTTGATGTAGAAAATTGAATTGCTCCCAGCGTCTTTTTCTTTTTTCTTTTCTTCCCAAAAACATCTATTTCAACTGAGGATGATTTATATGAATTTGAAGAATAAGTATAGGGGGTGTTTTGAGAGGGAATCCAAAGTCCGTTTTCAGAAAAAGTGAAATGGGGGTTTAGAGGATCAATTCCAGAGATTTCAGGACTTGATCTTCCAAAGCTTAAATTATTTTTCCAACTCCATCCTACAGGAAGATCGTCTTGGACAAAATGGATAACAGTATCATCGGGATTTTCTGTTTCGAAGAAGAAAATATTTCCTTCGACAATACAATTCATGGGAGTACTTCCATTGGGATATTTGGAATGATTAATCCCTATCTGAAAAGTATCATCGCAATTTACAAAGGTGTTGTGAAGGACTTGGACGTCAGAGACTCTAATATAGAGTTCATCGGGGGTACCATCCATCATTCCCATACCAAACGCACCAAGGTCTTGAAAATAATTATTACTAATAAGGTGGCCCGAACCTTGTATGCGAATCCCCCCACTTTTAGACTCTTCGGTTCCAAAAAAAAAGTTACGGGTTACGGTATTATCATCACCGTGCCTCAAGACTAAAGAACCTTTGCAGTTTTTAAAAATATTTTTTCGTATTGTATTTCCATTTGATTTGATTGAAATTATTTCTGCCTCTCCGTTTGCTCTTTCAAAGTAATTGTCCTCAATCACACTATTGGAAGATCCTGGGGGGGGATTAAAAGGATTTTTATCGGTAATCAATTGAATGGTTTCAAAACCATTTCCATTTCCCTCTAGAATATTTTTAAAAAGATTGTGATGAATATGATGTCGTTCATTTTTATTAGCAACCACAATTTGTAATAATTGACACCCCTTGGAATATTTTGAATTAAAATTTTTGTTCTGAAATGTGTTATGGGCAATTTCAATTAATGAACTTCCCAACAATACTCGTAACCACTTTTTACTTTTAGAATCATCCCATTTACAATGAGACACGCGAATTTTTTTACCCAACAACTCCAAACTTCCATTTTCAACAAAAGTTAATCCTTCAATATGAATGAAGTCTCCTGTTATTTCAAATAAAGTATGAACTTCAGCTTTCCCTCTGGAGGCCGCCTTAATGGTAATGGGATTATTTCTTGTGCCGCTCTTATTATCAAAAACTAATTTTCCGTCATACGTGCCATCATTGAGAAGGATCACAGTACCAGGTTTTGCTTTTTGAAAAGCATCAATCAGTTCTTGAGTATTGTTTACATAAAGTTTTGGATTGTTTCCGAATAAAGGAAAAATCAGAAAAAGAAGGAAAAGCTGTTTCATTTTCGTAATAAATCATAAAACTAACTAATTCAATTATTGATTCAAAGACATTCTGCAAATGAACTTGGTTTTATCATCTAATGCTAACCATTTTATGAATCACAAGGGTATTTCTTCGTGTTGAATTACCCTTTCCTGCTTTTATTCCTTCTTGTGAATGGAGAAGTAACAAAGGCGATGAGTTGTAGCTTCCACAAGAATTAATTATTTACTATATATTATTTAATTTAGAATTCAGTATAAATCTTTATATTGAATGGGATTCTACAAAAATTTAATTGTCCATGCAATTTCTCAAAGCTCTGTTTTTAGTTTTAATTGTCGTCTTTCTGATGCGTTGCAATCAAGAACTTGACAATGATGAGACCAATGTCTTTTTCCAAAATGAAAAAGCAGCCTGGATTCAAGACAAAAAGTCCTTACCCCAGACAGATGATGAATTTTATTTGGATCATCCTAATCCCCTTTTTCGCAAAACCTTCTTTTTAAAAGACCTCCCCAAAAAAGCGACCCTTCACATTACCGCAGCAGGATACTATAAAGCTTCTGTTAACACTTTAGATTTAGAAAAAAACATTTTGGATCCTGAATGGACCGACTACAGTAAAAGGATCTACTATCGTGAATATGACATCACCTCACAAATGATTGAAGGAAAAAATTGTTTGGGTGTGACATTAGGAAATGGTTTTTACAATCCACTTCCCTTAAAAATGTGGGGTAGAATCAATCTAAGGGAAAGACTCTCGGTAGGACAACCCCGATTTATAGCAAAAATCACTGTCACTTATCAAAGTGATGAAACAGAGGAAATCGTTTCCGACAATTCTTGGAAATACAGCTATGGTCCTATTCTAAAAAATAGTGTCTATCTGGGAACTCACTATGATGCAAGAAACGAAATAAAAGATTGGAACCAAGCCGATTTCGACGATACTGACTGGGAAAATGCTCAAGCCTGCCAAGCTCCTGGAGGCAAGTTGCAAAGAGCTTTTTTTCCTTCCATAAAAATCAACCGGAAAATCAAACCCGCAAAGATTTACGCTGCCAAAAATGGGAAATGGATGGTCGATATGGGTGAAAATTTTACAGGCACATATTCTATCAGATTGAGGGGTAAGAAAGCCGACAAAATCACACTTAGGTTTGGGGAAAGGATATACAAGGACAGCACTTTGAACCCCATGACATCAGTGATCGGTCAAATTAAAAAAAGAGGTACAGGAGGGCCTGGCGCTCCAGATGTGGCCTGGCAAACCGATAGCTACATCATTGGCGACGAAAACCCCACTTGGTTTAGACCCGAATTCACCTATCACGCTTACCGCTATATCGAAATAGACGGACTGAAAGAAAAACCTAAAAAAGAGGAAATCGTGGGACTATCCATTCATTCCGCAGTAGATCAACAAAATCATTTTTCCTCCTCTGCCCCCTTGTTGAATGAAATTCAAAAAACCGTAAGAAGAACTTTTTTGGCCAATTTGGTTGGCGTACAGTCCGATTGTCCCGCCCGCGAAAAATTTGGTTATGGGGGGGATCTTAACGCCACCAGTGCCTCTTTTATCTATAATTATGACATGCAGTCGTTTTACAAAAAAACCATCTATGACTGGGTCGATGCCATTAATGACTCCACATTTGTGGATACGGCCCCAAGTGTTGGAATTCAATATTGCGGCATCAGTTGGGAATCTGCCTTTTTAATTACTCAATATCAACTCTATTTATTCTACAAAGACCTTGAACTGGTTAGAGAAATGTACTCTTTCAACAACCAATGGATGGAAAAAGTAGCACGTCTTCACCCCGAGGGAATCGTAAATACTGGATTGAGTGACCATGAGTCTTTACACCCTGTTCCGGTACAGTTAATAGGAA
>JAURMQ010000055.1 GCA_030830625.1 Flavobacteriaceae bacterium
GGCTTGTTGTGTACCGCTAGTATGGCTGAATATAAATTGGTAGAAATCAACAATCAGCAACCGCAGCCTGGAGAAAATATCGCCTTAACTCCACGTATCGAAACCTTTAAACAGGGCAGTTGGTACACCAATTTATTTGATTTAGAAGCAACAGTCACTTCCAGCGATGCCCATGGCTTGGTGAGTATAGAGTCAGAGGTTACCCTAAAAAAAGCCGATAGAAAAAAAGTAAAAGAAACTGCTTCAAACTTTCATATCACCTATGAGTGTAGTGCAGATCAAACAAAAATACTCATCCGTACCGATCAGAAAATTACTGCACCAACTGCTTTTGTGTTGCCTATTGTTTCTCCTAACAACGAAGAGTATAAGGTGGTTGACGAATTTCAACTAACCCTTCAAAAACCAGAAGGATCAGTAACCATAAAAGCAAATGCCCCCATTAAAATGAAAAATATATCAGGAAAAAGAACCTTCAACATGGTACCGGGGGTTGAAGCATTGCCACTTGAAGTTTTTTTTGAAAAAGACTCAAAAGAAATTGAAATAACCCTTACCGTCAGTTAATCGTTACTCCACAATACGGTTCTCAATCATTCTCTGCATAAGTTAACCTCTTTAAATTCAACATGTGCGGTAACATCCCCGGTATCGCCGGTTCCATAGGCGCCGTACCTTGTGTAAACCCGTTCTGTAGTATGATTGTGCGTAATGTATTTTTCGCTGCTGCCTACCGCTATTTTTGAAAAGGAAACACCCGAGGCATCATAACCGGTTTCGTAGATGAATGTATATTCCTGATCGAAATTTAGTGTCCTGAAATCTTTCACCTCTCGCGAACCTTCCGTATTGGTTGTATAAGGGTTGACGGTGACATGGGTTTCAATCATTATTGCACCATCAGATGTTTTTTTAGCGTAAAGTAAAAATTGAGCACTTCTATTTGTACTTCCTGCCTCTTCACCTTGAAGGATATCCCCTCCCGCATGAGACTGAATAATACAAGTATTCCCATCGCTTAAATCACGGATTCTCAAACTCCCTGTAAGCACAGTTTTTGTATTTATACCTCGGGATATCGTTTTGAAAAACCGCTCCACCCTTGTTTTGGTTCCATTATACCTTACCGTACCCCCCGTAATTTTGTAGCTACCCCAGTCTCCCAATGCATTACTGTAACCGCCTACACTCGCATCCGTCCTACAGTCTAACGTACCTTTGTTATTAGGGTTGGAAACGTCATCACAGGACTGCGGGCTCCCAGGACCCAGATTTGGAAAGTCTGAAGTACCATCACAAATTTGATGATCGCTTGCATCAGAATGATCGTCGTCTGCCCTGTTTATTTCTGCTTCATCCCTTTCAGAATTGCTAGAGCAGGAAAAAAAGAGAATGATCATCAACAGGGGGATCATAGAGAATAATACATGAATTTTAGGATTCATTTCAGTTGAAAAGGGTTGAGTGAAAAGTTATATTTTAATGAATTGCAAGTTAGGCTTTCCAATAGGTGCAGCTGTCCTGCTCTATCTTGCTCTTTTTTATACTAAAGCATGAGAGTACAGGATAAGTAGTATTTAGAATAACTTTAATTTTAAAAACAGTTTTAACTCAAGAAAACATGATCAAAATAAAAAAGCATCAATTTTATACCTTACTCCTCCTGTTTCATTTTTCATGCCAAGAAGCAGATTTAAAGGAGGAAGGGATCGCCTTTGAAAGTCTTTTGATTAATTCAAAAGAAAATCCATTAACGGTTGAAAATGAGCAGCCTCTTTTTTCATGGATTGTGAATGCCAAGGGATATCATAAATCTCAATCTGCTTACCGTATTTTGGTCGCTTCTTCTTTAGAAAAATTGAATGAAAATGTTGGGGATGTATGGGATTCTTCGAAAGTAGATCGAGATCAATCTTCCTTTGTTGTTTATGAGGGTACCCCCTTAATAGCTATGAATACCTACTATTGGAAAGTGAAAATTTGGGATGAAAAGAAAAACACGACGGGTTGGTCGGATCCGCAAAAATTTGAAATGGGCTTAATGAGTAATTCAAATTGGGGAGATTCTCAATGGATTACTCTTACTAAAAATACACAATCATCAGAATATCGCTTTCGAGATTACAAAACGAGTAAAATGGCTAAGGCTTTGGCTGTTGAAGGTTTTCCGGCAAGTTATTTTAGAAAGCTCATCAACCTGACCAATGAGATCGAAGAGGCACAAGTTTATATATGCGGATTGGGCTACTATGAATTGTATTTAAATGGCCAAAAAGTAGGCGATCACTTATTAGATCCTGCTCCATCAAATTATGACAAACAGGCCTATTATGTAAAATATGATATTACAGAACCCTTAAAAAAAGGAAAGAATGCTTTGGGAATTATTCTGGGTAATGGGTTTTACGGACAGAATATTTCTTGGAAAAACGACCCCGAATCGGATAAGGATTTAGCCTACGGCGCACCCACTGTAAAGTGTTTGATAAAAGTTAAATATTCAAACGGAGCCATGGAAGATTTTTATACAGATGATACCTGGAGGGAATCTACGGGCCCCATTGTGTTCAATAATATTTATGGAGGAGACACCTATGATGCTCGTTACGAACTTGGCAATTGGACAACCGTTGACTACGATGCCTCATCTTGGGGTACTGCAAAAGTTGCCCATCCAAAGATCAATAAAATAAGTGCTCAGCACATCCCACCCATAAGAAAGCTAAAAGAATTAGAGCCCCAAAAGGTATTTAAAGGAAGTGATGGAGAATGGATTGTTGATTTTGGTCAAAACATAGCCGGGTGGGTTAAATTGAGGGTAAAAGAAAAAATGGGACAACGCATTGATATAAGATCTACAGAAGCTCTTTTGACCGACGGCAGTGATATTTTTTATGGGTCAACAGGGGGGGGTGCCAACGGAATGCCTCAAATGTATAGCTATATATGCAAAGGCAAGGGGATAGAATCCTGGGAACCACAATTCAGCTATCACGGTTTTAGATATATCAAAATTAAGGGCGTATCCACAAAGCCAGATTCCAGTATGATAAAGGCAGTTTTAGTGGCAACTGACATTCGGGAGACAGGACGTTTTACATCTTCGGATGGCTTGCTCAATAAAATGCATACGATAAGTAAATGGACTATAGTAGATAATATTCACGGCATCCCAGAAGACTGTCCGCATCGGGAAAAATGTGGTTGGCTTGGAGATGCTCATGCCTTTTGTGAATATGCACTTTACAATTACGACATGTACGATTTTTACCTTAAATATATGGAAGACATCCGAACGCAGATGCGTCCGGTAAAAAGTCATAACGACCCAGAACAAATTTTTAAAGTTCCCACCATGATAGCTCCCGGAAAACGTACGTCAACCCTCGCAAAAATAGATTGGGGAGTGGCCACCATGTATTTGCCTTGGTATCATTATAAATTTTATGGAGATGTTAGCATCATACAGGAGTATTATGACGCTATGAAGGGTTTGACAGAATATTATTTGTCTTTTAAAGACGGAAATGGAATCATGCAGAACGGTATGGGAGATTGGTGTCCTCCTCGATGGGATAGGAGGTTGAATCCTTCGGCTATGGAATGCCATCCCGTAACTTCCGCAAACGCCTATTTTTATGATGTTTTAGGGATTATGGAAACCCTTGCGAAAATAAATAAGGATGCAGAATTTGAGGCTAAAATAAAAATGGAAAAAGAAGCTTTAAAAAAGGCATTCAACCAGGAGTTTTTGGTCGAAATCCCAAATACCGATTATAAATGGTATCAAAGTCAAACGGCAACGGTAATGGCTTTACAGTTTGGAATGGTACCAGAAGCGGATATAAATAAGGTAGTAAATGGTTTGGTCTATGATATTGTGGAGGTAAAACAAGGTCATCATTCTACAGGAATTCACGGTAACCGTTACATATATACCGTTTTGACTGAACACGGTAAGGCCGATTTAGCCTATCAAATTTTAACCACACCCGATTTTCCAAGTCAAACCTATGTGATGAACTCAGGATTTACAACATGGCCAGAACGCCAGTTCGAATGGGAAAAAATGGATGGGCCTACCAACTCTCTAAACCATCCTATGCACAGTGGATTTGCGGCTTATTTTTACGAATCCCTTGGAGGGATTCGGTCATCGACCGAAAAAGTTGGTTTTAAAGAGTTTATGGTAAATCCGCAATTTCCAAGTCAGTTAACCAGCAGCAAGGTAGAAATACCGTCTTATTATGGAACCATTCGGAATGAGTGGCACTTCAATAAGGGTTTAATCACAATGAGTTTAAAAGTGCCTTTTAACACCCGGTCCAAATTGATTTTAACCCAAACGGAATTAAAATCTTTAAGGATTAATGGTAAGCCTGTAGATGATTTTGAAAGTCAAAAGCCTTTAGAAATTTTAAGTAATTCTACTATAGTATTGGGTTCAGGAGATTATGAAATAAAATATATTAAAGAAAAATCTTGATTGAAAATGCAGTCTAACACTACAACCTATAACAGATAGCAAAACCCCTATCACAAAGGTCTGTTAGTGGGAGGGAGTGTAGTGATTTGATTAGCGATTGCTTTTGATTCCATTACCTTAAGTTCAATCAATTATGATTACATTTCCTTTTGAAGTAGTGCAATCATATCTTTCATGGTCAATTCCTTTAAAAAACCGATCCAAACGCTTGTACCAATTTTCTTCAGTATTTGTTTGATGTTGCCAATTGGAACTTAAACCTAACCCATGATATCATCTCTACGTTCATTGTAACCATCTGCTACATTTTCAGGCCATTCTAACCCTTTTTCCTTCCAGTTTTCTACCATTGGGTGGTCATAGCTTAAAATAGAACGACCCAATTCATGATACATTACTTGAATTCGTTGAGCAAAAAAGGGTTCTGGAAGTCCGTCTTCCCAGCATGGTGTATCGTATTCAATCCAAATATATTCATTGTCACAGACATAGCTGGCCCATGCAGAACCTCTCTCTATTGAAGTAATATTAAAATAAGGTTTTTTATTTAAAATATGACTCAAGTCAACCCCATGCCGTTTTCCGTCTTCAATAAAGACGCGGATGTAATCCATAGGATCTGAAGGGTCAAGAGTTCGATATAAGGGATCGGAATAGAAACCTAAATTTTTGGCTTTAAAAAGATCAGTCAATTCCTTTTCTGTTTTAGATTTTGGAAAGGATTCCCTTAGCACTAGTTTTTTAAATTTTTTAGTTCTCCTTTTTTTTATTTCTCCATCTTCTTTCCAAGAATTTGTGGATTGATCTACGATCTCAAGTGTATCAAAACCGATTCGTTTAATACTCGATTGAATTTTATAATAGAAATCAGCTGTAGTAGTATCTATTTCTTCTAAATCTGTGTAATAATTCCTATCTACAACTTTTCGATGGATAATATAATTGCTATTCTTTTCTTCCTCATTTATTTTATAATAATACAGACGCGTAAATTGCGTAATCGTAGAGTCTGTAATTTCAATAAACTCGCTTTCTTCTAGATTGGTTTTCTGCAAAGGATCAGTATAACTTTCGTTATAATTTGAAATTCGTTGAAAACGAGTCATTACAACTTCATATATGCCATCCTTTATTCCTATTCCAAGCGCATTGAGTTCTGATTCTAAATCCTGAATCATCTTATTTGCTTGGGATAAAGTAATCTCTGAAGTATTTAGTTTGGCTTTAATATCAGCAAGCTGTTCTTGCAACTTTTGTTTTTTTGATACCAATAGGTCCTCTTCGTCTTTCTTGGAGGTCATTTGCAATTTTATTTGTTCAATTTGAATATTAACATCCTCTAAATCTTCCAAATAAAAATCCTTTTGACAACTTATGGCAAGAACCAATAGCGTTAAGTAAATGTTCTTTTTCATGTGATTTATTTTTGAGGAGAATTGCGTTTTAAAACAGGGACTGGAGGGGGAGTTTTAGTCATTGTGGTGCTTCCTAAAGAACAGCTTAACCAAGATTTTTGTTTTATGCCAGCAAACATTTTTTGAGCTGCTTTTTGAAAATTTTTATCTTCATCAGGGCTTGAAAATACCATTCCAAAATGGTTAATTCCACAGCGAGAAAGAATATGACCTGATTCACAGATAGAATCCAAGGTAAATAACAGCCTTGCAAAAAGTTCCCATAAGAATTGAATATGCAGGTTGTGATTATCAAGAAAGGGTTGTTCTTTCCACCATTTTTCACTGATACGAATAGTTCCTCTTTCGGCTATCCCCCCATTTACAGAGCTAAAATCAAGATCACTGCTATAAATTGGATCGTATCCATTTTCATTTATAAACTGGTCAAAGGAATCAAACTTTAGGGCATAATTATTCTTATTATACCAACTCATGTCACGTCCATAACGCTCTGCATCTTTTATAAAGGCTTCTAAAAAAGTTTCTAAATCATTTATATCTACTTGACTGTAAATGGGGTCAGAAAAAAAACCGGTCTCTTTCTCTCTAAACAAGTCTTGTAATTCTTCATTCGTTTTATTGTAAGGGATTTCAGTTACTTTTTCTAGTGCTAATACTTCATAGTAGTCGCCGTTTTCATAGTCGTGTTCAAATACGACTTTAATTTGTTCAATCCCATTTACAGTAACAGTATTTTTCCTCTGAAACCATTGAGATCTATCCACATAGGGTTCTGAACTTTTGTTTGAGGGATAGGAATTAGGATCGTCTTCTTTAAAGAGCATCAACCCCAGAAAACCGCTATTAACCCAGCAGTTGGATTGCTTTTTGAAGGGTGGCGTCAAAATCTGCCATTTCCAATAAGGTAGAGTCTGTTTTTTTAAACCATGTCATTTGGCGTTTGGCATAGCGCCGGGAGTTTTTTTGGATTTCGGCAATGGCTTCACTGTGGGAGAGTTTTCCGTCAAAATGATCAAACCATTCTCGATAGCCAACCGTTTGTAGTGCGGGGAGTTCTTTGAAGGGGTAAAGGTTTTGGGCTTCTTTTTTCAATCCGAGATCGACCATTTTCTCAACCCTTCGATCGATGCGGTTGTAGAGCGCTGTTCGGTCCATAGTGAGTTGGAGGGTTTGGGTATGAAAAGAACGGACTTTGGCCGTCTGTCCCAAAAAAGAAGAATAGGGTTTTTGGGCCGTTTCACAGACCTCCAAAGCACGAATGATCCGGCGGGCGTTGGACCGATCAACCGTTTGGTAATAGTCGGGATCTTGAATTTTTAAGGCTTTTTGCAAGCCTTCCAATCCCGATTTCTTAAAAAGATTATTTACTATATTAATAGCTTTTGTATTGACTTTGGGGAAATCGTCCAAACCCTCCATCAAAGCCTTGGCATAGAGTCCCGATCCGCCTACCATAAGAATCAAATCGTGTGTTTGGAACAGTTGATCGAGTAGAAGTAATGCTTGCTTTTCAAAATCGCCAGCATCAAAACTTTGGTGGATGCTTTGGTGCTGAAGGAAGTGATGGGGGATGTCTTTTCTTTCTTCGGGGGTGGGTACGGCAGTACCAATGTACATTTCCTGATAACACTGTCGGGCGTCGCAGGAGAGAATTTCCGTATTGAAATGACGGGCCAGGGCCACGCTCAATGCTGTTTTTCCCACCGCCGTGGGACCAGCAATATAGAGCAGTCGTTTAGTCGGCATGGTTCAGAATTTCGCCACATTGGTGGCAATATTGCGCATTGTCCTTGTGTTGAGCATTCATACAGTTGGCGCACACTTGGGTGTTGTGATCGATGGAAACGGCTTGGGAGGTAAGCTCGGCAGAAACAATCCCCGTGGGTACAGCGATGATCCCATACCCCAAAATCATGATGACAGAGGCGATGAGTTGTCCCATGGTACTGGAGGGTGCAATGTCACCATAACCTACGGTGGTCAAGGTCACAATGCACCAGTAAATGCTCATCGGAATACTGGTAAAACCACTTTCGTCGTCTTCCACCATATACATGATGGTACCAAAGATGATGCACAAAACCACGACGCTGAACATAAAAACCAATATTTTGGTTTTGCTGCGGGCCAAGGCTTTGACCAATTGGTTGGACTCGCCAATAAAATGGGTAAGTTTTAAGATTCTAAAGACCCTGAGCAAACGGAGGGCCCTTAAAGCGAGTAATGACTGGGTTCCCAAAAAGAATAAAGAAATGTATTTGGGAACGGTTGAAATAAAATCGATGATGCCGTAGGCACTAAAAATGTATTTCAGGGGTTTGTTGATCGATAGGATCCGCAAAATGTATTCTATTGTAAATAAGATGGTGATGAACCATTCGGCCAGATCGAGTTGTTCGTGGTATTTTTCATCGATCCATTTCACACTTTCTAGGGCTACCAATAGGACACTCGAAAGGATCAGGAACAGGAGGATGACGTCAAAAATTTTTCCGGCTTGGGTATCGGCCTCGTAAATGATTTCGTGTAATCGGTATTTGAATTTCTTGTAACTCAAAGAATTGATGTTAATTAGAACTGACTACGATGGTATCCAAAGGTATTAATTTTCTGTATTTATTTTTTTTGATGTGGGCGAGGATGAGAGCACGACAATCGGAATTGTCTTCCATGGCAATCATACGGTTGAGGATTTTATCCTTGCTGTTGATTTGATGGTTGAGTTCATAAAAGCCATATCCTTTATATTGCTGATTTTCAATATAGATAAAGCTGTATTCACCGTCTTTTCTGCCGTGGCATACCATCAAAAAATCGTCGTATGGATAATGGTTTTGTGGGGGTAATGATTCAAATCTTTGGTTGTAGTGCTCTGCACTTTCTTCCCCAACACAAGCGCCTTTACAGCGGTTGTTTTTGTATCCAAAGCAAGCTCCATCGGTTTCTTGTAGGGAAGTGTGTTTTTGACAGAGCTCGAATTTTTCAATCCATTGCGTCATCTGGTGCTTGGCCACTCGTCCATTTTTAAAAACCGCCAAGTATTCTCGTTGGGCTCTGACTTGCTCCAAAATCAATTGATGGTATTCGGTAGTTCGGTCGATTCGAATCCCCATGGGGTAGAGACGATAGCGGCCGTCTTTATTGATGCGAGGTTGGTTTTTTTTGATTTCGTGTTGTTCTTTGAGCAGTGCGATCAGCTCACTGCCAGTGGTTTCAAAATTGACTTTATGGAGTTTTTCTTGTATTTTTTGAGATTTGCGATCACTTCCCATGAGATGCGCTCTCACTCTTTTTTGAATGTTTTTACTTTTTCCGATATAGAGAATGTCGCCTACCGCATTGTGCAGGTAATATACCCCTGTTGCAGTGGGGAGCTCTTCAATGACGGATAGGTATTTGGAGGGCACTCGATGCGTGTGTAGGGCTTTGATTTGGGATTTTAGAATCTCCTTATTGCTGTCTTTTTCCAGGAGCAACTCAAAGAGCTTGACCGTTGCCAATGCATCGCCTTGAGCCCGGTGACGATCGCTGATGGGAATGCCCAATGATCGAACGAGTTGGCCCAGTTTGTAGGATTCCTTTTCGGGTAATAGCTGTTGGGAGAGGGTAACGGTACACAGGGAATCCCTTTCAAAATTGTACCCCAAGCGTTTGAACTCGGTTCTGAGAATCCGGTAGTCGAAATCGGCATTGTGGGCTACAATTAGGCAGTTTTCGGTAATTTCTAAAATGCGTTTGGCGATTTCAAAAAAACGGGGCGCACTGCGCAACATTTTACTGTTGATGCCTGTTAGTTTTTCTACAAAAGGCTGGATCTCGCGTTCGGGATTGACCAAACTGATGAATTGGTCGGTGACCTTTTGTCCATTGTGTTGATAGATGGCGATTTCGGTAATGCCTTCTTCATTGAACTTTCCTCCGGTGGTTTCGATGTCTACAATGGCATACATGATCAATAATTTCTTACGCCAAAGATTTTACTGCCCACCCGAATCATATTACTGCCTTGAGCAATGGCCAGTGGATAGTCTCCACTCATGCCCATGGAGAGGACTTGCAGTTGGGGGAAGTCAGGAGCGAACTTGTCGAAAAAGTTTTTGAGCCTTTTAAACTCCCTGCTGATTTGATCTTGATCCTCGGTAAATGTTGCCATGCCCATCAGACCCACTACCTTGAGGTTTTCTAGGGTCTGAGAAAAGCTGAGGGCTTCCAGTGCTTCTGCTTCTGAAAAGCCAAATTTACTGCTTTCTTGTGCAATATGGAGTTGGAGCAAGCAGTCGATACAACGGTGATGTTGAGCCCCTTGTTTATTGATTTCTTTGAGGAGCTTGAGGCTGTCCACTCCATGAATGAGATGAACAAATGGGGCCATGTATTTGACCTTGTTGGATTGAACATGACCAATCATATGCCATTGGATGTCCTTGGGGAGGGATTCGTATTTGGCGACCATTTCTTGGATTTTGTTTTCACCAAAAACCCTTTGTCCAGCTTGGTAAGCCTCCATGATTTGTTTATTTGGCTTGGTCTTGGAAACGGCTACCAGTTGGACATGCTCTGGAATTTCCTGCAGTAGTGTAGTGGTGTTTTCCGCAATATTCATAGGGCAAAGATATTTAAAAGAAGACCTGTAACAGGGGGGAGGCCGGATAGATTTTTAACAGTGCTTACTCAGCAGTGTTAACTATAGGCCTCA
>JAURMQ010000056.1 GCA_030830625.1 Flavobacteriaceae bacterium
AACCACATGTCAAAATTGAGGTTTTTAGGGATGGGCATTGGAGGAGCCTCAGGTCCTCCTGGATCACCAGGAAGTCCAATTTTTACGGTATGAAGATCTCCAATTCTTCCATTTCTTACCAACTCTGCTGCAATTCTAAATTGAGGCATGGCTCTCTGCTGAGTTCCTACTTGAAGAATTACATTGTTTTTTTGTACGGCATCGACCAATTGTCTTCCTTCCTTGACCGTTAGTGAGGTGGGTTTTTGAAGATAAATATCTTTTCCAGCCATCGCTGCCTCCATTGCGGGCTGAGCGTGCCAGTGGTCGGGAGTTGAAATCATTACGGCATCGATGTCTTTGTCGTTCAACATATCTCGATAGTCTTCGTACATTTTAGTACCATTGTAATTGGACTTACCCTTTTTTTCTTGGTAAAACTGATCCACCAAAACTTTTCCATCTTTCATTCTGTTGGAATCCAAATCACAAACAGCCATCACATTGGCAATATCAAAGGTTAAAGTATCTTGAAGGTCATGAGAACGAGCAATACGTCCACAACCAATTTGACCGATGTTGATTTTATTGCTGGGTGCATTTTTTCCAATCACACTGGCGGGGACTATAGATGGAAATCCTACTATAGCTGCCGTTCCTAATGCTGTTTTGCCTAAAAATTTTCTTCTTTTCATGTATTTATATTAAGGGTATTAATGCTCGAAGGGAGCCTTTAAATTATTTTTTCCAATTTTTGATTGACTACAAATCATAGAGGGTTCGTTGATTTTATTTTTTTAAAAAATTTATTTCAGGTGGAAATGCAAACGCTTTCCAGTGTTCTTCGGCTTCCTCGGGAGTCATTATCCCCTCAAAAACCAACATTCGATAATTCAACTCATAAAATTTTTGGGGCTCAATTTTCCATTCTTTATGTCGAATGGGACAAAATTCAAAAAACATATCTCCGCGACCTTTATTGGCATCTAATGGCCACACCCGCATGGGTTCTGGATGAGATTGGTTGTTGGGATGACTCATAAATAGTACCCCTACGCTGCCATTACCTTGAGCATTTACTCCGCTGACAATACACCATTTTGCAGAGGTTCCATCGGCAGCTACTCTGTCTTTTCCTTCTGAAGTGAGAACTTTACAATTGTCTTTATCCCATTGTTCTTTGAAACGAAACCCTAATCCACCCCCATAACGATACGCTTCGAATAACATTCCATTTTCTAAAGGAGAGCTGAATTGAGAGCTGTAGTCAATAAAATACTGATCGGGATTGTTGTTTTTCCAAACTTTTACCTTTAGATTTTCGTTGAGTGCTATCTGAGGCCCTTGTTTAGAGGTGAAATTGATGTGTTCCTGATGGGCACTAAAACCTCCATATACTGCCCCAGATTCGATCGTATTAAAATCTTTGAAAAGTACCGTTCCTTGTCCATCTTTTAAATTCCAAAAGTCCACACCTACACTATCTACTTTGGTTCTGGTCCATGGACCCCAAATGCCATAATGATGATAATGGTCGGGGGCTTGGATTCTGGTTAGGGTGTCTCCTTTGGGGGAGAGCACGGGATGAATGTAGCCTGATTTTTTATAAAGAGGATCCACTCCCTCTGGAGGGAACTTCATTTCGTAGCGATACTGAATCAAAGATTGATCCCCATGCATGATCTTTAGGTTTCCCTCCTCCTTTTGGTATTGGAAAGGGGTTGAAGCCATTGGCTCTTTTTGATCGGTGAAACAGTAGGTGGTTTTTGTCCCTTCATTACTGCTGTGTTGAAACGAAATCGCGGATTTTTCACCAAGGTTCAATTGATAAGGGATGACTTGGTTTCCTTTTTCGGATTTTTTGATCAATACCATTTCTTTGGTCCAGCAGGATTGGTGCTCGGCATCCATTGGGATTGAAATCGGTCTTTCCCGACGGATGGTATTGGAATCGTTCACCTCAAAACACAAACATTCGTTGTTTTTGTTTGGGGTAGCACAACTAAAAAGTAGCAGTAAGATGAGATGATATGGTTTCATATTGGATACAAACAATGTAAATTTAATCAAGCAGTTTAGAATTTAAGGAATCAATATATTAAATTTTGCGTGTACGCACACATTGTCATGAGTAAATTTACTAAATTCATTGCTATTTTTATATAAATTATTAAACTTGTTATTCATTAAAAACCTCTTTACGTAATGTATCCATTTAGATCCCTATTGTTTTCTTTGACATTCGTCTTCACTTCGGTGCTTCATTCCCAGAGCTTACCCTCATTTGAATTGAATCCCGATTGGATGGCGAAGATTGAGACGATGGTTCAAGGTCAAGAAAAAATACCTACTAAGGTTCGCAAAAAAGTGTTAATTTTTTCACTGCACACAGGATTCAATCATTGGATCATTCCTCATTCAGAAGCCGTAATGAAGATCATCGCTCAAAATACCGCTGATTTTGAGGTGATACTGTCCAAAGACATCGCTGTTTTTGAGAAAAAACAACTTTCAAACTTTGATGTGGTGATACTCAACAACAATTGCTCTGACAGAGATCGAAGGGATTTGTTTTGGGACGTTTTGAATGGAGACGCCTCCCTCAGCGAAAAAGATAAAACGAAGAAAGCCCAGCAATTGG
>JAURMQ010000057.1 GCA_030830625.1 Flavobacteriaceae bacterium
GTTACGGTGGCACCCTATATGGGAAAAGACTCCGTTGAACCTTTTTTAGAATACGAAGGAAAGCATGCCATACTTTTGGCTTTGACATCCAATGATGGGGCGTCAGATTTTCAATTGCTCAATACCAACGGTGGACTATTGTATGAAGAGGTGATCGAGAAATCCAAGCAGTGGAAAAATTCCAATCGATTGATGTATGTAGTAGGAGCAACCAAAGCACAAGCGCTTCAACAAATAAGAGGACGGATTCCCGATTCTTTTATACTGATTCCAGGAGTGGGGGCTCAAGGGGGGAGTCTTGAAGAGGTTGCGATCAACGGTTTGAATGACAAGTGTGGACTATTGGTCAATTCCTCAAGAGGAATAATTTATGCTTCTTCTGGGTCTGACTTTGATCTGAAAGCGGGGGATGCAGCAAAAGAATTACAGGAACAAATGGCTGTTCACCTCACTCATAAAGGAATAATTTAATGCTACATCATAATATTTATCGCCCCAAAAAAGAAAATGCAAGTTGGATTACATTTGTACATGGTGCGGGAGGGAGCAGTGCAATCTGGTTTAAGCAAATCCGTTTTTTTTCGAAATATTTCAACCTTTTACTTATTGATCTTCGAGGACATGGATCTTCAAAGAGCTTAATTCAAAATCCTTTTAAGTCCAAGTATTCTTTTGAATCCATTGTTGAGGATATCTTTGAAGTGATGGATCATTTGAAAATTAAAAAATCGCATTTCGTGGGGATTTCATTGGGAACCATATTGATCCGTCAGTTGGCCGAAATGCAACCTAAACGGGTTGACAAAATGATCATGGGCGGCGCAATATTGGAATTGAATTTAAGATCGAGAATTCTTATGACTTTTGGTAATGCTACCAAATCGCTCTTGCCTTATATGTGGCTGTACCGTTTTTTTGCTTTCATCATCATGCCCCATCGAAATCATAGAGAATCGCGTATTTTGTTTATTCGTGAAGCAAAGAAATTGTACCAAAAAGAGTTTATTCGTTGGTTTAAGCTCACCTCAGAAATCATTCCTAAGCTAAGAATTTTCAGAAAAATTTCCTTAGACATTCCTACTTTGTACATTATGGGAGATCAGGATTATATGTTTTTGCCCTCTGTTAAGAAAGTGACTGAAAGTGATCCTTTGTCTGAGTTACTGGTGATCGAGGAGTGTGGTCACGTGGTGAATGTTGAAAAACCTGAAAAGTTCAACGATGGAATGTTGATGTTTTTGAATGCGTGATGCATCAAGAGAAAACTACGGTCTTGTTTCCATAGACCATCACCTTACGATTGACGTGTAATTTTAGAGCTCGAAGCAATACGATTCGTTCTAAGTCTCGTCCTTTTTCAATAAAATCAGCAATGGAGTTGAGGTGAGTTACTCGGGCAGTATCTTGTTCGATGATGGGTCCAGCATCCAATTCTTCTGTCACATAGTGACTGGTTGCCCCAATGATTTTTACACCACGAGCAAAAGCGGAATGGTAGGGTTTTGCTCCGGGAAAGGCGGGTAAAAAAGAGTGATGGATGTTGATAATTTTGTCCTTGTAATGATCGATGATAAGGGGAGAAACAATTTGCATATAACGTGCAAGAACGATAAAATCTACCTGATTTTCCTTGAGTAGAGCCAATTGTTGAGCTTCGGCTTCAGCTTTATTTTCTTTAGTGACGGGAATGTGGAAGAACGGAATGTCAAATCTTTGTGCGATGATTTTTAAGTCGGCGTGATTGCTCAGGATAAACGGTATTTCCGCAGACAATTCACCCGATTGCTGTTTGGCGAGAATATCATAAAGGCAGTGGTCGTATTTTGAAACCAAAACGGCCATCTTTGGTTTATGATTTTTCAAGTAAAAATCGCAGTAGAGGGAAAATCGCTTTCCTAATTCTTCATTAAAATTATTTTTAAACTTTTTAAAGTCAAAATCTGTACCATTCAGATCGCACTCAACCCGCATAAAAAAAGCAGCATTGGGTCGATCTACGTATTGGTCGATATAGGTAATATTTCCATGGTTTTGGTGTATGAAGTTGGTCACCGCTGCAATGATCCCCTTTTGATCAGAGCAGTACATCAACATAGTGATTTGATTCATAAATATTTTTTTTCAAAAATAGGAATTCGCCTCATCAGTGCAAGAGATTCTTGATCTTAATTGGATTAAAACCAAAAAGCCCCCATTTGAAGGGGGCTTTCGGAATGATTCATTTATAAAAATTAACCCTCGTTGGTCCTAAAGTCGGCGTAGGCCTCCATACCGTGTTCTGAAAGGTCAAGACCGTTCAGCTCTTCTTCTCTGTCAACTCTCAATCCAGTTGTCGCTTTAACAATTGTTAAAATGATGAATGAAGTGATCACACAAAATGCTCCCACGATTCCAACTCCAATCAATTGAACTAAAAGTTGATCAAATCCAGCCATAGCTCCAAAGATACCAACGGCCAAAGTACCCCAAATTCCACAAATAAGGTGCACTGCAACGGCTCCAACAGGGTCGTCCAGTTTGAGTTTATCAATCAGTGCAATACCGAGTACGACAATAATACCGGCAATTAAGCCAATGATAATTGCATCGGTAGGACTCATTTGATCAGCTCCTGCTGTGATTCCAACAAGACCTCCCAAAACGCCATTCATGAACATGGTCAAATCAAAGTTTTTGTAGAGCAAGTTGGAAAAGAAAGTAGCACCCACTCCACCGGCGGCAGCGGCCAATGATGTAGTCACCAAAGTTAGTGAAGTCAATTCTGGATCAGCGGACAAAACTGAACCTCCGTTGAATCCAAACCAACCCAACCAAAGAATGAATACTCCAGCGGAAGCGATTGGTAAATTGTGTCCTGGAATGGCTTTTGGATTCCCCTCTTTGTCAAATTTACCGATACGAGCACCCAACAGATATATGGTGATTAAGGCCCCCCATCCACCCACAGAGTGAACTAAGGTTGA
>JAURMQ010000058.1 GCA_030830625.1 Flavobacteriaceae bacterium
AAATTTAGTGGCAATAAAATCAAATTTTTAGTGAGTGATCACGTTCTTAATTCAAAAAAAAGAACGGCATACATCAATCCTTTTAAAAAGTCTGAGTTTCACAAAAAGGGAGCAATCCTCTTTCTGCTGTTCGCTTCAACCCTTTCTGCTCAAATCAAAGGAAGGGTAACCGATAGTATTCATGCGCCCCTTGGTGGAGTCAGTGTTTATATTAAAGACTCTTTTGTGGGAACTGTTATCAATAGCGAAGGAGATTTTTTTTTAGCCAATCTTCCAAAACAGAGCGGAGAGATCGTTTTTAAAAGTCTGGGCTATACAACAACAATACTGCCTTATGAAATGAAATCAGCGCCTCTTTATTTTGAGGTGAGTTTAAACCCTGAAGTTATTTCGCTTGAAGGAGTAACGGTTAATGTAAATGAGAATCCTGCCCATGCCATCATAAGAGCAGCCCAAAAAAAAAGAAAAGAACACTTGATGAAAAGTTAAAGATATTCCGCTGATTTTACAGCAAGGGAGTTTTAAGCACCAAAGAAATCCCGGATAAATTCTTAGGACAAGAGCTTGATTTATCCGACCAAGTTTTGGATTCTACAAGATCTGGAATTTTATACCTATCCGAAACCTACTCCAAGATTTTTAAAGAGGGTGAAAAAACAAAAGAAATCATTACCGCTTCAAAAGTAAGTGGCGATGAACAAGGAATTACTTTCAATAGTGCAAAAGATGCCGATTTTGATTTCTATAAAAACTCCGTCGAATTAGATAATGAATTGATCTCTCCCATCGGCGATATGGCATTTTCATTCTACCATTATCGACTTCTGGGAACATTTTACAAAAACGACAATCATTTAATCAATTCAATTGAAGTCAAAAGAAAAACCAATAGCTCCCCTACCTTCGAAGGAGTGATCTACATAATAGATAATGACTGGAGTTTTTATGGATTAGATTTAAAAGTGAATCGGCTGCAAAACTCTATGAATGCATTAAATGAATTCCGTATTAAACAAAACTTCAATCACGACCCAAATTCAAATACATGGGTCAAAAGTGACCAAGTGATTGAAGTCGATGCAGGTATATTTGGATTTAGCTTTTTTGCCCGTTTTTCTGCAGTTTATACCCACTACAACCTCAGTCCTTCCTTTAACGACGAATCATTTGGGAAAATGATTTATCTGATCGCCGATGGAGCCCATAAAAAAGACAGCCTTTTTTTGAACAATCGACCCATTCCTCTCACAGAAAAGGAACGCATCAACTATGTAAAAAAAGACAGCATCGTAAAAGCCCACAAGACGCCTTCCTATCTTGATTCTTTGGACCGTGAATCCAATCGATTTAAATGGAAAGATTTTTTAGGAAAAGAAATTCAAAACAGTGCGTATGCAAGTTCTTATGGGTATTCGTTTCCTCTCACTGAATTTCATTTTAATGCGGTACAGGGTTACCATGCAACGTTCAAACTTTTCTACAATCGAGATTGGAAAGAGGAAAAGAAATCAATAAAAATAAACCTTAATCACGTTTACGGATTTTCTGATCAAAAAGTGTATCCCTCTTTCGAAATGAATTATCTGATGAATAAAATGTACTATTCAAGATTAAGGTTTAGAGCAGGAAAAAAATTGGTTCAATTTGATCGCGAACAGCCTCTCAATCTCATCGTGAATGACATTTACAGTACCGTATTAAAAGAAAATTATTCAAAATGGTATGAAAACAATGAAGTTCAAGTCAGGTTTAGCCGTTTTGTGAAATCCGAATTTTTTATAGGTGTTAGTGCTGAATACTCTTTACGAAATCCCCGATCGAATACCACCAACTATTCCTGGGCTAACAAAGAAAAAAACTATGAACCCAATATTCCACCGAATACGCATTATTCTTTTGAAGGACATGAAATCAAAAAATACAGATTGTTTTGCGTTATTTTCCCAAAAATCAATATTATCAATATCCCAAGGAGCGATTTTATACCCAAAAAGACAATTATCCCCAAATAAGTTTAAATTTTACACATGCTTTTGGAAGCGATAGGGCATCCTATAATCATATGAAGTTGGATTTCACATACGATCAGGTGGTATCCATCTGCATTGCCGGTAAAACGTATTTAAAACTAAAAACTGGCACCTTTTTGCAAAAGAAAAGTCCGGCTTTTATGGATTTGAATCATTTTCACGACAATGAAGTCCTTTTTGGAAAAGCAACTCCCTATCTGGATCAGTTCAATTTATTACCCTTTTACCAATTCAGTTCTTCAGAGGATTATTTTTTAATGCATTGGGAGCATCAATTTAAAAAATGGGGCGTAGGGAATTGACCGTTGATCCGATGGCTTAAAAGTGAATTCATAAGTGGTTTTCACCTTTTATCAGTTCGGCATCAAAAAACGCATTTTGAATGCAACCTTGGATTGAACAAGCTCGGCTTTAAGAAATTAAAAGTACTCAGACTCGACTATTTCTGGTCTTGGGGAAGGTCGGCGCCCCATCAAGGAGTAAGAATCAACGCCTCTTTTTGATTGGTTTCATGGGGCTCTAAGTCAAATTCTGCATAAAATTAGGCCTCAATGGGTAGTTTTTTAAGTGGGTAAATCGATAAATGCTCTCAATTTTTATCCTTTAAAAGGGGTACGAACCTAAAATTCCCGAACGTTTTTCGGTCAAATGCCTTTGCTCCTTTTCGAACATAACGGGTCATGATTTGATCTTTATCGCCCACTGGAATCACCAGGCGTCCCCCAATGGCCAATTGCTCCAGTAGAGGTTTGGGAACGGTAGGAGCCCCTGCCGTTACAATAATGGCTTGAAAGGGTGCCGCATCTGGAAGCCCTTGGTAACCATCCCCAAAAACAAATTTTTTAGGTTTTAAACTCAGTTTTTTAAACAGGAGAGAGGTGTTTTTAAACAACTCCTGTTGACGCTCGATGGTATAGACTTTAATTCCTTCATAAGCCAATAATACCGCAGTCTGATAGCCCGATCCCGTTCCAATTTCTAATACGCAATCCCCTTTTTTCAATTCCAACAATTCCGTCTGAAAAGCTACCGTATAAGGCTGTGAAATTGTTTGATCGGCTGCAATAGGATAAGCCCTATCGGCATAAGAATAATCCTCCAAACCCGAATCCATAAACAAGTGACGGGGAACATGGCCAATGGCCGCCAATACTTTAGCATCCTTTATTCCCTTCTCCTGCAGCAGTTTTACCAACTGTCTTCTTTGTCCTTGATGCTTGGCCGAATCCGTCATGACCACAAAAGTAATCAGTTCCAAAAAATAATCAGAAAAAGATGTTAATTTTGAACAAACACGAGAAAAATGATCAAAGCAGGTGTATTGGGAGGAGGGCACTTAGGCAAAATCCATCTTCGATTGTTGGATGCCTCGGAGCATTACGAATTGGTAGGTTTTTACGATCCCGACACTCCAAATGCAAAAGCCTTAGCCAAAGAAAAGGGCTATACTTATTTCGATCGAATAGAGGCTTTAATCGAGGCTTGTGACATGGTGGATATCGTTACCCCTACCCCTTCTCATCACCAACTGGCATTACAAGTCATAGCAGCCGGGAAACACCTTTTTATTGAGAAACCCATCGCCAACAGTTTGGCCGAGGCCCTAGAGATAACGGAAATGGCTGCAAAACACCAGGTATTGGGACAAGTAGGTCACGTAGAGCGTTTCAATCCGGCTTTCAAAGCAGTCAAAGACTCCATCACCCACCCCATGTTCATCGAATCCCACCGTTTGGCCGAATTCAATCCCAGAGGTACAGATGTACCTGTAGTACTGGACTTGATGATCCACGATATAGACATTGTGTTGAGTATTGTAAACGACAAAGTAAAGTCCGTTTCGGCTTCGGGAGTCTCCGTGATCAGCAGCACCCCCGATATCGCCAATGCTCGCATTGAGTTCGAAAATGGTTGTGTGGCCAACCTCACAGCCAGCAGAATCTCTTTGAAAAAA
>JAURMQ010000059.1 GCA_030830625.1 Flavobacteriaceae bacterium
TCCATTTCGGTCAACAACTGGTTTAAGGTGTTTTCACGCTCGTCATTGGATCCGGTAAAGTTATTTTTTCCTCTGGCTCGTCCAATGGCGTCAATTTCGTCGATAAAAATGATCGAAGGCGATTTGTCTTTGGCTTGCTTGAATAAATCTCTAACCCTTGAGGCACCCACTCCAACAAACATTTCTACAAAATCTGAACCGGACAATGAAAAGAATGGAACCTTGGCTTCACCCGCTACTGCCTTAGCCAACAAGGTCTTTCCTGTTCCGGGTGAACCTACCAACAATGCACCTTTAGGTATTTTACCACCCAAAACGGTATATTTTTTTGGATTTTTTAAAAAATCAACGATTTCCTGTATTTCTTCTTTAGCACCTTCCAAACCTGCCACATCTTTGAAAGTGGTCTTTACTTCGGTATTTTGGTCAAAAAGCTTAGCTTTAGATTTTCCAATATTAAAAATCTGTCCTCCAGGGCCTCCTGCGCCACCGCCAGACATTCTTCTCATCAAGAAAATCCAAACTCCTATGATAATGATGATAGGAAGGAAGCCGAGTATGACATCCATCCATCGGTTCTCAATGGTCATAAATTCATATCTGAATTCAATCCCATTGTCTTTGGCTTCCTCCAATTTTCTTTGGAATAATTCTAAGTTTCCAACTTCAAATTCATAATGTGGACCAGTAGTATTTTCTTGCCCAATAATATTTTTGGATCTGGCTTTCTGATGGGTGCTTTTGTCTAAGCCATAACTGTTGAGGGTTACCTTTGCCAATTTTTGATTGACTACAATAACTTCTTCCACATCTCCTTCATTCAGAAAACGCTCAAAATCGGAAATATTTGTTTTGTGAACCGATTGCCATTTACTATCGCCACCAAACAAACTCATCCCCACTAATAGGGTAATGATAACTCCGTAAACCCAGTAAGGGTTGAACTTTGATTTGTTTTCTTTTCCTTCTTTCATAGTCTATCAATAATTGGATGCAATTTTGGTGGTTTTAGCATCTCCCCAAAGTTCTTCGATGTTATAAAATTCTCTAATGTGTTTTTGAAACACATGAACTACTATGTTTACATAATCAATCAAAACCCATTCTGAATTTTCACTTCCTTCAGTATGATAGGGTTTTTCTTTCAGCTCTTTACTGACTGTTTTTTGAATGGCACTAACAATGGCGTTTACATGGGTATTTGAACTTCCACTACAAACCACAAAGTATCCGCAAACCGTATTTTCGATGTCTCTGAGATCCAAAATGATAACCTCTAAACCTTTTACATTTTCTATACCTGTAATGATGGTTGAAATCAATGTATCTTCGGTAGATTCCGGTTTTGCCATTAAAATATTTTAGTTTTACGCAAATTTATTACTTTTTACATTCATAACGTTCTAAACCATGTTCAATTTCAATATAATCAAACTTGATGCCACTACTTCTTCCAACGATTGGTTGAAGGATAGATTTTTGTCGGGTGATTGTGTTGATGGAGATGTTATATGGGTCAAAAACCAAACTCAGGGAAGAGGTCAAAGGAACAAGGTTTGGGAAACCAATCCGGGAAAAAACCTTACTTTTAGTCTATTCAAACAGTTTTCGAATCTGACGGTCAAAAATTCTTTTTTGATTAATTGTGCAGTATCATTGTCCATTGTAGAGGCCATAAATGACTTGATCGGTATTGATTTAAAACTGAAATGGCCGAACGACATTTTGTCAGGTAGAAATAAAATTGGAGGCGTTTTGATTGAAAATATGGTCAAAGGAGCTCATATTGTCAATTCCATTATAGGGATTGGTATTAATGTGAATCAAAAGCATTTTGAAGGGCTACCGTTTGCAAGTTCTCTACTGTTGAAAACAGGTGAAAAAATCGAGATCCGTGATCTTTTGGAAGGAATTTTAAAATCTTTGCCTGTTTATTTTGAAAAACTTTTATGCAATGAAGGAGCTTGGCTATTGAAAAAATACGAATTGACTCTTTTTTTAAAAGGAAAAACTTCCCTTTTTGTTGACGATAGCGAATCCTTCGAAGGGATTATTCTTGGGGTAACAGAAAACGGTTTGTTGAGGGTTCAAAAACCATCCGGTGAGATTTTTGAGTATTCTCATGGAGCTATCCAGATGGTGTATTAGGCAGGTTGCCATTCTGATGGAGAAACCCTCCATGCCTTCAGAACTTCAATTTCGGATGATTCAATATAATTGGATTTTTCTGCCTCAATGATCAAATGATTATAGTCTCTTAGGGTGTGCAATTGTATTTTTTCCTCTTCAAAATTTTCGGAGGCCAATGGGAATCCATAGTCAAATAAACCTAACATTCCCAGAACTTCCCCCCCTTCTTTTTTGAGGGCTTTGACAGCGTTGAGACTGCTTTTTCCTGTAGAGATCAAATCCTCAATGACCAACACCTTTTTATGGGGATCAAATTGTCCTTCAATTTGATTTTGTCGTCCGTGAGATTTAGGCTCTGGACGAACATAGATAAAAGGAGCATTGAGCACATGGGCCACCAACATACCCATTCCAATAGCCCCAGTTGCTACTCCAGCAATCACATAGTCAGTGCCATACAGATCCTGAGCTTGTTTTGCTATTGTTTCGGCCAGGTAGCTTCTGATTTTCGGGAAGGAGAGGCTGATCCTATTGTCGCAATATATTGGAGATTTCCAACCACTGGCCCATGTGTAGGGATTTTTTGGATTCAATTTTATTGCATTAATTTGCAGTAGATATTTTGCTGTTTTTTGTGCCGTATTTTGATCGTAAATCATACACAAATGTATAAAGTTTTTTTCAATAGAAAGTTTATTGTTTTGACAACAGAAATCGTTGATCATAACGAAAAAACTCCTTTTTTTTATATAAAGTATATCAATCAAAACCAGATTGTTTCTGCGTTAAAAACAAAAAAAACAGAAGGTATTTTTCTTTACCATCCCAAAGAAAGTAAGCTGTGGAAACACATGATGACCCATTTCCCTTTGATTGAAGCCGCTGGGGGTTTGGTCCAACACCAAAACGGCAAAGTATTGTTTATATACAGGAATAAAAAGTGGGATCTACCCAAAGGGAGAATCGAGAAAAAAGAAATTCTAATCGATGGGGCCATTAGAGAGGTAACTGAAGAGACAGGAGTAAAAGATTTGATCGTCAAAAAAAATCTGACCCAAACGTTTCATGTTTTTTCTAGAAATGGTCAATACAAGCTCAAAAAAACATATTGGTATTTGATGACCACATCTTATAACGGCCTTTTAGAGCCTCAGTTCGATGAGGGTATTTCGTTGGCTGAATGGAAAACAAAAGAGGAAATTCCTAACTTGATGAACAATGCTTTCGAAAACATCAAATTACTGCTCGAAGAAACGGTTTTACAGTGATCTAAATCCGAACGGAATCGGGGACCAGCTGGGTGTAATCTCCCTCATTTGAAATAATTTCTCTCACTATGCTACTGCTGATAAAGGAGGTTTTGGCAGCGGTCAATAAAAAAACCGTTTCTATTCCAGACAAGGCTCTGTTGGTATGGGCAATGGCTTTTTCAAATTCAAAATCGGCTGGATTTCTGAGCCCCCGAATGATGAAATCGACTTGAATTTTTTTGCAAAAATCGATGGTCATCCCTTCGTATTGCATTACCGAAATACTTTGGCATCCCGAAAAAGCTTCTTTTATAAATGCGATCCTTTTTTCTGCTGAAAACATGTATTTTTTTTGAGAATTACTTCCCACAGCAATAATAATTTCATCAAAAAGAGGAATGCTACGCTCGATAATATCGATATGTCCCAAAGTGATGGGATCAAATGAACCGGGAAAAACAGCACTTTTCATCTCACTAAATTACTGGTTTTTTTTCATTGCTTCATCGAGCAGCGACTCAAAAAAAGAGGCCAATTCGATTCCAGCGGCTTTTACTTGCTGAGGAATTAAACTAGCTGCAGTCAAGCCGGGGATTGTATTGACTTCCAATAAATGAGGGATTCCCTCTACCATTATGAACTCACTTCTGCACACCCCCTTGAGGTTTAATTGTTTATAGAGTTTTTTTACAGTAGTATTGACTTTACTTCGGCTAATTTTATCAAGTCTGGCGGGAGTAATCTCCTGAGATTTACCATTGTACTTGGCATCATAATCAAAAAAATCATTTTCTGAAATGATTTCAGTAATTGGCAAAACGATTACTTCCTCCTTCAAAGAATAGGCTCCTACCGAAATTTCCATCCCTACCAAAGCAGATTCTATGATCAATTGAGCATCTTCTTTTAAGGCAGTTTCAATGGCCTCTTTTAACTTCCTTTTTTCATACACTTTTACAACGCCATAACTGCTTCCTGAGCGGTTGGGTTTAACAAAACAAGGAAGACCCACTTTTTGAACTATGGTATCTATATTAATCGAATCACCGCCATCAAAGGCGAATGAATTGGCTACAGGAATTCCCCATTCTTTTACTTTTTCCAAACAATTTCTTTTATCGAAAGTCAATTCAGCAGTGGAACGACTGCAGCTGGTATGTGGGATTTTGAGAGAGGATAACATTTCAGCCAATTGCCCATCCTCACCCGGTGCACCATGAATGGCATTGAATACTACATCGAAATGGACGGTTTTCTCACCAATTTTAAAGGTAAAATTGTCCAAATTAAGGGGGAAGATGTTTTCTTGATGGTCTACTACCTTCCATTGGTTGAGATCGACTATAATTTTGAAGCAGTCCCATTCCCTTTGAGGTAAATTCTGATAGACAGTAGTGCCACTTTCTATGGATATTTCTCGTTCAGAAGAGTACCCTCCCATCACAATTCCTACTACCTTTTTGCTCATAATAAAGCTTTTAACAAATGTATTGTATTTAAATGTATTCCTAAAGCCCACTGATTTGTTATCTTTGACATGTAATACAAATCATGAAATTCTTTAGGTTTCTTTTCAGTAAAACATTAGCCATCCAATTGGGACTTGCTCTTTTGGCAATAGTACTTTTTATTTTTTTAAGCCTAAAGTTTTTAAAGTACATTACGTATCATAACGAATATCAAAAAGTACCAGATCTGAAGGGAATCCCCTTCGTTAATCTTCCCCAAATTGTTTCTCAAAAAAACTTGAGATACGAAATCATAGATTCTTCCAAATTCACTCCAAAATTGCCCCCTTTGAGTGTTATAGAACATATACCGGGTCCAGGAGAGTTGGTCAAGAAAAATCGTAAAATTTATATCACTTTAAACCCCTCTGGCTACAGGAGAATTAGTGTTCCTGATGTAATTCAGATTACCCGAAGGAATGCAGAGGTAACTTTGTTATCAGTTGGATTTTCAATTGGCGAAATTACGTTCAGAAATAACATTGGAAAGGATATGGTTTTGGAGATGCGCTACAAAGGGGAGCCCCTTGAGCCAGGAACATTATTGCAAAAAACAGCCGAGATAGACTTGGTATTGGGCAATGGAAAAAAATTCTAAATCATTTGAAGTTTCAGATCTCACCGAAGAGGAGGGATATGAACATTTCGCGTTTAGTGCCGATGCTGGACAAGCACCATTGCGTGTAGATAAGTTTTTGATGAATCGCATCGAAAATGCGACCCGAAATAAAATTCA
>JAURMQ010000060.1 GCA_030830625.1 Flavobacteriaceae bacterium
CTGCAGGAATACCTCCTATGGCGTGCAAATCTTTCATCAAATATTTACCACTGGGTTTGAGGTCGGCAAGAAATGGAGTCGCATCACTAATCTCTTGAAAATCATCTATAGTCAAATCTATATCTGCAGCATGGGCGATGGCCAAAAAATGGAGCACAGCATTGGTTGATCCTCCCAATACGGCAATCAAACGCAAGGCGTTTTCAAGTGATTTTTTGGTAACAATGTCCAAAGGCTTTAAATCCCGTTCAATCAAATGCCTCATGGCTGCACCTACCGATTTACAATCTTCTATTTTTTCGGAGCTTACCGCAGGATTGGAAGAACTGTAGGGCAATGACATGCCCAATGCTTCTATGGCCGAGGCCATGGTATTGGCAGTGTACATTCCTCCGCAAGCCCCTGCGCCTGGGCACGCATTTTGTATGACTTTCTTATATTCCTTTTCGTCAATTTTACCGGCTACTTTTTCGCCCCAAGCTTCGAAAGCAGAAACCACATCCAACTCTTTGTCTCTAACACATCCTGAAGCAATGGTTCCGCCGTAAACCAAAATACCAGGACGATTCAAACGCAACATGGCCATCAGAGCCCCAGGCATATTTTTATCACACCCCACCACAGTAACCACTCCATCATAAGACATGGCTTGAACCACCGTCTCAATAGAATCGGCAATCACATCTCTGGAGGGTAAAGAAAAGCGCATTCCAGGGGTGCCCATGGAAATACCATCGCTCACCCCTATGGTATTGAAAATCAGACCGATCATTTGATGAGGTGCGATACCTGTTTTCACATGAACGGATAAATCATTGAGGTGCATGTTGCAAGGGTTGCCCTCATAACCGGTACTGGCAATACCGATCAACGGCTTTTCGAAATCCTCATCGGTCATACCAATGGCATGAAGCATTGCTTGTGCAGCGGGTTGCGTTGGATCTTGTGTTACGTGTTGACTGAATTTATTGAGCGTCATATTTGGAATTTAGTGCTAAGTTATTAGCTAAAGGCGGTTAGCTTTGATTTTTATGTTTTTCCACACTATACCCAAATTAATTCAAATGACTATAATGATCTGACAATCAATTTTTTAGTTAGTATTTATTAATACACTCAAATAAGAAAAAAATAAAAAGAATTCTAATTCAATTAAATTTATACCTTTCGGTCCCTCAAAAATACCAAACTATGGAAAACAAATCATTCAATAGCATTGATATTTTACATCAAAAGCAAAAATCGTTTTTTGCCACTCAAATTACGTTATCCACTGCTTTTAGGGTGAAACAATTGAACGCACTGCGTAAAGAGATCAACAAACGAGAAAAAGATATTTTCAAAGCCTTAAAAAAAGACTTAGGCAAATCCAATTTTGAGTCGATGACCTCCGAAACTGTATTGGTAGAAAAGGAAATCCGCAACATGGTAAAGATGCTTCCTTTGTGGAACCGACCGCATCGGGTCAAAAGCAGCTTAATTAATTTCCCCTCCAAAGATTACATCCTGCCCGAGCCCTATGGCAATACCCTCATCATTAGCCCCTGGAACTATCCATTTCAGTTAGCAATTACTCCCTTGGTAGGTGCTATAGCAGCGGGAAATACGGCGGTTTTAAAACCCTCTGAATTTGCCCCCTATACTGGAAGTGTCATCAAAGAAATTATCGAAAAGGTCTTCGATCCGGCTCATGTAGCTGTAGTAGAAGGGGATGCTGCAACCGCTACCTCTTTGCTTCAAAAAAGGTGGGATTTCATTATGTTTACCGGCAGTACCCCAATCGGAAAAATCATCGCCAAAGCTGCCGCCCAACACCTCACTCCCACTACTTTGGAGCTGGGTGGAAAAAGTCCTTGCATTGTAGATGAAACGGCTCCTCTTGGCATTACCGCTAAAAGAGTGGTTTGGGGTAAATTTCTCAACTGCGGACAAACCTGTATCGCTCCCGATTATTTATTGGTTCACGAAAATATTAAGGAACGTTTAACCCAAGAATTGATCAAACAAATTGAAAAAGCGTTCGGGGAATCTCAACAAAATTCTGAGGATTACGGAAGGATTGCCCACCAAAACCATTTCAACAAACTCAAAAACTCCCTCAAAAATCAAAAAATCATTTATGGAGGACAAATGGAGGAAAAGGATTTATTCTTTGGCCCTACCCTGGTAGAGAATCCAAAGCCCGAAAGTGAATTGATGCAAGAAGAAATTTTTGGTCCTATCCTCCCCATCATCTCCTACAAAGCGGAAAGCGAAATTCACGATCTATTAGAAAAAAGAGAACGTCCGTTGGCTTTTTATGTTTTTTCTAAAAGAAAAAAATTCATCCATAAACTTTTCAATCGTTACTCTTTTGGAGCTGGAGTGGCCAATGATTCAATCATTCAGTTTGCCAATGACAAGCTTCCTTTTGGGGGAGTGGGTCACAGTGGTATGGGAGCGTATCACGGTAAGTACAGTTTTAAAAACTTCTCCCACGAAAAACCCATCATCAAACGCAGTTTTTGGTTTGATATTCCAGGTCGCTATGCACCTTATCCAAAGTCCTTATCTTTACTGAAATTTTTATTAAAACACCTTTAATGTCTGAAAAGAAAGTAAGTGAAGCCATTGAATACCGGCGCTCGGTCAGAGTATTTGATAGTGAAAAAGAAATTGACGCCGCAATTGTTAAAACATGTATCGAAAGAGGTACCCTTGCACCCAACAGCAGTAATCTCCAACTTTGGGAGTTTTACCACATCACCAGTACCGAAAAAATCAACAAAATAGCAACCGCTTGTTTCAATCAGCCCGCGGCCACTACTGCCAAACAATTTGTTATACCCGTAGTGAGAAAAGACCTGTGGAAAAAAAGAGTTGATTCTAACGTTGCTTTTATTAAATCGGAACATGAAAAGTCGGACCAAAAAGAGGATAAAAAAACCAAGGGAGCCCTTTTCTATTATCAAAAAATACTTCCCAAAATTTACAACATTGGGAATATTGGAGGTTGGCTGAACCATATAGGCACCCAAATCAAAGGCTTAAATAAAGTAGTTTACCGACAAGTAAAAAAATCGGACATGCGGGTGGTAGCCCACAAAAGTACGGCCTTGGCCGCTCAAAATTTCCTGCTGAGTATGTCGGGTTATGGCTATGACACCTGTACCATGGAGGGTTTTGATTCGTTGCGTGTAAAAAAAATATTGGGTTTGCCCAAAACCGCTGAAATCAGTATGATCATTGGATGCGGTATCCGAACGCCCAAAGGGATTTACGGACCTCGTTTTAGGGTTCCTTTTGACGAAGTTTATTTCGAAAAGTAAATAAACTTCTCCTTAACCCAACCAACCTTCTCGATCCAAACTCCGATACTGTATTGCTTCGGCAATATGATCCGAGGTGATGGTTTCTTGAGTTTCTAAATCTGCCAGAGTACGGGATACTTTCAATATCCGATCATACGCTCGGGCCGAAAGGGATAAACTTTCCATGGCCGTTTTGAGCAATTTTGAGGAAGCATCATCTAATGCACAATATTTTCGGATCTGGCGGGGACTCATCTGGGCGTTATAATGCGTGTTTTTGCTATTCATAAACCTTTGGGTTTGAAGTTTTCGGGCAGTCGTCACCCTATATCGAATGGATTCTGAGGATTCTGCGGGTCGCGTATCCGATAGTTTTTCAAAAGGAACCGGCTCCACCTCCACGTGCAGGTCAATGCGATCCAAAAGAGGGCCTGAAATTTTACCCAAATACCGTTGCATTTCGAAAGGGGTAACCGCAGACCCACTTTTACCATCATTGAAATAACCAGAAGGATTCGGATTCATACTGGCAACCAGCATGAAAGAAGCGGGATAAGTTACGGTAAACTTCGCTCTAGAAATCGTTACCTCGCGATCTTCCAAAGGTTGTCTCATTACCTCCAGAACCGAGCGTTTGAATTCGGGTAGTTCATCCAAAAACAATACACCATTATGTGCCATAGAAATTTCCCCCGTTTGGGGGTACTGCCCCCCACCCACCAAAGCTACATCGGAGATGGTGTGATGATGCGAACGAAAAGGGCGCACGCTGATCAAACCTTGGTTTTTTATTTTCCCTATCACCGAATGAATTTTTGTAGTCTCCAATGCCTCTTGGAGTGTCATAGGCGGTAAAATGGAAGGGAGGCGTTTGGCCAACATGGTTTTTCCCGCACCCGGTGGGCCAATCAGAATGATATTGTGTCCTCCAGCAGCCGCTATTTCCATACAACGTTTGATGGTCTCTTGTCCTTTAACATCAGAAAAATCGTGTTCAGGATATTTCAACTGTTGGTCAAAAGCTTTGCGGGTATCCACTTCGGTGGGATTGAAAGATTTAGATCCATCGAAAAAAGCGATTACATCAGTTAAATTTTCCATACCATAAACCTCTAAGTCTTTTACAATGGCTGCTTCTCGTTCATTCTCTTTGGGCAGTAGGATCCCTTTAAAACCATCTTTTAAAGCCTGAATTGCAATGGGTAAAGCGCCCTTTATGGCTCGTATTTTACCATCCAAGGCCAGCTCTCCCATCAATAAATATTGCTTTAGCTCTGGAGCAATAATTTGACCCGAAGCCACCAATATCCCAACAGACAGAGGCAAAACATAGGCCGAGCCTTCCTTGCGTAAATCGGCTGGGGCCATATTGAGGGTGATTTTTTTTTCCAGGAAGTTTATACCCTATATTTTTCAAGGCTGCCGCAATACGAAAGTTACTTTCTCTTACAGCATTGTCTGGCAAACCTACCAAGTGGTACCCAATGCCGTGATCGATATTGACTTCTATAGTGATGCGTTGAGCGTCTACCCCAAAAACAGCACTTCCATAGACTGAAACTAACATAAGTAGTGATTATGATTTGGACTTTTAAAATACTAAAAATACAGGATCAAACTCAATTTATATGATTTTCACATAAACCGATTTAATTTTAATCATTAAAAATTATACACTAAATTCGTTCTCAATGAGACCCTACATATTATCGGAGTGTACTTGGAAAGATTTAAAAACGAAGCGATTTGATCTTGCTGTCCTTCCTTGGGGTGCTACAGAGGCCCACAATTATCATTTACCCTATGGAACCGATGTATATGAAGCCAATGCCATTGCCGCCGAATCTGGAAAAAAAGCATGGGAAAATGGAGCGCAGCTGGTCGTTTTACCCACCATTCCATTTGGTGTCAATACAGGTCAATCGGATATTTATTTGGACATGAACATGAATCCTAGCACCCAAATGGCCGTTCTAAAAGACCTTTTAACAGTACTCAATCGTCAGGGCTTCCAAAAATTTCTGATCCTCAACAGTCATGGTGGAAATGATTTTAAAACCCTGTTACGTGAATTGGGACTGATCTTCCCCAAAATGTTTTTGAGCAGTTGCAATTGGTTTCAAGCATTGGACAAATCAAAATACTTTGAAGAAAAAGGCGACCATGCAGACGAAATGGAAACCAGTATCATGATGCACATCAATCCCGAATTTGTTTTGCCACTTTCTGAAGCGGGTTCAGGAAAAGAAAAAAAGAACCTAATTAAAGGATTTCATGAGCAATGGGCATGGACGGAGCGAAAGTGGTCTCAGGTTTCCAAAGATACAGGCATCGGAAATCCCAAAAAATCTACTCCCGAAAAAGGCAAAAAGTTTTTTGACGATCTAACCGATAAAATAAGTGAATTAATACAGGATATTTGCAAAGCAGATCTTGATCATTTATACGAATAGCAATTCTCTATGTATTTTTATTTCAAAATAATTCCGACGGTACTCTTTATTTTTTTTACATCCTTCAACGCCAAGAGTCAAAAAATCAATGAAGATTATGTGCTAAAAATTAAAAAAACGGACCAAAAAATAGTTTTGGATGGTCAACTCAATGAGAATGTATGGGAAATGGCAGACGTAGCCGATAATTTTTCTATGATACTCCCCCTTGACGATCAAAAGGCAAAACAGTTTTCTGAGATAAGGATGACATATGATGATGACAACCTCTACATCTCAGTGATTTTTTTCAACAACAATGTAAAAGGCGACTATGTAGTAGAATCCTATAACAGGGATTTCAGCTTTGGCAAAAACGATAATTTTATAGTCGCCATGGATCCCTTCAACAATATGTCAACAGGATTTGCTTTCGGACTCAACACCTACGGTGCGCAATGGGACGGCACTTTGTTTAATGGACGAAATGTAGATTTGAATTGGGATACAAAATGGTATTCCGAAGTGTCATTTGATGAGGAAAAATGGACGGCAGAAATCGCCATTCCCTTCAAATCGATTCGTTACAAAGACGACCTTACCCAATGGGGCATTAGTTTTAGTCGTCTGGATCTAAAAGCCAATGAAAAATCTGGATGGACACCGGTACCGCGTCAATTTCCATCCATTACCATGGCCTATTCGGGTGTCTTGGACTGGGACACTCCGCCACCCGATCAAGGAGCCAATATTTCATTTATCCCCTACCTCTCGGGCGAAATAGAAAGTCCTCAAACAGGGATTAAGAAAAGCCAGCTTAATGCTGGAGCCGATGTAAAGCTCAATTTGACCTCCTCCCTCAACCTAGACATTACGCTCAATCCTGATTTCTCCCAAGCCGAAGTTGACCAACAAGTAACCAACCTCGATCGTTTTGAATTATTTTTTCCCGAAAGAAGGCAATTCTTTTTAGAAAATGCCGACCTCTTTGCCAACTTTGGGTACACCAAAATACGACCCTTTTTTTCCAGAAGAATAGGCCTCAACAATCCTATCGTTGGAGGAATACGTTTGAGTGGAAATATTGATGAAAAATGGAGGGTCGGGTTGCTCGACATACAAACACATGAAGACAAAAAAAATGGTTTTGATGCCGAAAATTTTGGCCTTTTTAGTTTACAACGCAAGGTTTTAGACCGCTCCTCTGTCGGAATGATTTTTGTCAACAAACAAAGCTTAGGAAAACTCGAAAACAGCTCGGATGCTGATTACAATCGAAATTTAGGATTGGAATACAACTACTTTTCATCTGATAATTTCTGGAATGGTAAACTGATGTATCTAAAATCTTTCAGCCCTAGAGTGAAGGGTGATGATGCCATTTTTGCTTCTAACCTCACCTACAGTGACAATCATTTTCTGGGGAGCCTTCAAACCGAATATATAGGGGAAAATTACACTGCCGAAGTGGGTTATGTCCCCCGAACTCAATATTTTAAATTTGAAACCGAATTCAGTTACTTGTTCTTCCCTAATCAAGACTCAAAAATTCAATCCCATGGTCCATGGGTTGGGGCTATTCAATACTACAATTTTGATGGAAATCCCATCGATAGTGGAACCGAGATCGGTTATGAACTCAACTTTAAAAACAGGAGTGAAATAAAGTTATCTTTTGAAAATCAGCACATTGTATTACAAAATGATTTCGACCCCATCCGAACCGGAATTCAAAGCCTTAAAGCCCTTACAGAACATCAATGGAATACAGTGAAATTGGAATACAACTCTAAACCACAAAGCCGATTCACTTATACTTTTGAATCCGCTTATGGCGGTTATTTACAAAACGGTAAAAGATGGCTTTTTTTCAGTCAAATGGGATACCGATTTCAACCCTATGTGGAGTTAAATTCGCTGATCAGTTACAATTACATCTCCCTTCAAGATCCATGGGGAAACAATGGGTTCTGGTTGCTGGGAGCCAAATCGAATTTTACATTTACCAGAAACATCTTCTTTTCCAATCTATATCAGTACAATGAGCAGCAAAAACTTTGGAACTTCAATTCCCGCTTTCAATGGCGCTACAAACCGGCATCCGATATTTTTTTAGTTTTCAACAGCAGCGATACGCGAATGTTGGAACCCAATAGAAACTGGAATCTCACCTTAAAAATCAATTACTGGATCAATCTGTAAACCGTTTGAAAGGGCGAAATCTACAGAGGGTTCCCCCTCTCGGTAATGTTCCAAACCTGACTGCAACCAATCCCTGTAGGTTGGGGTATCGGTATATTGAATGGGGGGGTTGAGTAATGTTCCCTCTGCTGACATCAAAACATAAAACGGCTGAGATGCCGAAGCAAAATTTAGACTTTGAAAGGTAGCCCATTTTTCTCCTATGGTCTCGATGGATTTTATCCTACCGTTCGGATATTGAAAATCAAACTGTTCCCACGGCTGTAACTCCGATCGGTCATCTACATACAATGATATGACAACAAACTCTTCTTTCAACAAACGGAATACTTCGGGCTGAGACCAAACGTTTTCTTCCATTTTACGGCAATTCACACAAGCCCAACCTGTAAAGTCCAATAAAATAGGTTTTCCATTTGCCTCTGCAAAATCTCTTCCCGTTTGATAATCTTTAAAACAATTCAAACCCAAAGGACATTCAGAATCCAAAGGATAAACACTATAAAACACAGGAGGAGGAAATCCACTCAATAAAGTAAGTTGACCCTCTTGATTTTTTCCCAATCCAGGAATCAAATAGAAAACAAACATCAATATCAAAAAAGCAAAAAAGCGCTGGAGTTTAGAAACCTTACCCCCTCTAGTGTCGTGTGGAAAACGCAACCCACCCATCAGATAAACAAAAAGCAATAGAGCAATCACCAACCATATCCCCACAAAAACCTCTCGTTTGAGGAGCCCCCAATGTCCTACCAAATCCGCATTGGACAAAAACTTTAAGGCCAAGCCCAATTCTAAAAAACCTAAAGTCACTTTAACTTTGGTCATCCAACCCCCCGATTTAGGAATCGATTTCAGCGCATTGGGAAAGAAGGCCAACAAGCCAAATGGCAAGGCTAAGGCAAATCCAAAACCGGCCATTCCTACAGTCAGCTGGGTCGCTCCTCCATCGGTCGATAGAGAACCCGCCAACAGGGATCCCAAAATAGGACCCGTACAAGAAAAAGAAACAATGGCCAATGTAAGTGCCATAAAGAAAATACCCGCTGTTCCGCTTTTGGAAGACGCACTGTCGGAACGATTCCCCCAACTGCTGGGCAAGGTCAATTCGTAATACCCAAAAAAGGAAAAAGCAAAAATCACAAACACAACAAAAAAGAGCAGATTCACCACTATATTGGTGGACAGCGTATTCAATATTTGAGAGTCAAGAGCGTCTAAAAAATGAAAAGGTAAACTCAGCAAGACATAGATCAAGAGTATAAAAAAACCATAAAGTAGAGCCCTGCCTAAACCATCGCGTTGACTACCACTTTGCTTCAAAAAATAAGAAACCGTAAGAGGAATCATAGGAAACACACAAGGAGTAAGAAGGGCAATTAAGCCTCCGATAAAGCCCAATAAAAATAAATTGAATAGAGGGTGATCACTTTTCTGTTCCTGATCATTTACCAAAAACTTCTTGTTCTTTAAGGGCAGTTTAAGAGCCGCTGATTTTTTTAAGCTTTCGGCAGAAATCGTTTGTTGTGCTTCCACTCCAGCTTGACCCGCATCCAAAACAAAACGGAAAGGTTCGTTTCTAAAAATACAAAGCTTGTCATCGCAGGCCTGATAATTTACCTCACCCTTTATCAGTGCGAGATCAGGCTGCAGCAATCGAATCTTCTGCTGGAATCTTGCCTCTTCTTCAAACCAAGTCAAATCCATCTCAAAAATGGAATCGTAAGCGGTAACCGTATCACTTTCCTCTGTTTTTCCTACCAATTCAAAAGCAGTTCCCTCCCCTTCAAAAACAAACGCTGTGGGCAAAGGTCCCCCCTCAGGGAGGTTTTGAGAATACAAATGCCATTTGGGTTGCATGGTGGCTTTGAACTGCAATACAAAATCGGTATCCGAAATTTTTTGAAGCTCAGTAACCCAAACGACAGGTTCTTGGGCTTGGAGACCCATGACCCAAAGAAACATCAGTAAAAAACCTTTTTTAATCATCGTATCGAACTTGCCATATATGCTCCGTGAATGCATGGGCCAAAAAACGCTGATCTGCCCTTTTGCCAATTACCCAAACAATGTCCTCATCAGAACACAACAGCCACTGAGATTCTTTATCCAATAGAGAATACTTTTCGTCTTTAAAATATTTACTCAATTTTTTCTTCCCCTTCAAACCGTTGGGATAAAAGTAATCACTTTGTTCCCATTTCCTTATGGTCAAAGGGAACTTTAACTTTGATTTATCCAATAAAATACTATTCGAATCCCCATTTTTAAAAGCTTTTTCTTGAGTAAAAATCAACTTTAAAGGGCTGTCTATTCGTGAATTCTCAGCATTAATCGTGTAAGAATCCGATTCGCCACCGTCAGAGAAAGTAAGAAGCAAATGGGCTCTGTCTTTGATCAGACGGTGTGTATTTGAAAAAAGCTGCTTTCCGCTTTGCGAATGCAGCAGTTGTTTGAGATCGGCCAGATGCTTAAAACCAAAAGGAGCAAACAATGCGTGTAAATAATAATCCACTGAGGTCAACTTTTCCAAAGCTTTAACTGGAATTTTGAAGCCCTCTTTGAACGATATAAAATAGTTTCTTTTAAAATCGTCAACGGCATCCTCCAACACAGCCTGTGCTTGACCCAAATAGCGAAGGGTATCTTGGAACTGCAGATCAAATTTTGAATCCCTGCTTTTCCAAGCAGGAATTACTTCATGTCGCAATGCATTCCTTAGGTAATCTGTTTTGGCATTAGAGTCATCTTCACGCCACTCGATTTTATTTTCTTCTGCATATTCTTTAATAGCTGCACGAGAAAAGGGCAACAATGGCCTACATATTTTCCCTCTGCGCTCTGGTATTCCCAGCAATCCCTTTAATCCTGAACCCCTCATGGCATTAATCATAAAGGTTTCGATAGCATCGTCGGCATGATGAGCCACCAAAACCAAATCATAGCCCTTCTGTTCACACAAAGTAACAAACCAATCGTATCGTAAATCGCGAGCTGCCATTTGTATAGACACTTTATTGAGAGTAGCGTAGGTTTTGGTTTCAAACTCTTGAATATGACATTTCAACCCCTTTTCATGAGCCAAATTTTTAATCCATACCGCATCTGCATCACTGGTTGCCCCTCGCAATTTGAAATTGCAATGGGCTATCGCAGGAACAAGTCCTGATTTCAAACAGAGGTCTAATAAGGTGCAACTGTCCACCCCCCCACTCAAAGCCAACAATAGTTTTTGATCTTTGAGGGTAGGGAAGTTCTCAGCCCAATGCTCTTGAAACTTTTGAAACATAAACAAAATTAAGGATTTTGAATGGTAGCTCAACAGCTTATCCTACAGAAGTACAGTACAATTTTTGTGTAAAAAAAATAAAATTCGGATATTTGTACTACAAATGAAAGATGCAACGACATACACCATTGGAAAAGCCGCTATTTTTAGTCCGGCTCCCTCTCGTCCACGCCGCCCCTAGCGGGTACATATCTCTATTAGAGACTCAGGTGTGTCCAGTCTCTTATTCCAAAATTTTTAACCTTTTTTTTCAACCTAATATCATTTGTCAATAATGGAATTAATTATTGCCAATTCAAAACATATCATTTACGCCCAAGACATCAGCACTTGTATTGGGGAGTCGGCCAAAATGCGGGGAACGGGTATTGCCCGACGAAGCCCCACCTACATCAGCAAAAAGATGGAATCGGGTAATGCTGTCATTGCTATAGAAAACAATACATTCGCAGGCTTTTGTTATATAGAAGTATGGGGACATGGCAAATATGTGGCCCATTCAGGCTTGATTGTATCCCCCGATCATCGGGGGAAAGGTTTGGCCAAAAAAATCAAACAAAAAGTATTTGAATTATCCAAAGAAAAGTTTCCTGATGCAAAAATTTTTGGGATCACTACCGGAAAAGCAGTGATGAAAATCAATTTTGAATTGGGTTATCGGCCCGTTGCTTTTTCAGAGCTTACCGATGATCCCGAATTTTGGAAGGGATGCCAAACCTGTAAAAACTACGACGTGCTCACCCGAACGGAGAGAACCATGTGCCTTTGCACGGGGATGTTATACGATCCTAAACATTAATAAATATATTAAATATAAAAATGGAACCTAAAAAATTAGTTTTAGCTTACAGTGGAGGTTTAGACACCTCCTACTGCTTGATGAAACTCTCCAAGGAAGGCTATGAAGTTCATGCCATTAGCGTCAATACGGGAGGTTTTGATAGTATAGAGGTGGAGGAAATGAAAACCAAAGCCTTGCAAATGGGAGCGCATACTTATCAATCCATCAATGCACTGGAATCCTTTTACCAAAAGGTTGTAAAATATTTGGTGTATGGAAATGTCCTCAAAAACAATACCTATCCCCTATCGGTAAGTGCCGAGCGAATCGTGCAAGCCATGGAGATTGTCGCTTATGCCGATACGATTGGAGCCGATGCGATCGCTCACGGAAGTACGGGTGCCGGAAATGACCAAGTCAGATTTGATTTAATTTTTCAGGTCATGGCACCGGATATTGAAATCATTACGCCGATTAGAGACCAACAGCTTTCTCGAGAGGCAGAAATCGCTTACCTCAAAGAAAACGGTGTAGCCCTCTCTTGGGAAAAGGCTCAATACTCGATAAACCAAGGCTTGTGGGGAACCAGTGTGGGGGGTAAGGAAACCTTAACGTCGCACGAAAGCCTCCCCGAGTCGGCCTATCCCAGCCCCGTAGAAAAACAAGCGGCCGAAAAAGTATGCCTTCATTTTGAAAAAGGCGAATTCACCGGAATCGATGGGGTAATGGACCTTCCCGTCAACAACATCATTCAACTGCAAGAACGAGCCAAAAAATTTGGAATCGGCAGAGATACGCATGTTGGTGATACCATCATAGGAATTAAAGGGAGGGTAGGTTTTGAAGCCGCGGCTCCACTTCTGATCATCAAAGCCCACCACCTACTCGAAAAACACACTTTGAGCAAATGGCAACAATTTCAAAAGGAACAGCTCGGTAATTTTTACGGAATGCTCCTTCATGAAGGTCAATACCTCGACCCCGTGATGAGAGATATTGAAGCTTTTTTGAGCAGCAGTCAAGAGAGGGTGAATGGAAAAGTATGGGTTACGCTGCATCCTTACAGGTTTGAACTCAACGGTATTGAGTCGGAGCATGATTTGATGAATGCCTCTTTTGGAAGCTATGGTGAAGTCAACAAAGGCTGGACGGCTGAAGACGCTAAAGGTTTTATTAAATTGTTGTCCACCCCCAACAAAATTTACCAATTCGTAAACTCACAAAAATGAAGAAAGTAGGCATTATAGGAGGTTCGGGATATACAGGAGGGGAGCTCATACGGTTGGTATTACACCACCCTGCATTGGAACTGGATTTTGTGTACAGTACCACCCGCCCAGGAACAGCCCTTCACGATACCCATGCAGATTTATTGGGGGCTGGAGCTCCCGATTTTACAGCCTCTATCAACCCCCATGTGGATGTTGTTTTTCTCTGTGTTGGACATGGAAAATCAGTAGGCTTTTTGGAAAAAAATAAATTTTCTGAAAGCACCCTAATCATCGACTTGAGCAATGATTTCAGATTGAAAAAAGACGCTCAATTTCAGGGCTATAATTTTGTCTATGGACTGCCTGAGAATCAAAGAGAAAATATCGAAAAAGCCAACGCCATTGCCAACCCAGGTTGCTTTGCTACTGCCATTCAACTGGCCCTTTTACCTTTAGCAAAAGCAAAAATGATTCAAGGAGCCGTGCATGTCAATGCCACTACTGGAAGTACGGGAGCTGGTGTAGGACTCAGCCCAACAGGTCATTTCAGCTGGAGAAATAACAATGTTTCTTGGTACAAGCCTTTCACCCATCAGCATTTGGGAGAAATTGGAGAAACGTTGGGCGACCCTAAAATATATTTTCTTCCCCAAAGGGGAAATTTCACCAGAGGGATTTTTGCCAGCTGCTATACTCCTTTTGAGGGTAAACTCCAACAGGCCATAGAACTCTATAAAGAGTTTTACAGAACACATCCATTTACGCATGTGTCGGACAAGGAGCTGACTCTAAAACAAGTAGTGAACACAAATCATTGTGCCCTACATTTGCACCAGTTCGAAGACCAATTATTGATCACCTCGGTCATCGATAATTTATTGAAAGGGGCATCGGGACAGGCTGTACAAAATGTAAACCTCATCATGGGATGGGAAGAGGATTTGGGCTTACAACTCAAAGCCAGTGTTTTTTAAAAAATAAAAAAAATAAAAATGAAAATAGCCATAATCGGATCAGGAAATTTAGGGTTGAGTATTGCCAAAGGTTTGGTGTACAACAATACTTATACTTCCCTTTATTTGACCAAAAGAAATCTCAGTCAAATTGAGAATTGGGAAAACTACAATAATGTGAAAATAACCACAGACAATCAAGAAGCGGTCAAAAAATCCGACATCTTGATTTTTACTGTCCAACCGGGACAGTTTGATGGTATTCTTGAGGAAATCAAAGGAGTATTGACCGACAAGCACGTGCTGATTTCGGCCATTACAGGCTATAGCATCAAACGCATGGAAGAAAAGTTGGGAGGTGATTTTCCCATCATCAGAAGTATGCCCAATACAGCTATTTCGGTGGGTAAATCCATGACCTGTCTGTGTTGTAATACTCCTGGAGAAAAAAGAATCGCGATTGCCGAAGCCATATTCAACGGACTGGGAACCACCATCAAAATTGCAGAAAAACAAATGCAAGCGGCAACCGTGGTTTGTGCAAGTGGGATTGCTTTTTGGATGAGATTGATCCGTGCGACGACCCAAGGAGGGGTGCAAATGGGTTTTGATGCCGATGAATCCATGCGCATGTCGATGTTTACAGCTTTGGGGGCTGCCAGCTTATTGATTGAAACGGACTCTCATCCCGAAACTGAAATCGATAAGGTCACTACACCTCAAGGTTGTACGATAACAGGATTGAATGAAATGGAACACCAAGGTTTAAGTTCGTCCCTGATTAAGGGACTGATGGCCTCTTTTGAAAAAATTAATGAAATTAAAATGCAATAATTTCCCGTGGGGGAATTGTAAATCAAATGATATAAATCATGAAATTATTTGACGTTTATCCGCTTTATGAAGTATGTCCCGTAAAGGCAAAAGATGTTTATGTGTACGACCAAGCGGGAACGGAATATTTGGATTTATACGGAGGTCATGCAGTGATTTCCGTAGGACACAGTCATCCTCATTATGTCAAGCGATTGGAAGATCAATTGCACAAAATTGCATTTTATTCCAATGCGATAGAAAACCCCCTTCAACAACAATTGGCAGATGAAATTGGTGAACAATCTTGTTTGCATGAGTATCAACTCTTTTTGTGTAGCTCGGGAGCAGAGGCCAATGAAAACGCACTAAAATTGGCTTCTTTTTATACCGGTAAAAAAAGAATTGTAGCCTTTAAAAATGCTTTTCACGGGAGGACTTCGGCAGCGGTTGCAGCTACTGACAATCCGAATATCAACGCACCCCTCAACCAACAACAAGAGGTTACTTTCATTCCTTTTAACGATGCTCAAGCATTGGAAAGAGAGCTGAAAAAAGGAGATGTCTGTGCCGTTATTTTTGAACCCATTCAAGGAGTAGGGGGCCTCGATATGCCTGAAGATGATTTCGTTTTGAAAATGGATAAATTGTGTTATCAATACAACACCTCCCTTATTGCAGACGAAGTACAATCTGGTTTTTCAAGATCTGGGACCTTTTTTGCGTTTCAAAGCAACCCCATCAAGCCTCATGTGATCACCATGGCCAAAGGCATGGGCAACGGTTTTCCAATTGGAGGGATATTGGTTCACCCCGACATCAAGCCCCAGTATGGTATGCTGGGAACCACCTTTGGCGGAAACCATCTTTCTTGTGTTGCCTCTTTGGCGGTTTTGGAGATTCTAAAAAAAGATAGCTTACAGCAACATGCAAAAGAAATGGAAATTTATTTCAGAAGCAAAGCTGAAAAAATTGATGGAGCCAAAATCAAAGGCCGTGGACTAATGCTCGGATTAGAATTTGAGTTTGAAGTTGGTCCATTGAGAAAAAGACTCATCTACGAAAAACATATTTTCACAGGGGGAAGCAGTAATAAAAATGTTTTGAGAATACTGCCTCCATTGACGGTTCAAAAAGCTCATTTCGATCGGTTTTTTGAAGCATTAGAAACATTATTATGAAAAATTTTATCACATTAGCAGACCTTCCCGATTTTGACCAAACACTCCATTTGGCAATGGAGTTAAAAAAGCAGCCTACACAATGGGACTCTATGGGCAGAGGCAAAACCTTGGGACTTCTATTTTTTAATCCCAGCCTGAGAACCCGATTGAGTACCCAAAAAGCTGCTCAAAACTTAGGGCTACCCACTATGGTTATGAATTTCAGTCAGGAATCGTGGGCGTTGGAGTTTGAAGACGGTACAAAGATGAGTGGATTGAGATCGGAGCATGTTAAAGAAGCTGCGGCTGTAGTTTCTCAATATTGCGATATGGTAGCCATCAGAGCTTTTGCCTCTTTGTCTGATAAAGAAAAAGATGAAGCAGAAATTGTATTGAAAAGTTTTGCGCAATACGCGTCTGTCCCCATCATCAACATGGAGAGTGCAACGGCACATCCCCTTCAAGCTTTGGCCGATGCCATCACCCTAAAAGAACACCAAACCCCTCACAAGCCAAAGGTTGTTTTGAGTTGGGCACCCCACCCCAAGGCTCTTCCTCATGCAGTGGGCAACTCTTTTGTGAACATGATGGGGTATATGGAGGCTGATTTTGTCATTACTCATCCGGAAGGCTATGCCCTAAACCCTGAAATCACAAAAGGGATTGAATGTACTACCGATCAACAAAAGGCGCTTAAAGATGCCGATTTTGTGTACACCAAAAATTGGTGTTCTTATGAAGAGTATGGGCAAATTTTAAGAACCGATGACCAATGGATGATAACCCCCGAAAAAATGAAGCACACCAACAATGGGAAATTCATGCACTGCCTTCCCATCAGAAGAAATATTGTGGCCAGCGATGGAGTATTGGACAGTCCCAATTCATTGGTCATTCAACAGTCCCAAAACAGAATCTATTCGGCTCAAGCCGTCTTAAAACAATTATTGGAAAATGAATAAACTGGCTGTCGTCAAAATTGGTGGAAATGTCATTGAGGATGAAGAGGCTCTACAGTCCTTCTTGACCCATTTTGCACAAATGAAAGGACCAAAAATTTTGGTTCATGGAGGAGGCAAAAAAGCCACCATTATGGCCAAACAGCTGAATGTACCTGTCCAAATGGTTGACGGAAGGAGGATTACAGATGCCCAAAATCTGGACATTATCACCATGCTCTACGGAGGAAAAATCAACAAAAATATCGTGGCCCAATTACAAGCTTTGGGGTGCAATGCTCTGGGAATATCAGGAGCCGACGGCAATGCCATTCAAGCCGTAAAAAGACCTGTAAAAATTATAGATTATGGTTTTGTAGGAGATGTTACGGGGATCCACGCTGAATTGTTTACGATCCTTTTGGAAAAAAATTTTACTCCCGTATGTTGTGCCATTACACACGACCAAAAAGGACAACTGCTCAATACCAATGCCGACACCATTGCGGCTGCATTGGCTCAAGGCTTGTCACAACATTTTGAAGTGTCCCTTTGGTATTGTTTTGAAAAGCAAGGGGTCTTGGAAAATATAGAGGACGCCACGAGTGTGATTGAAACCATTACCCCCAAACAGTACAAAAAATTAAGAGCCGCAGAAATCATACATTCAGGAATGATTCCCAAGATAGACAACTGTTTTGAAGCTTTAGAAAAAGGGGTATTAGAAGTAAAAATTGGAGCACCCGAAATGATTGCTGGAAATATACAACACACTACTTTAATATTGGATGATGAATGAGTTAACCACGGCAGCAATTGAATTATTAAAGGATTTAATTGCGATCCCCTCTTTTTCGCAAGAAGAGGATAAAACGGCCCATAGAATTGGGCAATGGTTTGACGACTATGGGATTCCCTATCAAAGAGAGGGGAATAATGTTTGGGCGCAAAACAAAGCTTTTGATCCTGAAAAACCAACCCTTTTACTGAATTCTCATCACGACACGGTGCTACCCAATTCGGCCTACACCAATGATCCTTTCGAACCTAAAATTGAAGACGGAAAACTCTACGGATTGGGCAGTAACGATGCTGGTGGAGCTCTGGTCTCCTTGATGGCTTTATTCACGCACTACTACGCCGCTGAAAACCCAAAGTATAATTTGGTTATGGTGGCTTCTGCTGAGGAAGAAATCGCCGGACAAAAAAGTCTTAGAGGGCTATTGACTCAGTTACCCAAAATTGATGTAGCCATAGTGGGAGAACCCACCGAGATGCATTTGGCAGTTGCCGAAAAGGGCTTACTCGTTTTCGATGCGGTCATCAAAGGAACCCCAGGCCACGCAGCCCACCCCAATGATGACAACCCCATCATGAAGTTGCCTAAAGTTTTGGAATGGTTTCAAAATTTTTCTTTAGAAAAGGTGTCTGAAAATTTAGGTCCTGTTAAAATTACAGTCACTCAAGTGGCTGCAGGAAAAGAACACAATGTGGTCCCCGCCAGCGTTCATTTGGTAGTAGATGTAAGAGTCAACGATCAATATACCAATGAGGAACTGGCCCAATTAATCACAGAAGCTGCTCCCTGTGAAATGACCCCCCGATCCCTACATCTCAATTCTTCTTCCATCGCAATGGATCACGAGTTGGTTCGAGCGGGAATTGCTTTGGGGAGAAAGACATACGGATCCCCTACCTTATCCGACCAAGCGGCACTCCAGTGCCCTTCGCTAAAAGTAGGCCCAGGATTGTCCACAAGATCACATTCGGCCAATGAATATATCTTTGTACATGAGATAGAAGAGGCCATAAATATTTATATTGAACTGTTAAAACAAATCTTGTAATAGAAGTCCGAGGGGCGTACCCAAAAAATGAATTTCCCCTGGGTACAATAGTGGACACTAAAGCAATAACTAAAATCATTTTAAAATGAAACTTTGGCAAAAAAATCAGGCTCCAAATCAAAAGATAGACCATTTTACCGTGGGTAAAGATCGCGTTTATGACCTACAATTGGCAGCTTATGATTGCGAAGCTTCTATTGCACATGCCGAAATGTTGGGACAAATAGGGGTTTTGACCGCTGAAGAAGTCCACTCACTCCTTGCCGTTTTAAACGATTTGAAAACAAAGGCACAACAAGGGAGTTTTACCATTGAGCCCGAGTTTGAGGATATGCATTCCAAGATTGAATATATTCTTACCGAGCAACTGGGTGACTTGGGAAAAAAAATACACACCGCCAGATCTAGGAATGATCAGGTTTTGGTGGCAATGCATTTGTACCTCAAAAAAGAAATCGAGACCATCAAAGAGCTTACTTATGATTTTTTTAAGCTGTTAATGGATTTGGCAGAACAATACAAAAA
>JAURMQ010000061.1 GCA_030830625.1 Flavobacteriaceae bacterium
AATGAAATCTTCTCCCGATACAGGATCCCAACATACTGGATTCCGGTGTGTAAAAGATATTTAGATATTCCCTTTCTTCATCTCTGCAATGGCATAGTGGGCGGCTCTGGCTGTGAGTGCCATGAAAGTCAAGGATGGATTTTGGGTGGAGGTCGACGTCATACAAGCCCCGTCGGTCACAAAAACATTTTGACAGTGATGCAATTGATTCCATTTGTTGAGCAAGGAAGTCTTGGGATCATGTCCCATCCTAACCCCTCCCATTTCGTGAATGTCATTTCCAGGCTTACGCTGGTTGTCGGTAGTCTTGATGTTCGTAAAACCGGCTTTGGAATACATTTCGGAAAATTCATCGAAAAAGTCTTGCAGCATTTTTTCATCGTTATCGTCATAATCCACATCAATGATAAGCTGGGGAATCCCCCAAGGATCGACTAAATTTTCATCCAGATGAACCCGATTGCTTTCCTTGGGCAATGTCTCTCCCATCATGTGAGAGTTGACACTCCATACATCGCTTTCTTTTACATTCAGAAGATTATGGTAGAGATCCTCTCCCATAGAATCAACGTCATAAACCATTTTCTTACGGGCTCCAAAACCGGCGGCATAGCCCCTGAGGAAATCTGTTTCCTGACGATACACATTTCTAAAACGCGGCAGATAGGCTGAGGTGGGTTTTCGTCCGTCCACCCTCCGGTCTTTATGCCCCTGGTGAGTGGCAGTTATCACCCCCCTATAATTATGAAAGGCAATGTATTTACCCAACAGTCCACTGTCATTACCCAGTCCGTTGGGAAATCGATCGGACTTTGAATTCAACAGTATTAAGTTGGTATTGAGCGTAGAAGCATTGAGAAAAATTACTTTGGCAAAATATTCAGTGGTGGTTTTGGTATGCGCATCGATCACCCTCACCCCAATGGCTTTTTTCTGATGCTCATCATAAAGGATGGAATGAACCACACTGTCGGTTTTTAAGGTTAAATTTCCGGTCTTCATGGCCCATGGAATCAACGTAGAATTGGCATTGAAATACCCTCCAAAAGGACAGCCTCTTTGACAAATATTTCGACTGGCACAAAGTCCTCTTCCCTGCGCTACAAAAATGGGTTTACTTTCGGTGAGATGCGCACACCTTCCATAAATAACATGGCGATCCTGATAATGTTTTTTCATCTGTTCACCGAAGTAATCCTCAACACAATTGTTTCCAAAAGGTCTGAGAAAGTCTCCATCGGGAAGGATGTCCAGGCCATCTTTATTGCCACTCACCCCAACAAATTTTTCAACATAGGTGTACCAAGAGTCGAGATCATTGTATCGAATGGGCCAATCTACGGCAAAACCATCACGGGCAGGACCTTCAAAATCCAATTGACTCCAACGTTGAACCTGTCGGGCCCACATGATTGATTTTCCCCCTACTTGATATCCTCGAATCCACTCAAAAGGTTTGGCCTGTACATAGGGGTGTTCTGCGTCTTTGACAAAAAAGTGCATTGCGTCTTCCCGAAAAGCATAGCAACTGTTGGCAATTGGATTTTCTACGCGAATCTTGGCCGGAACATCACCGCGATGTTTGAATTCCCATGGCCGCATATGGGTGGTGGGGTAATCTTTTAAGTGTTCAACATTTCTGCCCCGTTCAATAAGCAAAGTCGTAAACCCTTGCTCACAAAACTCTTTTGCGGCCCATCCTCCAGACATACCCGCTCCAATTACTATAGAATCGAAATGATTTTCTTTGACCATCTTTTTGCGCTTATACGGGGACACACCCCAAATGTCGGTTGGGGATAAATTCGTATTTTAGATACTCTGTCATAAAACGTTCAGAAGTCATAAAGTGACGCATCGACCATTGACGATTTTTGCGCATAAAAAACCCTAACTCCGCTTGAGCCTCCAAAGCCTTGACCACAATTCTGCTTTGCGTCTCTTGATCCAGCTCGGTAAAATCTTTGGAATGGGTTTCCTTTACCCCCCTTTTTAGAGAAGACAAACCCAATAGGTATTCTTCCGTCTGCTGAAGCGTTAGCCCCCCTTCAACTTGATTTAAAATAAACTGAAGCCGGGTCTCGGGGGTAGGAAAAGAATTACTTTGGGAGGGCATAATGATTTCGGAAAGGGCACAGATCAAGCGCTGATCTTCGTCTTTGAATGAGGAGAGTCCCTGAGGCGAATACCTACAGTGGCTGAAGACCGTAACCCCTGCCAGGCCCAGTGCAATCGTTTGAACTGCTTTTCTTCTTTCCATTCCTCAAATATACATTTAATCCTAAAACCGTCCGAAAAATTCAAATGCATCCTTATAATGAGTCCAAGGGGTTGGCCATCCCATGTTTTAAAAGATTCGTAAATCGAGTATAGCGCTCAGTAGTTTTTAGGGAGTGGTGTCCCAAAAAATATTGGACATACCGAATGTCGATTCCTTTTTCTATTTGATGTATCGCATAGGAATGTCGTAACACATAATGCGTTACATTTTTTTGAATCGTGGCGGCCCGTGCATATTTTTTGATAAAATTCTGAATGCTTTTTACCGCGTATTTCTCCGTTTTTTGACCTTCAAAAAGATAGTACTTTGGACCATAAGCGCTGTAGTATTTCCTTAAGCTTTGGAATAGGGATTTCGGAAGTGGCACAGTACGGTATTTTTGGTCTTTCGGAGACCGAATAATAAGACGCATGGCCTTAGGATCTATATCCTTTAGTACTAATGAAATCACCTCCGAAACCCTCAAGCCACATCCATACAGGATTTTCAAAACACAAAGATGCTTTAGATTATTACAATGAGACAAAAGACTCCTCACCTCCGAAGCCGTTAAATAGTTTGGGGGAGATTCAGATTTCCGCTTGGGATAGAGCGAAGAAAGATTCAATTTCTGTTTGAAGTAAAACACATAAAACTTGTCAATGGTAGCCAAGATTTGTTTTTGATAGGCTACACTGATATCCTCCTGTATCTGAAGATGCCGAATATAACTGCGGACGTGGAGGATCGAAATTTGCTCTAATTCATAATCCTTAAAGGCGGTCAAAAACTTGATGAGGGCATTTTTATAGGTCTTGACGGTAGAGGTAGCATAGTGGTGAGCACACAACTTTTCTGTAAAATCAGACACAATGCTTTTGATGTTGGGGCACATAACATTCGTTTTTAGTGAATTAATTATACGCTTAAATTTAATGTATTAAATTGAATTTCAAAATATTAAAAAAAAATCAAAAAAATGGATAAACGCCATAATTTGAAAATGGGTGATCCATTTTTAGATCACCTATTTAATACTCCATTAAAAAAAAGTACGTATTTGACTGCCCAAAAAACCAATCAAAACTCCCACACCCCCTTTACAAAGACCTCCATTTAGGGTACCTCTAAAGACCTTTTTAGCTCAATGATGACAGTGATTTACAGTGGATAGGATAGGTCCCAACCTTGTGGAGCTGTTGTTATGTAAAATATCAAAAGCCCTAACCTACACAGAAAAACCGTTCTACAAAATCCAACTTACCTTCAAGCATTAAGATCGTTAGGGAAGTTTTTAGCTTATCTCTCTGAATACATTGTCGAAGTATACACTTAAAAAACCTCATCTTTCCTCTTGGATTTAAAAATTAAACTTGAGGAAAATTTCGTTCCCACTTTTCTGTACCTCCACGTCATTTGATGCCCCTCTAAAATCATAGGCATAGGCCAATGATAATCCGAACTTGGTTTTGAAAATGGCCATTACATTCATATATCTGGTGCTTTTGTAACCACCCCCTACTTCAATGAGGCCTTTGTAATCATAGGTTCCTCCAAAATGAAGTGTATTGCCTATCCCCGGAATGATATTGGAACTGATAAAAGGGTTGATCGAGGAGTCTACTGTGCCTACCCCCCCAATTTTATAGCCTGCCAATAAATAGGTGGAGGGTTTCTCATCTCCAATAAATGATTCATTGTCGGTGTACTTGATGGGATTCAGGAAATTGGGTATGGAAAAGGAAACATAAAACTTTTGTGTTTTGTAGAGACCTCCAAATCCAAATACAGGATAGGTCTCTTTGGTGATGTCGGGAATAGCAGAATTAGGAGCATTGGTCAAACGTTGTATTGCCTCTACGTCTGTGAATTTAGTATGTGCCCCTGCCTTTATTCCCAATGATAGGGTTTTACCCGCTCCTACAGTGAGTTGATAACTGGCATCTACAGAGTAGAGGGTTCGCTCGTCAATAAAAACTTTATTGTTGATTATAGAGAGTCCAAATGCTAGATTCTTTTTGGGATTACCACTTAAGTAGAAATAATTCATCTTGGGCGCGCCACTAACCCCTTGCCAAGTGGATCGTGTAGTAAAGGAGAGAACCCTTCCCTCTGAACCTGCATAGGCGGGATTAAAAGCGTTCATATTGAAACGCTCCATCAATAGGTTTTCGTTTACTTGGGCAAAAGAAACATTAATGAATGTAGCAGACAGGAAAAGGTACAGTAGCTTTCTTTTTTTCAATGCTTTAAATTTTAGTTGAAGATGTAAAGCCATCCTTGTTCTACCTGTGTTTCGTCTCCCCTGTCAATCATATACATATACGGTCCTGTCGGTAGCGGTTTGCCATTCTTACCTTTCCCATCCCAGTCATTTTTGTAATTCCACGACTCATAGACGACCTCTCCTGTAGGACTGTATATTTTCACATTGGCCGATGGGTATTTGTCAATATTCACAATCCTCCATTTGGCTTCTTCATCTGGTTGGTTGGGCGTTAACAGCTCAGATACAAATATTGGAATTACTTCCTCTCCTGCATCATTGATTATAAGATCCTCAGGGAATCCATCATTATTGTCATCCTCATCTTCATTGTCTCCTATGCCGTCTCCATCGGTATCTTTACTCTCATTGGGATCGGTAGGGAAGTCATCAAACTCATCAAGGATACCATCATTGTCTGCATCCATATCGGTATTGTCTCCTATTCCGTCTCCATCACTATCGATACATTCTCTCTCATTGAATGGGAAAAGGTCTTCCTGATCCAAACAGCCATCATTGTCATCGTCCGTATCGATACAATCTGGAATTAGATCGCTATCGTAATCCCTTGGCTTACTGAATCTCTTAAGCGGATCACTCTCACATTCTATTTCGTCTAAATCGGAATAGCCATCTCCGTCATCATCATCATCGGCATTATTTCCAATGCCGTCTTTATCGGTATCTAAGTTTTCGGTATCGTCTAATGGAAAGGCATCTTTTTTATCCTCTACACCATCGTTATCGTCATCTTTATCTTTGTTATTGCCTATTCCATCGCCATCGGTATCTAACCATTCTCCAGGGTTTAATGGGAATGCATCATCATCATCCGAATAACTATCATTATCGTCATCGGTATCAGCGTTATTTCCAATACCATCTATATCGGTATCTAACCACTCATTTGGGTCGAATGGGAAACTGTCTACTCCATCATCATATCCGTCATTATCATTATCGCTATCACATAGATCGCCTATACCATCCGTATCACTGTCTTTTTGATCAGGATTATAATCATAAGGACAATTGTCAGAACCGTTGGCTATTCCATCCCCATCGATATCAGGATCACAAGCGTCTCCTACACCATCTCCATCGGTGTCAGCCTGGTCAGCATTTGCAGTGGAAGGACAGTTGTCGTTTATACCCGTAATGCCATCATTGTCTGGATCTTTCTGACTCTCAGCACAGCCATTAACGTCAACTGATGCTCCCCCGGGGGTATTGGGACATTTATCTAATAGGTCGTTGACCCCGTCAGCGTCAGTATCACCGTGGAGACTCACCGTATTATTTGATTGGGTGGTTGAGGCTGTCGCTGCGCCTGAATCATAAATGGAGTTAATAATTGGAACTACCCTAACAGTCTCACTACCATTTATTGCTCCTGAGATAGGAAGACCTAGGGTATAAGTGTTACCATTAACCGATATACTCGATGGAGTGGTTGAGGAAAGTGTCGCTGTTCCACCACTTATGGAAAGGGCAAAGTCACTCACCTCTATGGGGAGGGTATTGGAAGCATCCGCGCTAATGTAGACTGGCTCACTAAAGGTTACATTTATTGACCCATTATCGTTTGAAAGGGTCGTGGCGGTAATCACAGGTGGCTCATTAATATCATTGACATTTACAGTAAGCGCCTTAGAGAAGGTATTGCTTCCATCACTGGCTTGAACATAAATGTTTAATGTTGGGGTGGTCTCATAGTCTATAGTTCCATTTACTAAAAGCTGAGTGCCTGAGATCGTAAAAGATGAGTTATGTTGATCGTTAGTACCGTTACCTGGTACTAGACTAAATGTAAAATCGGTAGTGTCTGAGTCTGTAGCAGTAAGTGAAGCAACTACAGTTCCTATTACAGGTTCTTCGTCGATGCTTGTTGTTGATTTAAAAGTATTTGAATTTGAAGAATTTAGTGAATTGTAATTCAAAATAATCTCATCTGATGATAACGCTCGATTGTATATTGATGCAAATTTTATTTTCCCTTTTTGATAGTATCCATTATTATAACCTTGAGAAATCCTAATGTCTGAGTTTTGAACATTATGACCACTTGGAGTATCGGATGCAATTTGAACCCCATTCATCCATAAAGATCTCCTTACACCATCAAATTGAGCAATCAAATATACCCACTGGTTGGTAATCGCCACATTTGAAATATCTAAATCGTTATTCCACCAATAATGCCTTAATCCATTTCCCAAAGTTCGAAATGCATTGGATAGATTAGTTGAACCAAAACCACCAATAGTTAAAAGTCCTAAATCTTCATTTCCCCAATTCGGTAGGGTCACGAACAAACCTATAGAATAACTTTGATTCCCAATTGGAATGTTGCTACCATTTGATTTTGTGAAATAGCCATTATTCCCTGTGTCAAAATATTTATTTGTACTATCAAAATTTATGCTACCCGAATTCTGCATGGTAACATCATTTCCGTTTCCACTCAAATCATACCATATATTACCTGCACCAGAATATGATTCGGAACTTCTAGTATCAAGATGTAAAACTAATCCATCAGTTACCACCACACTTGCTACCTCAAATCCTAAATCTATTATTGGTTCTAAAACGTTTGTAACGCTTACTGTGAAAGCTTTCTCAAAGTCAGAAGAACCATCACTTACTTTAAGATAAATATTATAACTCGTTTTGGTTTCATAGTCAAGAGTTGAATTAGTAAGAAGTGACGTTCCACTAATTGTGAAACTTCCATTATCATCATCTTGTGCATCTCCACTGGAAGTAAAAGAAAAGGTGAGAGAGCTAATTGACGTATCGGAGTCAGTGGCAGAAAGGGTGCCAATTAAACTTCCAATGGGTACAGTTTCTGATATTGTATTGGAAGTTAAACTTATATCTGTTGGAGGAATGTCATTTAATGCAAAATAGTTTTGACTAACTTGATTTGAGCTCAGTTTTGATCCATAAATTAAAATTGATTTTACTTTGCCATTAAAAAAAAGTGTTGAACCCGCTCTTGAGCCTATATAAAAATGATAGTTCCCAAAATTCAACGAATTGGAAGTACTTGTTCCAGTTGGGTAACTACCTGATGGTTGAACTGAATAATTGAGTAAATTCCCATCTAAATAGGTTAACCTTCCTGAAGGGTCATCTACTGAACTAAAAATATTAGTTTGTTGATGCCAGTCGTTTAAGATATTTGCCTCATAGTTTCGATAAATACCCGCTCTGTCATGATTAGTATGGTGAAGGTTATTTACATAACCACCACCTCCCTCTTGATTTGCTAGACCAAAACCTCCAACATTTGTATTCCAGTTTTCACTATGTTCAAAGGTTATTTCAGTTTTGTTAGTATTTTCTGCTAACATATTCATCTGAACCGTTACATGATCATACTGGCTTAGATCAAGACTTGAAACTGTTCTTGCGTAATCATTTGTCCCATCAAAATCAAAAAATCCAGAAAGGTCAAATGTTGGTCCATTAAGATTAAAGTCATTGTTATTTCCTGAGAGATCATACCAAACTGTCCCTGTTCCAGGATAAGACGATTTATTACTGGCATCTAGATATAGCACCACATTATCGGTTACAATATCAGGAACTAACTCTGTAGTATTATTTGATTGTGTTGTACATACAGTATCGCCTGAAACGGAAAAGATCGCATTTGAAACTGGAAGGATAGTTAATATCTCATCTCCATCTGTAGTTCCAGAAAGAGGAATTCCAAGACCAATTGTTGATCCACTTACACTTATGCTTGATGGTGTTACAGAAGATAAAGAAGCAGAACCTCCAGATATAGATAATTCGAAATCAGAAACTTCTAAGGTTGATGTTGCATTAGCTGAACCCCCATAGACATTATCAGAAAAAGTGACTGAGACGGTTGAGTTATCAAGAGTAATTTTGATTTGTGATATTTCAGGAGTAGGAGCTGAGTTAGTATTATAGTTGAATAATTGGGTAACTTCATTGTCAGTTAATGCTACATTCCAAATTACAACATCATCCATAGCACCAGTGAAAAATATGCCACTTTGATTCATTTGTGCCCTTGCAATTGCAAGACCATATGTTGATATATTAAAGATATTTGACTTATTAAATGTGTTTATAAGAACACCGTCTCTGTGAACTTTTCTTTGACTTCCGTTATAGGAAAAAACATAGTGATGCCATTGACCATCATAATGGTAATTGCTATTAAATGTATTAAAACCTTCATTACATCTATTAAAATTTAAATTAGGCCCTAATCTTATCACAGGGCCAGCATTTGAATTACAATTTTGATTGCCAAGACCTAAAATATCAACCGTGGCATTGTTTGTAGACTTTATCCATGCACTTATAGTAAATGTATTAGTGAATTGATTAGCCATTGAATTACTCGTATAGAAATAGTCATTTCCATCAAATTCATATGCCGAATTACAATTCCCAAATCTATCGATGGTTAGTGAAGGATCACCTGTAGCAGTGGCATTAAAATTATTTCCACTAGTATCATTTGAATTGCCTGAAAAATCATACTTTCCAACAATATTATTTGTTTGTGGTAACTGAGAAAAAGCGAAAGTAGCTATTAAACTAAAAATTAATAAAATAATATTCTTCACATATATTGATTTACTTAATTAGTAGAAATATGTATAAATATAATGAGTAAATATTAATTTATGGTATTCGTCCCTTTTAGCATAGGATCTCTAGATTGAGTTAGTTATATGTAATACTAATAGCGCCCTAACCTACACAGAAAAACCGTTCTACAAAATCCAACTTACCTTCAAATATTAAGATAGTTAGGGAAGTTTTTAGGTTTTAAAAAAGACGCGTTTTTGCCAGTATATTGCCAGAAATAAAAAAATCCGCAATATCATCTTACACAAGATATTACGGATTCTTAAAGTACCTCGGGTGGGAATCGAACCCACACTCCCGAAAGAACTGGATTTTGAATCCAGCGCGTCTACCAATTCCGCCACCGAGGCATTTGAAAACTGTTGATGGACAGTAGGGCACAAAAATAATAAAATATTTTACCTTCCGATTTAAAATGTTCAATAAGGTGAAGCATTATTTTATTTTTAAATTTGTTGCGATATATATTTATTATGGAGACTCCTGCAAAAATTTTCACGTGTACACAAAGTACTGCTTTAGGCAAGCTCATTGCCGATCATTTTGGAATTGAGATTGGAAAAGTAAACTTTTCACGATACAGTGATGGGGAATTTCAACCCTCTTTCGAAGAGTCTGTTCGTGGGGCTCGAATCTTTATTGTAGGTTCTACCCACCCTTCGTCCGAGAACTTGATGGAAATGCTATTGATGCTCGACGCTGCTAAGCGCGCTTCGGCCCGTCACATTACCGCTGTGATGCCTTATTTTGGATGGGCACGACAAGATCGAAAAGACAAGCCCAGAGTCCCCATAGGAGCCAAATTAATCGCCAAATTGTTGGAATCTGCGGGAGCGACGCGCATCATCACCATGGATTTGCATGCCGATCAGATCCAAGGTTTTTTTGAAAAACCCGTGGATCATCTGTTTGCTTCCACCCTATTCCTACCTTACATTAAATCACTGAACTTATCCGACCTCACCATTGCTTCGCCAGATATGGGAGGTTCCAAACGTGCCTATGCCTACTCAAAATTCCTGAGCAGTGACGTTGTAATCTGTTTCAAACAAGACAAAAGGCAAATATTATCTCTCATATGGAGCTCATTGGGAATGTAGAAAACAAAAATGTAATCTTAGTCGATGACATGGTAGATACTGCAGGAACACTCACCAAAGCTGCCGATTTGATGAAGGAACGCGGTGCTATTTCTGTACGTGCCATATGTACTCATGCTCTGCTCTCGGGCAATGCCTATGAAAAAATTGAGGCCTCTCAACTCGAAGAGCTGATTGTAACCGATTCTATCCCCCCAAAAGTTAGTCACCCTAAAGTAAAAGTGTTATCTTGCGCCCCATTATTTGCTGAAGTAATGAAAAATGTTCATTACAATCAGTCCATAAGTTCAAAATTTATAATGTAAAAAAAAATTCATGAAATCGATTACCATCAAAGGATCCAAAAGAGAAAGCGTAGGCAAGGTTGCAACCAAAGCTTTACGTAATGCTGATAAAGTTCCCTGCGTGTTATATGGAAGAGAAACTCCCCTCCATTTTTCCGCAAATGAACTTGATTTCAGTAAATTAGTTTACACTCCCAATGCACATACGGTTGTACTTGACATTGAAGGAGGTCAAAAAATTAATGCCATTTTACAAGACATTCAATTTCATCCTGTCAGTGATAAAATTCTTCATGTAGATTTTTATCAACTGTCTGATGATAAGGAAGTAAATATGGAAATTCCTGTCACGATAACAGGATCAGCCCCTGGAGTAATGTTCCAAGGAGGAACCTTAGTGATCAGCAAACGCAAACTCAAGATCAGGGCACTCCCCCAAAATCTTCCTGATTTTATTACGGTTGACATCTCAACACTCAAATTAGGAAACAAAATTTTAACTTCAGACTTAGAAGCTGAAGCTTTTACCGTCCTGCATCCGGACAATACCGTGATTTGTAAAATACGAACGTCTAGAGCCTCTATGAGCGTTACAGTCGAAGCAGAAGAATCTACTGAAGAAGGGGAAGCTCCATCAGAAGAGGAAAGCACTTCTGAAGAATAATTAAGTAGTGTTGTCAATTATTAAAAAAAGCATCTCCTCTTGAGATGCTTTTTTTAATTTTACAAAATGCTGTTGAAGTGGCTTTTCGGAAAAGCAAAACCCATTGACATGACAAAATACTTGATTGTAGGTTTGGGCAATATTGGCAATGAATACCTCAAAAGCCGTCACAACATCGGTTTTGAAGTAATCGACTATATGGCCGAAAAATTTGAGGTAGAAATGACCGACCTCAAGCTGGGGGCAAAAGGAAGTTTCAATTTCAAAGGCAAAAAAATCATTCTTCTCAAACCTTCTACCTTTATGAACCGCAGTGGAAAATCGGTAAAATACTGGGCGTTGAAAGAGAAAATTGCCCTTCAAAATATTCTAATCGTTACCGACGACCTTCATCTTCCCCTGGCATCGCTTCGACTCAAAGGCAAAGGGAGTGATGGAGGGCATAATGGGCTGAAAGACATCGAATCACAACTCAATACCCCGCATTATTCCAGACTTAGAATTGGGATAAAAAGCGAAGAAAAAGGATATAATCAGGTCGATTTCGTTTTGGGAAAATTTACCGAACAGGAACAAGAAAAGCTGACTAAAAGCCTTCCGGATTGTAGTGAAATCGTTCTGTGTTTTACACAAATGGGTTTGGACAGAACCATGAATACGTTCAACGGAAACCCCCCTAAAGAGAGGTCTTGAAGTAGCCCACGGGTGATTGGGAAATATTCCCCTCTTGGTCTCGTGTCAAAACCTTCCAATAATAACTTTGATCCGAATCCAACGAAGCGGTAATCGAATTGGAAGTTAAATTTTCGGCGGCCAAAATCAAGTCATCGGGACCGGCTCCAATATACACATCATAACTTTCTATATCGCCATCCAAATCGACCGCTTCCCACACGAGCGTCAAAGCACCATTCTCCAAACGTATCTTTGCGTTGTTCTGAGGACTGACCAGTTTTGCAGGAAATGGAAAATGACTAAGGGTTTGAGTCCCCTCCAAATAAAACGTCCAAACTTCACTTTTGGTAACCGTCTCCGTTTGTTCTGATTTAGAATTCACCCACCAAGCGTATTGCTTTGCTCTATCCAATACTACAGAAGAATACAAACGTATCGTTTCTTTTTTTTGATCAACATTGGTCAGTATATCTCTGATTACCAATTCGTATTTATCGGCATGAAGTGCTGTCTGCCAATTGAAGTTGACTTGGCTTTTTTGATCACTAATTCGTACAGCCGTGTTGCAACTGTTGTTGTTTTCGGGACCTAACAATACGGCAGGCTCAGGATCGGGAATGACTTCCTTTTTACAGGACACCAAAATCATTAAAACAATAAAAAAGTACTTTTTCATCAACGTTTTAAAAGTTTAAAGTTTTCAATCCTATCTCCTGATATCACACGGACGAAATAAACTCCTGGGGGATAAAAGTCTAACCCTATGGAGCAATTTCTGTTGAGTGGCTGGAGCATGAGCTCCCACTGATCTAACACATCTCCCTGCAAATTGAAAAGTGAAATTTGAGCCGTCATCGCCATTCCGCCCACGACAATATTTACCGTTTCGGAAGCGGGATTTGGGAAAATATTAGAATTTTCAGAAATATAGATTTCTTTGACCTGAGTGCCCTGACAAACCGAGTCGGTACTGACCTCAACAGTAGTCAACCCTTCTTGCAAGGTAAAGCGATGCCTTCCAGACTTGAGGTTGTACTCCTCTCCGTTGAGCCTGAGGTTGTAATTTTGTCCTCCCGACAAGTCTATTGTGACCGATAGATCCGCTGCATTGAGTTGAGTAACCACATTCAATGGATCCGGATCTGACAATTCTGTGGAATAGCACCTCTCAAAACCGGATACATCAGGCGAGCTAATACAAATCGTGTAGGCTCCCTCCGCCAAATTAGGAATACTTATTTCATTATTTTGATCAAAAGATTCCTCTGCGAAATACCCATTTGGACCATTGATGATGAGCTTATAATCAAATTGTGCAATGGCTGAAATGGAAATGGAACCATTGTTTTTCCCAATACATGAGGGATTTTCCTTACTCAAACTAAAATTGTTTAAAGAATCGATATCACATACATCCCCTATACCGTCTTGATCTGAATCTGATTGATCCGAATTGGGAACCGAGGGGCAATTGTCTAAAGTATCGGGTACATCATCATCGTCTGAATCCAAAACAACAGCACCTCTGTAACAAACCCTGATCGAAAATTCTGTCAATGAACCACTATAGCCCTCAAATTGATCATCTATTTGCAAGGTCCACCTTCCTTTTAAGCTTTTTCCATTCAGCAGTGACAAATCCCCTAGAGGTCGAAAAGCGCCTTTAAAAGGGGGTAATGCAAAAACAATAGAGGATGAGGCTTCTTGATCAAAAACAGTTTGGTAGTAATCATTTCCATCCCCACCGAGGCTTTGGGTCAGCTTGATTCTGGTATTGTCGGGTGCAATAAGAAAAATAGAAATGTCTTCAATATAACTGTGCTCGAGGGAAAGATTCACATTAATGTCTTGAATCACGGCCTGATCATAAACATCCAGATATACACGGGTTGTTTTTGCCGACCCTCCTATTGCATCTGAAATTCTTTTAGGTAATTGGTCGACATTGTAATCGCTGCAATTAACCGTATAAGTTCTAAAACTCCCTGTCTCAGAATAAGGCCCATTGGCACACAAATTCAAGGGTTGAACCCGCCAATAATACAGACTTGAAAAATCCAAATCTTTCACATGTGTCGAGGGTGTTGTAAGCGTTTCCGAATGAACTAAACTCAAAAAGCTTTGATCTTTTGAAATCTCAAGGCGGTATTCGCTTGCGTTTGGGTGGGCAGTCCATGTTAGGCTTACCGCATTACTCTGCTCTACCTCAGTATCGATCGGAGCGATTAACGAAATACCTTGAAAGTTTTCTTCCCTGATCCTTACCTCCAAATGGATCAAACGATTGACGGATGCTCCGGAGGCCTTCAATTGTAAGACTAAATCCTGCGAGGGAAGCGCATCAAAACCCGTCAACCTTATGGTCTCGGAGCTAACACCTGAGTTCAACACACGCTTCGAAAACTGGGCTGAGAGGGCGGAGGGAAGATTGGTGAAACTCAGATTTACCGCTTCATTAAAACCCGAAAAGGTTTCGAAATCAAAAGTAAAATCCACTTCATTGTCACAAGCTTCCTCTTCGTATCGATCAAAGGAGACAACAAAGGGGGAAGGATCGATTTCAATATCATGGGTATTGACGGTAAAATAAATTGAATTGTCTGGAACAATTTTGATCCTAACCTGCTCCGAATCGATTCCACTGGGAACGGTAATGGTCTCTTTCCCGTCGTTGGGTGTAGAGGCCATTAGGGTCTTATCAAAAGTATTCCCTCCATCTTCAGACAATAAAATTGAAACCCATTTGGTGTTGATCGGTGCCTGATCGGTTTGATTCACTTCCCAAGTCACAACTTGCCTTGAGCCAGCTTCCCAAGTAATCCCCCCTTCATTTTGAGAATTCAACTGAAAGGGTCCTGCATCGGAAGAAACCGTAATCACTTTTACATCGGATGAAGTTCTGCCTTTCCCCTCTGCAGTAGCAGGATAACGATCTCTTACCGTCACCCCCCAAGTAAGAGTCCTGTCTACTAAGGAAACGGTTTCCCAACGGCCATTTACTTTAGGGTTGTCCAAGGTCAAATTTCCATTGAGAATCGCTTCCATTTTGGGAATGGTTCTTATCGGACTGGCAGATGGAGGTAGGGATCGTGCTTGTGGCCCCAAATGATTGTATGGCCCAAAACTCAAAGCATCTACCTGAGCGCTGTCCAGTTGTTCCCAGCAATAAAACAAAGTGTTGCCCTCTGGATCGGTTCCTGAAGCTTTCAATTCGTAAGGGGTTCCAATGGGAAGGATATGGTCTTGACCCGCATCTACAACTGGAGCCACATTTTCATTATCAGAAGAGGCATAACAGCTCTGCATGGCAATGTATTCATTGATGTTTTTGAGGGAGTAATAATGAAAATAAGGATCGCTGTGATGCTGAACATTATCCATCCCTACAATCCCGGCATATCCCATGATGGTCGATCCACTTGCGGGTTCGGAACTGAAACCCTCTAACTCATTTTCGTAGGCAAAAGTATGATAGGCCCCAAACTGATGTCCTACTTCGTGGCTTACAAAATCTATATCAAAATGATCGTTGAAATAGGGATCGCTGGAACTCCCTTGAAAAGGATGTGCGCTAAAAGCGGCTCCTTTGTATCCGTCTTTACAAACACTTCCCACAGAACCTGCGTTGCCATTACCCCCATCTCTAGAATAGGCAAATAGATGGCCTAAATCATAATGCTCTGAGCCTATCTTTTCATCCAAAACCTGTTGGATCTGATCGTTTAAATTGTCACTGTAAGGATCCAATTCTATGCTGGTATAAATCAAATCTAATCCCGAAATCAACTCCAATTGAATCCCTAATTCTGTTTCAAATATTTCATTCACCCTGTTGATGGTACTCACCACAGCGGCAAAAGCATCCTCTTGATTCGTTCCATTGGCTGGATCATTGTCTCCCCAAAAGTCGGTGTAACCTCCTGAAGTCGAAATGGCCAACTTAAAGGTTTTAATGTCTCCCGCCTTAGCGGTACGACCACTTTTTAGATTGATTTCGGGCCGATCCCTACCCTTCCAATTGTTCTCTAAAGGGGTAGAACATTTAAAACCGACCGCATCAACATCTTCCGAACGGTTGTACGACACGTATCGGTTTTTTTGAGTTCTCACAGGTTGTAAAAACCGATTTTCCCCATCGGGAAAACGCAACCAAGCATTGATCCCAGTTGGGGTATAAGAAAGTCTGATTTTTACCTCAGGACGTTTTCGGCTTTTACCCACATAGGTCCGAATTTGAGGAAATTGTGCTTGGAGTTCGGGAGATAAAACAGGGGTTTCTTTGAGATCAAACACTTCTTGTTCTCCCACCTCATTCGGTAAAATCATTTCGGTGACCCGTGCTTTGCCCAATGGCTGTTCGTCCCTTAAAGGGGGATAGGCATGTGCAAAAGCCTTCTCATCCAAATCCAAATACACCCTTCTTTTTTGTCCTGAAATGGGTAAATAGCCGATGGATTGCTCTGAGGATTGAGACCAAAATTGCTGTGCGTTGACGCCAACCATTCCCATAAGTAACAAAATCAATAGAGTGGGGATAAAGGGGGATTGTCTCAATGTGTCTTCTAATTTTTTATAATTTAAAAAAAACAATATTAATGTTGAAATATTTTAAGTGTACTTTTGAATAATATCAATTCTTTTTTGAATGGAGGTCATCCATAGTATTTCAAATTATCACCCCCAAAGAAGCAGCATACTCACCATTGGAACTTTTGATGGTGTCCATGTGGGGCATCAAAAAATCATTCGAAATCTGGTTGAAAACGCAAAGAAACAAAATTTAAGTGCCATAGTACTGACGTTCTTCCCCCATCCGCGAGTGATTTTACAAAAAGAAAGTCAGATCAAGATGATTGATACAATGGAGGAAAAAAAAAGACTTTTGGAAAAACTGGGAGTAGATTTTTTGATCATTCAACCTTTTACTTTAGCCTTTTCTAAAATGACTGCGGTTGAATACACCCGTGATATTTTGGTTCATAAGCTCAAGATTTCGAAACTTATTTTGGGTTACGATCACCGTTTTGGAAGAAACAGAGAGGCAACCGTTGCGGACTTAAAGCAATTTGGGCTCGACTATGGTTTTGAAGTCGAAGAGATTCCCGCCCAAGACATTGATTCCATAGCTGTGAGTTCGACCCAAGTGAGAAAGGCCATCGCCACTGGAGCACTCCAAAAAGCCAATCGGTACTTGGGAAGACCTTTTTCTCTCACTGGAATCGTTGTAAAAGGAGACAAAATTGGAAGAAAAATCGGCTATCCTACTGCCAATATAGAGATGGAAGAAGACGACAAGCTCAAACCACAAGAAGGGGTTTATCTCGTTCAATGCCATTGGAAGGGAAAAAAACTTTTTGGAATGATGAATGTAGGAAAACGCCCAACAGTAGCGGGGAAAGAAACCCAGATCGAAACCTATTTTTTTGATTTTAAGGGAGACCTCTATGGTAAAAGACTCCGTATTGATCTTTTGGAAAAAATAAGAGAGGAACAAAAATTTGATTCTTTAGATACCTTGAAGAATCAGTTGGATGCAGACCAAAACAGTTGCCAAAATTTAATCCCAAATTACCAATAAACTTTAATTATTCGGTTGGTTTCTTCTACCTTTGCCACGAAAAAACAAATAGATGTTACCGCTTGCATATCTGAGAGAACAGCCCGAAAAAATAAAGGAAGGATTGTCCAAAAGGAATTTCCCACAACCCGAGTTGGTAGATCATTTGCTCGAAACAGATAAGAAACGAAGAGCGCTACAAAGCCAATTGGATGAATCGCTTTCCAAAAGTAACCAGCTGGCTAAGGAAATTGGAAATCTTTTCAAATCGGGTGAATCCGAAAAAGCCAACGCCTTAAAAGCACAAACCGCAGCATTAAAAATTACAGCAAAAGAACTTCAAGAGCAACTACAAAGTGTTGAAGTTGATTTGTTGTCCCTAAGAACGCAAATTCCCAATGTACCCGACGAAAGTGTTCCCTTTGGAACTTCTGAAGAAGACAACGAAGAAGTTTTTAGCGCGGGTACTATTCCTGATTTAGGAGATCAAGCCCTCCCCCACTGGGAATTGGCTTCTCAATACGATTTGATCGATTTTGATTTGGGCAGTAAGATTACCGGTGCAGGCTTCCCGGTTTACAAAGGTAAAGGAGCCAAACTCCAGAGAGCACTCATTCAATACTTTTTGGATAAAAATACCGCTGCGGGTTATACAGAGTTTCAAGTTCCCCACTTGGTCAACGAAGATTCTGGATTTGGAACAGGGCAATTACCCGACAAAGAAGGCCAAATGTATCACATAGCCGAAGACGGACTCTATTTGATTCCTACCGCCGAAGTTCCACTGACGAATCTTTTTAGAAACCAACTATTAGACGCCAAAGATTTACCCATTTGCCTCACGGGCTATACGCCTTGTTTTCGGAGAGAAGCCGGCAGTTATGGCGCCAATGTTAGGGGACTCAATCGGTTGCACCAGTTCGACAAAGTCGAAATTGTGAGACTCGAAGAACCCCAAAACTCGAGGGCCTCATTGGACAAAATGGTAGATCACGTCAAAAGCCTACTGGAAGAATTAGAATTGCCGTACAGAATCTTAAAACTCTGTGGAGGTGACTTGGGTTTTACCGCTGCTTTGACTTTCGACTTCGAAGTGTATTCAACCGCACAAAAAAGGTGGCTGGAAATCAGTTCTGTTTCCACATTTAACAGCTTTCAATCGGAGCGATTACAACTGCGATACAAGGATAAAAATGGTAAAAAACAAGCCGTTCACACCCTCAACGGGAGTTCGTTGGCCCTTCCAAGGGTGGTTGCTGGACTTTTAGAGAACCATCAAACTCCCCATGGAATCAGCATCCCCAAAGCATTGATCCCTTACACGGGTTTTGAAACAATTCATTGATCGATGGTGGTCTATAATGTCACCTGTAATGTGGCGCTAGAAATCGAAGAGAAATGGTTGGAGTGGATAGATCTCCAACTCACCGATTTGTCTCAGTCCGAAAAAATTACCTCTACCACCCTCCTGCGATTGGAAACAAATACGCCCTCCGATGGGGTGGTTTATGCCCTTCAATGCCAAATCTCTGACCATAATACCCTAAAGGGATTTCTCCAAAACGAGGACCTCAACTTAAAGCAACACCTCAAGCATCAATTCGGTGAGGGTGTGCTCCATTTCAGCAGCCAACTCGAAATCATAAAACACTACCCATGAAAGCCGTTTTTCCTAAAAAAAAATTAGGACAACATTTTTTAAATGATCTCAACATTGCTCAAAAAATAGCGGATTTACTTCAAAATCAAAACTGCGAAAATGTATTGGAAATAGGGCCGGGTATGGGAGTGCTTACCGATTTTTTGATCCGTCATTCCAAAAATTTAAAAATGGTGGAAATTGACTTAGAGTCGGTAGCCTATCTCAATCAAAAATATCCCGAAATGCAGGCTCAGATTCTCAATGAGGATTTCCTTAAAATGGATATTTCAACCCTTTTCGCAAACGAATCATTCGCTATTATTGGAAATTTTCCGTACAACATTTCCAGTCAGATCGTTTTTAAAACCTTGGAGCACCGCCACAGCATTCCTTTCTTCTGCGGGATGTTTCAAAAAGAAGTTGCCCAAAGGATTTGTGAAAAACCGGGCACCAAAGCCTACGGCATTCTCTCCGTTTTGTGTCAAACCTACTACCATACCCAATACCAATTCAATGTTTCTCCAGGCGTTTTTTCACCTCCTCCCAAAGTTGATTCAGGAGTACTATCACTCGAAAGAAAAGAAGATTTGATCGTTGATTTTGATGAAAAATTACTTTTCAGAATCGTTAAAACCGGATTTCAACAAAGACGAAAGACCTTGAGAAACAGCCTTAAAACCCTCAATATTCCCAAATTTATTTTAGAAGATAGTATCTTTGACCTTCGACCAGAAAATTATCTTCGGAGGAATTCATTGAACTGACAAAAAAAGTGGGAAATGCCAAAATTTGAAATCAATAAAACTGGAATAAAATCCATTAAGGAGTTGATCGATAATGGCTCCGACAAAAAATTACTAAAAAAACTGAAAGATTTACACTACGCTGATATTGCGGAAGTGATTTATGAACTTTCTGCCCATCAAGGCACTTATCTCGTCAAATTACTCGGCAGTGACAAAACCGCCGATGCCTTGGCCGAAGTGGATGAAGACATTAGAGAAGGCATACTGGAAAATCTCTCTGCCAAAGAAATTGCTGAAGAAGTAGAAGAGCTGGACACAGACGATGCCGCCGATCTGATTGGCGAACTCTCCAAGGAACGACAAGAGCGGGTCATGTCTCAAATCACTGACGCTGGGCACGCAGACGACATTCGCGAACTGCTTGCCTATGACGAGGATACCGCAGGAGGTTTGATGGCCAAAGAACTCGTTAAGGTAGAAGAGGATCTCAGCGTTCTCAAATGCCTCAATGCGATGCGGGCTCAAGCGGAAGAAGTAACGCGGGTTCACTCCATTTATGTGGTCGATAAAAATAACGTTCTCATAGGAAGACTTTCTCTCAAAGACCTTATTACCGCAAGCTCCAGAGCCATTGTCAAAGATATATACATTCCCGAAGTAGATTATGTCACCCTGGATCAATCGGGAGAAGAAGTGGCAAATATTATGTCCAAATACGACTTGGAGGCCATTCCCGTAGTGAACAAAAAAAAACAACTCATGGGTCGAATCACCATCGACGATATTATCGATTTGATCAAAGAAGAAGCCGAAAAAGATTATCAACTCGCAGCGGGGATTTCGAATGATGTAGAGGCCAATGATGGTATTTTTGAACTTACAAAAGCACGATTGCCATGGCTTTTCTTAGGACTCTTAGGCGGATTGGGCAGTGTTTTTATCCTTCAAGATTTTGAGCAAGTCATGGAACTGCCTGAACTGAGAAGCTTATTTTTTTACACCCCGCTGATTGCGGCTATGGCAGGCAATGTGGGTGTACAATCCTCAGCCATCATTGTACAAGGATTGGCCAATAATGTCATAAAAGGATCGATGTTAAAGCTCCTTTTTAAAGAAATTGGATTGAGTCTGATTAACGGTTTGGCACTCGCTCTGGTCCTCATTCTTTTTGGCTTTATTGTTGGACAAGACCTTTCCATAAGTCTTACCATAGCAGGAGCCATGATGGGAGTCATCATCATTGCGGCATTGATTGGTACTTTTGTACCCATTATTCTGGATAAAAGAGGGATCGATCCGGCGATTGCCACAGGACCCTTTATTACTACGGCCAATGACATTTTTGGTATTTTCCTGTTTTTCTATATGGCCAAAATATTTTTGGGCTTCTAATCGCAAATCATGAAAGTCTTACACCTTGAGGAAAACCATCCCGCTCTCATTGAGGGGCTCAACATGCTGGGGATGCAAAACGACTTGGCCTATGGTGATGCGCTGGAGGATGTATTGGCCAAAATCGGTCAATACGATGGACTCATCATCAGAAGTAAATACCCTATTGATGCTCCTTTTTTGGCACATGCCAAAAAACTAAAATTCATAGGACGTGTAGGAGCAGGACTGGAAAACATTGACGTTAAAGCCGTTGAATCTCACAACATTCATTTGCTAAACGCTCCTGAGGGCAATCGAAATGCCGTAGGAGAACACGCATTAGGGATGCTTTTGGCTCTGATGAATCGACTCAAATCTGGACATGCCTCCATTCAGTCTGGACAATGGGATCGAGAGGGGCATCGCGGTTGGGAACTCTCTGGCAGAACGGTAGGCATCATTGGCTATGGCAATACGGGAAAAAGTTTTGCCCAAAAAATATCTGGGTTTAATGTTGAAACCCTTTGCGTTGACCTCCTCGACCGTGTCGGGGATCACAACGCCAAGCAAGTCGATCTAAAAACTTTGCAAGCTCGATGCGATGTCATCAGTCTTCATATTCCACAAACCGATTTGACTCGGGCTATGATCGATAAAACGTTTATAGACACTATGGCTCACCCCTTTTGGCTGATCAACACCGCTCGTGGATCGGCAGTAGTAACCCAAGACTTGGTAGCCGGTTTGCAATCTCAAAAAATTATGGGTGCCGGACTGGATGTTTTGGAATACGAAACCCAATCCTTTTCTTCCATTTTTAATCAAAAGGAAATTCCTCCTGCATTGCAATACTTGTTGGAATCACCCCAAGTGCTGCTCAGCCCTCATGTGGCGGGATGGACTCGAGAGAGTCATATCAAACTGGCCACAACCATAGTAGATAAAGTCAAAAAACTGTTTTTTTAGACTTCCGCTTTTACGACAAACTGGGCTGTTTTTTTCGTTCTTTGTTCCAACAGGATGTCGCCTACCAAATCTTTGATGAAGTTGATGGCAGGTTTGTCAAAATGGCGAATCGTATAGAGCGAAACCCCATCCGATACTTTTACATTAAACTTCTTTTCCAATTCTATCAATAAGGATTCCAGCTTATTATACTTATTGTAGATGCAGATCGAAAAACTAATGGCCGAGTTTTGGATCATCTCCACCCGCATCTGATACTGATGCAACAAAGCAAAAATCTCACTGATGTTTTCCTCTACTATGAAAGAAAAATCCTTGGAGGACAATTTCAGCAAAGTTTGGTCTGTTTTGACGATATAGCAAGGGACCAAGGGATCCAGTGTTTTTCCTTTGGATACAGAAGTCCCAGGGTTTTCTGGGTTTTCGAAAGATTTTACATAAAGCGGAATTTCTTTACGTTGCAGCGGCTGAAGCGTTTTGGGATGGATCACCGATGCCCCGTAAAAAGCCAACTCGATGGCCTCGCGATAAGAGATTTGGTTTAATAATACGGTGTCCTTGAATTTTCTGGGGTCTCCATTCAATACTCCGGGTACGTCTTTCCAAATGGTAACCGACTCGGCCCCCATGGCATAGGCAAAAATGGCGGCACTATAATCGGATCCTTCTCGGCCCAGAGTGGTGGTCAAACCCTTGGGTGAACGGCCAATAAAACCTTGTGATATGAGTGTACTTTTACCTTCAATGGTCTTTTGAATGGCTATTTCTGTATCCTTCCAATTCAAATTGGCATCGCGGTAGTAGGCATCGGTTTGGATGCACTCGCGGGCATCCAACCAAGTATTTTCGATTCCCTCTTGCTGCATATAATGGCTGATGATTGTCGTTGAAACCAATTCTCCTAAACTCACCACTTGATCGTAAATCAAACTGTACTCATCGGCATCGGTGGTTCTCAAAAATGTCAATACAATATCAAAAAGAGCATTTACTTTTAGAAGAATTTCGGAAGGGGCTGTTTTGAATAACTCCTCAATGATGCGGAGATGGTTTTCCCTTACTGTTTCCAGATCTTGAGTATATTGTGTCTTATTTTCAAAAAAGGAATGCACCACCTGCTCTAAGGCATTGGTGGTTTTGCCCATGGCCGAAACTACGATTAAGGTGTTCTCAAAACCCGTGAATTTTAAAACACTCAATATGTTTTTTACCCCGGTGGCGTCTTTCACAGACGCGCCTCCAAACTTAAATACTTTCATCTTTATGAATTGATTTTTGAAATATAGTGGTCCAAGCTTTTTTTGTCCATCTGCACGGTTCTCCAGTCTTCCAAAACAGAAGCACCACTTTTTTGGTAAAATTGGCTGGCGGAAAGGTTCCAGTCCAAAACGGCCCATTCCACCCGTTCTACTCCGGCTCCATGGGCCTGCGCTAAAAAGGCGTGATACAATTGAGTCCCAATCCCCTTGCCTTTCATCGACTCCGTTACGATCAAATCCTCCAAGTGAAAAGTAGGACCTTTCCAAGTAGAATAACGGGGGTAAAACAAAGCCATGCCCACTACTTTTTCTGCAACCTCTGCCAATATACACTCAAATAACGGACGGTCTCCAAAACCGTCTTGTTCAATTTGGGTCTTAGTGACAATAACCGCCTGGGGCTCCTTTTCAAAAACCGCCAATTCGTGAATTAAAGACAAGATGGAACCCGCATCTGATTTTACCGCTTTTCGGATATGGACCTTCATATGGGCACAAAAATAAAGGGACAGCTATGCATCCTAACATTTTGTTATATTTTATCACATTTTAGTGTCTGATTGTAAAAAATATAAAACTCGATCCCCTTTGGAAACCCCAAAAAGCAGAAATTATTTTGAAACCCCTTCCAATTGTTTTCTTAAAGTCGGCCAAATACTCCTGGGAATTTCCTTTCAATTCTCCTGTTTTTTTATTTTTCTTTATAAAGTGTCTTCCATAAATTTTTAAATGTCTTTTTTAAAAATTAACACTAATCAAAAAAAAACAAGATAAAAAAGTGCAATTTTAAAACTAAACAGATGATTTATTTTATTCATTTGTTGATGGTCTAACAAAATTTTTTTAAATTAAGCTTAAATCTTATCCTTATGAAAACACTTAATTTACAAGAAATGGAAAACGTTCAGGGGTGAGGCCTCACGAAGTGTGGAGCCAGTGTTGGCTTTGCATTTGGAATTTACTGTGGTCTTCTTGCTGCAGGTTGTGATTATTTTAATTATTAAAACATATGATCAGCATGGCTAAAGAAATCCGATAGAACATCCTCATGAAAGCCATAGCATCAAGGTCTCAAAAAAGGCTTTGGGCTGTTCGGCATGGAGCCAATGCCCCGCGTCTTTTATTGCAAGAATTTCTGCATTGGGAAAATATCGCAAAATCATATCCTTATCCTTTTGAGGATTGATGTAATTGGAATGTTCCCCATAGAGAAAAAGGGTGGGTTGCTGGAATGCGTTTTGAGATTCGATTGAAGCCCCTATAGCTTCTGCGGCATTTTTTAATACGGCAATATTGGTGCGGAGTCCCAATTTTCCATCAGAAACCCAATAGAGGTTTTTGAGCAAAAACTGACGGGTAGCTGCATCACTAATATAGTTTTCTAAATGCTCGGCGGCGGCATTTCTGGAAGTAGTTTCTCCAAAATCTAAGGTACTCAGTCCTGCCAAAATTTGCTGATGGTGAGGCGCGTAATATTTGGGAGCAATATCGGCGACCACCAGTTTTTGCAGCCGATCGGGATGTTGTAAGGCAAACGCCATCGCTGTTTTTCCACCCATAGAATGACCCAACACTATAGCTTGATCCACTCCATGATGATCCAAATAGCGAGACAAATCTTCTGCCATAACTTTATAATCAAAGGCCTCACTCCAAAAACTCCTGCCGTGATTTCTCTGATCCACCAAGTGAACGCAATAGCCTTTTTCGGCCCAATTTTTGGCATGGGTTTTCCAATTGTCCCCCATTCCCAAAAATCCATGGAGAATAATAAAATGACGGTCCGACGCTCCAACGATATTGGAATGTAATATCTCCATCAGCTCAGTCGTTGCAAATACATAGGGATGACATTTTCGAAACCTAAATAAAGGGATTCGCATACCAGTGCATGGCCAATGGACACCTCTAAAAGATGGGGAATATGCTGCGCAAAAAAGGCGGTATTTTCCAAATTCAAATCGTGACCAGCATTGATCCCTATGCCCAATTCATGGGCCACAACAGCGGCTTTGGTATAGGGAGCTACAGCTTTTTCGGGATTTTTTTTAAAGTTTTTGGCATACGCCTCGGTGTACAATTCGATTCGGTCTGTTCCTGTTTTATGAGCCCCTTCGACCATTTCCGCCACCGGATCAACGAAAATAGAGGTTCTGATGCCATGGTTTTGAAACTCACTGATGACCTCAATGAGAAAATCTTTGTGTTTCAAAGTATCCCAACCTGCATTGGAAGTAATGGCATCCTCTGCGTCGGGAACCAAAGTGACCTGATCGGGTTGGATTCGGGTGACCAAATCAATGAATTCAGGGATGGGATTCCCTTCAATATTGAATTCGGTGGTCAATACAGCGAGCAAGGCTAAAGCGTCGTCATAACGGATATGACGTTGATCGGGCCTTGGGTGAATGGTAATGCCTTGTGCCCCAAAACGCTGTAAATCTGTTGCAACTTTGAGCAAATTGGGTACGTCGCCTCCACGAGAGTTTCGCAGGGTACCGATTTTGTTGATGTTTACACTTAGCTGGGTCATAGTTTCCATTTAGGCAATAAAATTAAGAACTATTCCTGGTATCGGCTAAATTTCCCCTATCAAAAGGGAAGCTCAATAAAGTTTTGTAATTTTATCTTAAATTTTTTGGGATGAACATTGCCCTCTTTTGCGCTTTTGATACACCAGAAACCATCGAGTTTGCCAAGGCTACTATTGCCTATTTGGAAAATAAAGGGCATCGATTGTCACTGGACCACCGGTTGACAGAACATCTTAGCAAGGGGGTTGAAAAATATGAAGCTTTCAATGCCTCGGGCACTCTGGATTCCAAAAATGATTATCTGTTCTCCATAGGGGGTGACGGAACTTTATTGCGGTCGATCCCCTTTGTAAAAGATACCGAAATTCCCATTCTGGGAATCAATACCGGTCGTTTGGGTTTTTTAACCAGTCTGCAAAAAGAATTACTGAATGAGGCTTTGGATAAATTTTTTGATGAAAAATTTAAATGTGTGAAGCGGACTTTACTGGCTGTGGAACTTTCTAAACCATCGGCCGAAATCGAAGAGTTTGGGTATGCATTGAACGAGATCAGTATCAACAGAAGAAATACTACTGCGATGCTGAGCATAGCGACACAAATTGACCAAGAATATTTGACTACCTATTGGGCCGACGGACTCATCATTGCCACCCCTACAGGATCAACAGGCTATTCTTTGAGCAGTGGTGGCCCCATTCTGACCCCACAAACTGAGGGAATTGTTCTGAACCCCATTGCGCCTCATAATTTAAACATCAGACCCCTTGTGGTTCCTGATAAAGCGGTAATTGAAATCATTGTGGAAGGTCGAGGGGACGATCATTTGTTGTCTTTAGACTCTCGGATTTTTACTGTAGAGAATGGAACTCAAATCAATATCAAAAAAGCCCCTTTTTCGGTGTTTACTGTCGAACTGGATGGGGACAATTATTTCAAGACCCTTCGCGACAAACTTTTTTGGGGGTACGATGCCCGAAACAGGCAATAATTCCTGCTTTTGTTAGTTTTAGAATATGGGTAATAATGGGAAAAATTAATACCCCTGTTTTTTTATTCCTATCTCAAGTGAAAAGGTTTTGGTTTTTTATTGTTCTTCTTTGCTTCTTCCACCACTCTAAGGCGCAGTTTCATGAATTGGGTGCCTTTTTGGGGGCAGGTAATTACATCGGTGATGTGGGATCTACTTATTTCGTTTTTCCAGAAAACCCTGCTTTAGGCTTGGTGTATAAATGGAACCGCACCACCCGTTATTCTCTTCGGGCCAATGCGATGCTGATGAATTTTGAAAAAAGTGATTACTCCCCTGTAGATCAAGCTCGATTCAATCGAAGGTATAGATTTAAAAATCAAATCATGGAGTTTTCTGTAGGAGGAGAGGTTAATTTTACAGATTTCAATCTCCATGGCAGCGAAAAATTATACGTACCCTACTTATTTTTGGGGGTCGGTTATATTCGTTATAACTTGTTTTACCACGATCCCAATACCCTAGAAAATATTGATTATGGAAAAGGAAATGATCTTGTTTTCCCTGCCATAGTGGGCATCAAGGCCAATGTATCTCCCTTTGTCGTTTTGGGGCTTGAAATAGGAGTACGCTATTCCCTAACCGACAACTTAGACGGAAGTGTCCCAGTGACCGAGGACAATATTCCAACCCATTTAGAATTTGGAAATTTACACAATAATGACTGGTATGTTTTTACTGGTTTAACAATTTCATTTACCTTTGGCGATCTGCCGTGTTATTGTAAAGAATGATCATGAGCAATTATAAAAATGATATGCCTAAACACCTCGCCATTATTATGGATGGGAACGGCCGATGGGCTGAGAAAAAAGGTAAGAATAGAATTCATGGGCACTCTCATGGCGTTAAGGCAGTGCAGAGGGTTGTAGAAGAAGCCGTTCAACTGAAAATTGAATACCTTACCTTGTATGCCTTTTCTACAGAAAACTGGGGCAGACCGCAAGAAGAAATTGGTCTGTTGATGCAATTATTGGTGAGTACTCTGAAAAGCGAGTTTGAAAAACTTCTCAAAAACCGTATCAAGCTCAACGTGATTGGCAACATCCATCAACTTCCAAAAATTGTTCAAAGAGAATTACAATACGTGATGGAACAAACCAAAGATAATCGTGAAATGACCTTGACTTTGGCCTTGAGTTATGGAGGCAGAGAGGAGCTTGCCAATGTACTTAAACAATTGGTGGTCAAAGTTAAAAATAATATAATTTCTCCCGAAAAAATTGACCAATCCATTATTAATGAGCATCTTTATACACAGAATTTGCCTGATGTAGATTTGCTGATTCGAACCAGTGGAGAAAAAAGAATTAGTAATTTCTTGTTGTGGCAGATTGCCTATGCCGAATTGTATTTTTCCAAAGTACTTTGGCCTGATTTTACAAAAAAACATTTGCACAAAGCATTAAACAATTACCAAAAAAGAGAGCGCAGATTTGGAAAGACAAGTAAGCAACTTCTTGGGTAGATTATTTCACCCATTCGCTACCGCTTTATGCTCATTATTCTTTTTGAGTGTTTTTTGTGTCCATGGACAAAATGCAGACGAGTACGTCAAAGGGAAGCTTTACACCATTGACACCATTACCGTTAGTGGAATCAAAACCTTTAGTGACCAAACGGTCATTTCTTACAGTCAATTGCGAAAAGGACAAAAAATCAACATTCCTGGGGATGACATCAGTGCAGTGGTCAACAAACTCTGGAACCTACAATTGTTCAGCGATATTAATTTTTACATTACCAAAATCGAAGGAGATCGGGTAGGATTAGAAATCGAAATCGAGGAATTACCTTCACTGAGCGAGGTAAAAATTAACGGGCTTAAAAAAGGTAAAATTGAACCTCTACTCACCGAAACAGAACTCAAAGCAGGAAAAAAACTTTCTGAAAGTTTCTTGTCCAATACCAAAAACTACATCGTTAACAAGTTTAAAAAAGAGGGCTTCCTGAATACGAAAGTGGCTTTTAATACTGTTGAAGATACGATCAAAGCCAATACTTTCAAGATGGTCGTCAATGTAGATCTGGGTAAAAGAGTGAAAATCAAAGAAATTAACTTTGAAGGTAATGAGGTTTTTAACGATAAAAAACTTCGTTCCAAACTGAAGAAAACCAAAAAGAAATTTCCGCTTAGGTTTTGGAAAAAATCCAAATTCATAGACGAAGAATTTGATAAAGGCAAACAAAACTTGGTTGACTTCTACAAAGAAAAAGGATTTCGTGATGCGAGGATTGTAAAGGATACTCTGATCTTCAACGATGACAATACCATCAGCATCCACTTCGATATGGAGGAAGGTAATCGTTATTATTTTGGGGACATTTCCTATTTGGGAAATTCGATATATACCGACTTTCAACTCAGTCAGGTGCTGGGAATCCAAAAAGGAGACACCTACGATGGAATCCTTTTGAAAAAGAGAATTGCCGACGACAAACCTGATTCGAATGACCTAACGAATCTCTATCAAAATAATGGTTATTTATTTTCCAACATCAATGCCGTAGAAATCAGTGCCGAAAATGACACCATCAATTTTGAAATTAGAGTGCGTGAGGGAAAACTTGCCAGCTTTAACAAAATTACGGTTAAGGGGAATACCAAAACCAACGACCATGTAATTTATAGGGAATTACGAACCAAACCGGGTGAGTTGTACAGTAAAGATTTGGTAGTGAGAACAGTGAGAGAGTTAGGGCAATTGGGCTTTTTCGATGCAGAAAACATCAATCCTGACTTCAAAAATGTCGATTCTAATGCTGGGACAGTTGATATAGAATACGATTTGACCGAGGCAGGCGCAAGTCAAATAGAGCTTCAAGGTGGTTATGGAGGGGGTGGATTTATAGGAACACTAGGGCTTTCATTCAATAACTTTTCTCTCAAAAACATTTTAAATTTCGACACCTACAAGCCCCTTCCCATGGGAGACGGGCAGAGTTTGAGTTTAAGACTGCAGGCCAGCCAGTTTTACAGCACCTACAGTTTTAGTTTTGCCGAACCTTGGATGGGGGGTCGAGAACCGGTTCAATTCTCTACTTCTTTATCCCATACCATTCAATACCGATTCGATTATCTTACCGGTAGAGCCGATAAAAGCCAGTATTTTCAAATCAGTGGTTTGACCTTTGGGCTGGCCAAGAGGCTAAAGGTGCCTGATGATTTTTTTACTCTATCCCAATCCATAGCCTTTCAGTATTACGATTTGAATAACTATTACACCGGGCTGTTCACCTTTGGAGATGGAAGTGCAAACAACCTTACCTATACGGTGGCCTTGATGAGAAATAACACTTTCACCAATCCTATTTTTCCTATGGGAGGCTCAAAGTTTACGATCAGCGGGAAGTTCACTCCTCCCTACTCGCTTATTTCTGGAGCTGATTTTAGTAATCTTGAGGAACGGAAAGAGTTTCAACTCCCCAATGGCCAACCCGATACCGCCAAAATTGATCAAGAAAAGTTCAGATGGTTAGAATATTACAAGCTAAAGTTCAGCGGAGAATGGTATACCAGTATCATAGGAAAACTCGTTTTTAAAGCACAGACAGACTTTGGTTTTATCGGGGCGTACAATCAAGATCGTGGAAATATTCCTTTTGAAAGATTTTATCTGGGCGGAGACGGAATGCAAAATTATGCATTGGATGGACGAGAAACCATCGCCCTTAGAGGATATCCCAACCAGTCCCTTTCCAGTAGAGACGGATCTTTATTGTACAATAAATTTACTTTTGAATTACGATATCCCATCACTCTCAAGCCCAGTGCTTCTATTTTTGCGCTTTCTTTTTTGGAATCGGGTAATGGCTATGACAGTTTTAGGGAGTTTAATCCTTTCAATTCCAATCGCTCTGCCGGAATGGGTGTAAGAATTTTCATGCCTGCCTTCGGCTTACTGGGCATCGATTTTGGATATGGATTTGACAGTTCTAATATCAATACCAATCAAGCCAACGGCTGGGAAACCCATTTCATTATAGGTCAACAGTTTTAAATGACATTTTCTCCTTAGCGGTTAAAATAATTTTTCAATGTGTACGTTTATATTAACAAAGAGAACCATCACTCTATGAAAATAAAAATGTTATTCTCGGCAATACTGTATATGGTCATGTTTGAGGCTCAAGCTCAAAGAGGAGCGCGAATAGCATACATCGACATGGATGTGATTTTGAGTAAAAACAAAGAGTATAGTACCGCAGTCCAATTATTAGACGAAAAAATTTCTCAATGGAGTAAAGAAATTGAACTGAAACAAATACAACTCAAGCAAATAGAAGACCAATTTGCTGTTGAAAAAATATTGTTAACCCCAGAATTAATTGCTGATCGTGAATTAGAAATCAAAGATTTTGCTTTCGAAATAGTAACGCTACAAGAGAAAAGATTTGGCCCAATCGGAGACATGATGATTCAAAAAAAACAGTTGTTAAAACCGGTTCAAGACCAGGTACTGAGTATTGTCCAAGATATTGCCAAGGAACGCAAATACGATTTTGTATTTGATCGATCTTCTGATATAATTATGTTATATTCGGCAAAAAATTACGATATTAGCGACTTGGTTCTGAGAAGAATTCAAGCACAGGAAAGAATCAAAGAACGAAAAGACAAAATAAACTCTGCAAAGAACGTTTTACACAGAGTTGGTAATTAAAATAATTAGTTTAAAACCCATGAAAAATTTCAAAAATCTTTTACTGCCTTTATTTCTATTTATGGCCCCACTGAGTATGATTAATGCTCAATCTAAGGTAGCTCACATTGAAGTTCAAAAGTTAATCGGTGAAATGCCTGAGGTAATCGCTGCTCAAAAAGAATTAAAAAAACTGGAAGAGTCCTACACCGTGGAAATGGAAAACACTTACAAAGAATTCCAAACCAAAGCGCAAACCTATGCCGCTGATGCAGCCAATCAAACTGAAATTACCAACCAATCACGCCAAAAAGAATTGGAAGGAATGCAGAAAAATATCCAAGAATTTCAGCAAACTGTTTCTCAAGATTTGCAAAAGAAATCTATTGACATGATGAAGCCTCTTATTGACAAAGCAAAAGCAGCTATCGATAAAGTTGCTACTGCTGCAGGATACGATTATGTATTGGATTCTTCAGCCGGCGGTAGTGTCATCATTGCCAAAGGAAAAGATATCATGACAGAAGTAAAAAAGGAATTAGGATTTTAATCCCTATTCTACTGAATCATTAAAACTCCCCGTTTTGGGGAGTTTTTTTTTGGCCTATTTGAACCAAGAAGCGTATTGTATGTAATTTGCTGCAATGCGCTCTATTTCTCCCTTCTGCAGTTCTGGACTTACATCTTTAATTTTTTTGGCAGGAATACCTGCAAAAATACTCCCTTCAGGGACAATGGTATTTTTAGGCAAAACACTTCCCGCCGCAATGATACTGTTTGAACCTACGATACTACCGTCCATGATAATACTGCCCATACCTACCAACACTCGGTCACTAATCGTACAACCATGAACGATAGCATTGTGCCCGATAGAAACATCATCGCCAATGAAAGTAGCCGACTGCTCAAAGGTGCCATGAATCACTGCACCGTCTTGAATGTTTACTCTATTGCCTATGATGATGCTATTGACATCACCCCTTACTACTGCCTGATACCAAACAGAACAATCATCTCCCATGATGAGCTCGCCAATAAGGGTCGCATTTTCTGAAAAAAAACAATTTTTACCATATTGAGGGCTTTTCCCTCTTACTGACTTGATCAACATAAATGTGCTTTGATCCCTAAATTATAAAATTGATCTTTAAGAACCTTAGCTTTATCAATTTAGGATTTGTTTTTCCTAAATTTGTAAAAAAAAATGAAAGAGATTCGTATCGTTGCCACGTGTAAAAAAGGAGCGGCATTGGCCAAGTTCAGTATCACCCCGCCCTTGGATGTTTCCGTTTCAAAAACCTTTATCAACATCGACCAAGCAAGTGATGCTCCTCTTGTAAAACAATTATTCTACCTCCCTTTTGTCAAAAAAGTAGTGTTGGAGAACAGCACCCTAATCGTGGAGCGATTTGATATTCTGGAATGGGAAGATGTGATTGAAGAAGTAGCGGCTCAAATTGAAGATTTTCTCAACGACGGCGGTGAAGTCTTAAACGTAGTAAAAGAAAGGGTAAAGGTGCCTGTAACGGTCTATGCTGAGAGCACTCCCAACCCTTCGGCAATGAAATTTGTCGCCAATAAGAAAATTACGGATCAAACCCTTTCGTTCGAAAATGTAGATTTGACTCATGATGCTCCATTGGCCAGGGAACTTTTTAATTTTCCCTTTGTCAAAGAAGTATTTATGGATGAAAACTATATTTCTATTTCTAAACACGACACTATCCAATGGGAGGAAATAGTAATGGAGCTAAGAGGATTTATCAAATCCTATTTGGAAGAGGAAAAAACCATTTTGGGACCCTCTTTTGATTCACAGGTCCAGGATTCATCTCAAAGTAAATCGTATCAAAATCTAAACGAAACTGAGCAAGAAATTGTAAAGATTCTTGAAGAATATGTTAAGCCTGCTGTGGCATCAGATGGTGGTAACATCATTTTTGATTCTTATGAAGACTCAGAAAAAAAAGTAAAAGTAGTGCTCCAAGGGGCTTGTAGCGGTTGTCCCTCTTCAACGTTTACCCTTAAAAATGGGATAGAGAACATTTTGAAAGAAATGCTTCCCGGTAAGGTAGAAATGGTAGAAGCCATTAATGGATAATCACTCCCCAAACTTGTTTGCCGAAGTGTAAAAGTCTTTAAGATAAAAAGGTTCGAAATAGGCAACATCTTCAAAATTTTGGGACTGGAAAGCCGACCAAGCTAAAGCAACCATCTCTTTGGCTGAGGGGTAGCGAATGTCCAACCGATATTCGATATGGGGAGCATGGAGTATCTCTCGACACTTTTCGGCGCCCTCACCCATAAAAACCCATGGGACGTCAATGGGAAATTCTTTAAAACTTGAGGGTGAAACGATTTCAGCAAATGTAGGTTTTAGAATTTCTTTCTTTTCATTGAGGACCATGACATAGACTTCCATCCGACGAGCATCGAACATAGGGAATAATAAAGCCTGCTGGGTTTCGAGATGTTTTTCGGATAAAATTTGAAGGGAGTTTACTCCTATAAGAGGTAAATCTAAGGCAAAACAAATTCCCTTTGCTGCAGCTACCCCAATTCTCAAACCGGTGAACGACCCAGGACCTTTGCTTACAGCCACAGCATCCAAAGATGACATTTCTAACTGGGCCTGCTCTAAAGTTTCTTTTATAAAACCGTGTAATTGTTCACTGTGGCTAAAGTTTTCGGAATAATGCTCTTTGAGCGCAAGTAGGCTTCCCGATTTACTGATGGCTACCGAACAATTTTTTGTAGCCGTTTCTATATGCAAAATTACACTCACCGCACAAAAATAGAAAAATCAAACGCACAAAAATAATTTTGTTTTTTCATTCCTACAGGCTAATGGTAATACCAAAATAGAATTCAAGCACTTTTAATTTAAAAATATAATCAAACTTGGCGCGCACCATGTCAGAGGCAGCCATTTCATATCGTTGCTTGATTTGGTTGAAATCAAAAGTATTCATTACCCCTGCTTCATAGCGATTGACCGCATCTTCGTATGCTCTTTGTCTGGCCAATAGGGTTTTCTGAGCAGCCTCGTAAAATTTGAATGCACCTTCTGCATTATTGTAGGCTTGGTTGACGGTGTTTTCCAAATTAAGTTTTTCTTGTTCCAGCTGATTTTGAGACCGGAGTAGATTTACTTTAGTTCGCTCTACATTATTACTGGCCGAATTTCCGTTGAATATGGGAATACTGATTCTCAACCCCAGATTGTGACCAGCATTCATTTCGAATTGTTCTCCAAAAGGTATTGGGCCAATAAGCTCGCTACCCTCTACAGTTCGTAATACAGGCTCTTTACTTGAAGAGACAAAACCTATAGGGACATCGGTAAACTCCCCATTTCCCGCTACACGTTCGGCATAAGACACACGGGTGTTGTAGCCGTAAAAGGCGCTCAAACTGGGCTGAAGTGTTCCTTTAGCCAATTCTACTTCCTTCTCAGCGATGGCAATATTGGTCATCGATAGTTTGATGTCATTTCTATGAGTCAATGCCTTTTCAAAAATATCTTTTGGCTTTTGAAATAAAATTTCACCGAAAGGGGCATCCATATTGGTGGTAACCACATCGAAATTCTCATAATCATTGATCAATAACATTTGAGCAAGATTGATCTTGGAAAGTCTTAAATTATTTTGGGCTTGAATTACAGCCTGTTCTTGAGCGGCCCTATTGGCCTCAATTTCCAGTAAATCATATTTTACTTTGGTCCCCATCTCAATCATATTCTGAGTTCGCTCTGCATCCTTTTTGGTGATTTCCAATTGGGATTTTTGAACCCCTAAAATTTCGATATTGAAAAGGATTTGTAAATAAGCATTGGCCACCATCAAACTTACATCGTCTTTCATATCTTCCAATTGATACTCCCTGGCCAAGATGGCTAAGTTGGCGCGATGTAATTGGTTTAGATTTCGAAGACCATTGTATAAATCAACATTCAAACTGGCCCCAAAAGAGGTGTATTGTGTGGTTTTATTTTCCAATAGTCCACGTGTAATATCTTGATTCAAACCGATATTCCAGGTGTGATTAGCTTGTGCATTAATCGAAGGATAAAAATTGCCTTTGGCATCACTCCTATTGAGTTCGGCATCGTTCAAGGAAAGTTCGCTTTGCTTTACGCTTATATTTTTTTCTATGGCCATCAAAACACATTCCGCTAAGGTCATGGGTTCGGTTTGGGCGATTACACTAAAACTCAAAAGGAATAATAGGGTTGAAAAAAAGAGTGGGTTTGGTTTCATGATTGATTATTGATTTTCAGATTCCTCTTCCTCCCCTATTTTGAGAGGCTCTGTTTTGTTCCAAACTTTTATTTTATCCTTCAGGGTCAAACCAGAAATGACTTCTACGTTGATCCCATCGGAAATTCCTACTTCAATATCTTTTCTTTCAAAGCTTCCTTTTTCATTTTTAACCTCTACATAGGGGGTATTGGTGATTTTATCAAATTGTAACAAAGCTTCAGAAATTCCCATTACACTGTCTTTTTTCTCCAGTACCAGGGATGCGTTGGCACTGTACCCTGCACGGATAAAAACCGAGTTGTCTAAATACACATCTCCTTCTATTTTAAACTGAACGGTGCCTTGTTCCTCGTTTCCTTTGGGTGCTATAAACTTTAATTGTGCATCAAATAATTGATCTTGAACAGCTCCTAAGGTTACTTCAAGTGGCATTCCTATTTTCAATTTTCCAACTTCTGCCTCATCTACCTTACCTTCAAAAATCATCTTATTGAGATCTGCCACGGTAGCAATGGTAGTTCCCGCATTGAAAGTATTACTCTCAATGACTTGATCCCCTTCCTTGACTGGAATTTCCAAAATGGTTCCGGGCACGGTTGCTCGTATATTGGTATTGGCGATGGAGGAGCCACCTGCAGAGCCCAATTTAATAATTTGAAGGTCAGATTGTGCATTTTGAACATTTAGTTGGGCCTGATCAAAATTCAACTTTGCATTGTCAAAATCTCTTTGGGAAATGATTTCCTTTTCAAACAAGGATTGATTTCTTTTGAATTCTACTTCTGCATTTTTCATCAAAATAAGGGTGTTGGACAACCTACCCTTTGCACTGTTTAATGCTTGTTCATTGGGTACTACCTTAACTTTGGCCAGCAAGTCGCCATGGGTCACCAAATCACCTTCTTCGACAAATAGCTTTTCGATAATTCCTGAAATTTGAGGTTTGATTTCCACCTCATCCTCAGGGATTACTTTTCCGGTAACAACGGTCTTCTTTTCAATGTTCTGAATCTCTGGAGATTGGGTTTCATACTCAACCAATGTTTTACTGTTGGTTTTGATGAAATAGAGCGTTGCAAAAATGGCTCCGAAAACCAGTAAAGCGATTGCTAAATATTTTAAAATTTTCATGTTAAATGTTTTTATTATTCTTCTCTTAATGCGTCTATGGGTTTTATACTTACTGCCCGCTGTGCGGGTATCAATCCGATTAGGGTGCCCAATACCACCATAACCATTAAAGCCCCAATGACCAGTGGGATAGGAACAGTAGGATTGGTATAAGGAAAATTGGAAAGGTCTTGTGTGGTCAAATTGATGATGGCCAGGACTGCCGCTCCCAGAATAATTCCTATTATACCGGCCACCAAGGTTAAAAAAACGGATTCTAATAAAATTTGAATTCTTACTTCGCCTGGAGTAGCGCCCAATGCACGCCTTACCCCCAATTCTTTGGTGCGTTCTTTGACTGAGATCAATAAGATGTTTCCAATCCCTATGACCCCCGCAAAAATGGTAGCCAATCCCACCACAAGCGATAAAAAAGTCATCCCATTGGCAAAACCACTGATGCGATTATATACTTCTCCTATATTGAATGATCCTAAGGCCCTGTCATCCTCGGGAGCTACCATATGAATTTTTTTCAAAACGGCTTTAACATTTTTTTCTACGGCAACAACGTCGGCATCGTCAAAGGCCGCAATGGTAAACCAATCAACCCGTTCCCCCGTATTGTATAAATTTCTGAAGGTATTGAATGGGATAAAAATATCCCCATCGGTTTCAAAACCTCCCCCTTCTAAATACTTGTGCACTCCTATTACCTGAAAAAAAACATTGTTAATTCTGATGTATTTCCCTAAGGGGTTTTCCTCTTTGGCGAATAACTCCTCTTGGGTACGCTCGCCGATAACACAAACTTTGCGTTGATTTTTCTGGTCTTGTTCATTGATGAACCTTCCGCCCTTGTATATTTTTTTGGTAGAGATTTTGGTATACTCTGGAAAATCTCCATAAATGTTATACGAACGAGATATTTCTTTGTAAACGACAGAAGCAGGTTCGCTCCCCCCAAAAACTCCCCTTGCATTTCTTGGAGCAATGTATTGAATTTCTGGAATTTGTTTTTTCAATTCTTCCACATTATTAATGGTAAAACGTGGCGATCTTCCCACTTTGAAACCAGCATAGGGAACACTGGTTCTTTGGGGCCATACAAACATGGAGTTCATGGCCATATCTTCGAACTCTCGCTCAAAGCCATTGTCCAAACCTTTAGCCGCACCCGAAAGTGTTATGTAGATAAAAATACCCCATAAAACGCCTACTACTGTGATTATGGTCCGGGTCTTATTCTTGGCTATGGAACCAAAAATTTCCTGCCAGGTATCAAAATCGAATATGACCTTTAAACTATTCATCTCTTAACGCAACGATAGGTTTGATACTGGCCGCTCTTTTGGCAGGAATATAACCTGCAATCGCTCCAAAAATAATTAACAGCACAGTTGCTATCATCGCTGTTACACTTTCTATGTAGGGATCAATTATAAAAAATTGTGCCAATCGATCTCCTATATTCCTCAGTAGAAAAATGCCACAAATCATCCCGAAAACACCAGACAAAGTGGTAATAAATATGGACTCCTGAAGGACCATTGCGATGACATTTTTGGGAGTAGCTCCAAGTGCTTTTCGCACGCCCAATTCTTTGGTGCGCTCTTTGACCACAAAAACCATAATATTAGAAATGCCTATTATACCCGCTATCAAAGTTCCAATGCCCACGAAAGCAACAATGATCTGTAAAACACTTGCAAATTGTTGATTTTGTCGAATTTGATCTGCTACATTTCTGATTCTAATACCGTTATTATCTCTGGGGTCAATGTCTTTTTTATTCTTTAAAAAAAGACGCAACTGTCGTTCAAAAGCCAAAGTTGAAGTGTATCCCATTTCGGGACGAAAACTAACGATGAAATAATCGATCTTATCATTATTTTTTTCCAGTAACTGTCGAGTAGTATAGGGCATATAAATCAATCGTTCTTCTCGATCTCCGCTTTGATCTTGGAATACCCCCACTACTTTAAAAGCAATGGAACCCACTTCAATATATTTTCCTATGGGGTCTTCATCTTTAAAAAGATCTTCGGCCACCAAGCGGCCTATTACCACTATTTTGGTCTTATTGGATAGGTCATCCTGATGAATAAACCGGCCTTTCATCATAATGGTTTTTTCCATATACTGGTGGGCAGGAGCCACCGCTCTTGTGGAGTAATTATCCGATTCCCCTTTATATTTTACAATCGATCTTCGGCTGATTCTTGGTGTAATGTCCTCCAAGAAAAATTCGAAATTATTTCTGATGTCTTCCAAATCATTATTTTCAAATTCAATCCTACGATTGGCTTTAAATCCACGATAGGGCTTGGACGTCAAACCCGGGTAAACCCAAAGAGTATTGGTAGCATCATCTAAGAAAAATTGTTTAAAGCTATTTTTTAGTCCATTACCAAATCCGAATAATACTATAAATATAAAAATCCCCAAAGCAACCGTAAAACCCGAGAGAAGTGTCCTCAATTTGTTCTTACGAATGGTTTGAAATATTTCTTGCCAACGATCTCTATTGAACATGAGTATCCACTAAAATTTGATCGACTTTTTGATCTTCCACAATAATCCCATCTTTAAGGGTGATGATTCTTTTACACATATGTGCAATGTCTAATTCATGAGTAACCACCAAAATGGTTTTACCTTCCCTATTGATCTGTTGGATCAAGCCCATGACCTCATTCGATGTTTTGGAATCCAATGCACCAGTGGGTTCATCGGCCAAGAGCACTTTGGGTTGAGAGGCCATGGCTCGAGCTATGGCCACCCTTTGTTTTTGCCCCCCTGAAAGTTCACTTGGTAAATGTGTGGCCCATTCTTTTAAGCCCACTTTATCCAAGTATTCAAGAGCTTTTTGCTGTCTAATTTTTCTGGCCAACCCCTGATAGTAAAGCGGTAAAGCTACATTCTCCAGTGCGTTTTTATAATTGATGAGGTTGAAGGATTGAAACACAAATCCCAAAAACAGATTACGGTATTTGGCTGCAATGGTTTCGGTCAAATCTTTAATCAGAACCTTATCCAATCGATATTCTCCTTCATCTGCTGTGTCCAGCATACCCAAGATATTGAGTAAAGTAGATTTTCCCGATCCAGATGATCCCATGATGGCGACCAATTCTCCCTCATCTATTTGTAATTCAATTCCCTTGAGGACATGTAAGGAACTGTCTCCCATTTTGTAGGATTTATGAAGATTTTTAATGCTTATCATGTTAGAGAATTAATGATGGGATGTAAAGGCGATATTAAGTTTTACTAATAACGTCTTTTTTTTAAAAAAATTGTTTTTGAAAACTATTATTTTTTCAAAAGTTTAAAAATTTGATAGCCTACAAATGCAACCAAAACGTAGGGAATGGCCATCAAATAAATAATTCCATTGTTGATCCCTTTGGCGGTTTCTTGTGCCGCTCCAGATTCTAATACTGCTCTGCACATGGAACATTGTGCAGCGGTTTCTGTCACCATAAGAAGCATGAGAAGTAAGGACGTTAAAAAACGCATGGATCTAATAATAAGGTGCAATCATTAAATAAACAATAACTCCGGTTATGGCAATGTACAACCATATTGGAAAGGTAATTACAGCAATCTTTTTATGGTCTGCAAACCTTTTTGAAATGGCTCTAACGTAGGTAATCAAAACCATTGGAATGATTCCTATGGAAAGTAAGATGTGTGAAATCAGAATAAAATAATAAACATACTTTATGGCTCCTTCTCCTCCATAGGGAGTTGGATCAGAGGTCATATGATACGCCACATACATTACCAAAAAAACCAAGGATAAAGCAATGGCAAATTTCATAAGTAACTCGTGTCGTTTAATTTTCTTCTGACGAATCGCTATATAAGCCATGATCAATATCAAAGCAGTCAAAGCATTGATAGAGGCATATATAGGGGGTAAGAATTTAAGCGGGGCTACGTTGGGCAACCTTACCGTAAACAAAACAGCAACCAAAACAGGGACCACTATGGATACCAAGGTGATGAGCTTGTTGTATTGCGGTGCGGAATTGGCTGTACTTTGCTCTTTCATTTCTTAAAATTTTATTCCTTTAACAGCAATTCGATGTCTTCCAAAAGCATATCTACTCCTTGAACTTCTTGATCTTCTCTATCCAAACCAGAGTAGTACACGATGGGGTTGTCGAAACGATCGACCCGTGAACGAATGTAGCCGCGTTTATCAATCAGAGCAAAATACCCTTGATGCTCAAACCCTCCCGCTACTTCGGGGTTAATCCCTGCAAAGATACTAAATCCAGCGTTGGCCAGTTCGTAAACAGTAGATTTCTTCCCGGTCAAAAAATGCCAGTTTTGTGACTTTACACCATAATCTTCTGCATATTTTTTGAGAACATGAGGGGTGTCATGGTCTGGGTCGATGGTAAAAGATGTAATTCCAAAATCTGCTCGATCTCCAAAACGATCATCTAAGATCTTCATGTTTTTATTCATAATAGGGCAAATCGAGGGACAACGGGTAAAGAAAAACTCCGCCAGGTACACTTTACCTTTTAGATCTTCATTCCCAATAAGAAGACTGTCTTGATTGAGCATTAAGAACTCCGGAACTTTTTTGGCCTCACCATTGAGTTTGAGGTATGCCAAAGGTTTTGCCGGAACAGAACGATTGCTTTCTACCTGGGCATTATTGGCAATACGATCGAAAATTTTCGGCACAAACAATAGACCAAAAACAATCACAATGATGATTAAACCGGTATAACGATAGTATCTCATTTTATGGATTATAATCCTTGTTGTACTTTTTCCACGCCCGTCTGTATTCTGCCAAAATCACCTTGATATCATCTACCATTTTGTTGTTGATTTCAGCCACCGACTGGGCGTTAAAACCATATAAAGTTCCCTCCTTATCATTGTCATCTCTTCCCCTCAAATTCCTTTCTTTATCTATGATAAAAACATAGGGAAGACTGTTTTCCGAAGAGAGTTGCAAAGGAGTATTCAAGCTGCTAAACAAATTGGCGATACGCTCGTCGTTACCAAAAACGAAACGCCATTTCATCAGGTCGGTTCCAACGCCCGCTTTAAGTTCTTGCTTGAGTAATTCGACCTCATCTTCTTGCCCTTGATTGAGGACCATCACAAATTGAAAGTCTTTGAACTCGTAAAAACGTTTGTATATTTTTTGATTGAGATTCAGAGCGTCGCCTTTTTTGTTCTTTAGGTCATTTCCCCAAAACCCGAGAACAGTAATGCGATCTTCTAATTGAATCTCTTCGCCACTAAGGCTTTTCCATTCCTTAATGTCGTTTACTTGAGTGGTTAAAATGGGGAGTAACGCAAAATTGTTTTTCCCTGAAGCAAAAAAAAGATAAATAACAATTGGGAAAATGAACAGGATATAGAGGACAAAATATTTTTTAAAAGCTTTACTCATGAAAAAGATTTGTCCTTAAAGTTTTAAAAATTCCAACTCACAAAACCAGTAGTCATTACTTCAAAAATATAATCAGCTTCGAGAATAAGGATAAAAATCAGATAAGGGATTAAAATGATCAAAGGCAATACGATAGCCCCTTTGAGGCTTCCCCTTTCATCTCTTATGTGCATAAAGTCCCAAGCGATATAATACGCCTTGACCAATGTCAAAATGATGAAGATCCAGTTCAACAATTTCATACTGAGAAAGTAACTCATTAAGAAGTCGGGTTTTATAATCCCCAATGCCACCTCAACAGTAGTAACAATTGACAAGAAAATTAGAACGCCCCAAATTTTTTGAACGTTGGATTTGAATTTTAAATATCCTCTAAAAATTGCGAGTTTGTGTGCCCCTTCAGCCATCAGTTATAATTTTACGGTTAAACGAGATAGAAAAATGTAAATACGAATACCCAAACCAAATCGACAAAATGCCAATATAATCCGACCTTTTCCACCATTTCGTAATGCCCTCTTTTCTCGTAGGTTCCTACAATTACATTGAAAAATATAATCAGATTGATGATTACCCCAGAAAAAACGTGGAAGCCATGAAAACCTGTAATAAAAAAGAAAAAATCTGCAAAAAGTCTGTTTCCGTATTCGTTGTGGACCAAATTGGCCCCTTCCACAACACCTACAGCATTCTCTATTTTGTCTAAAGAGTCTTCCCGTGAGAGGACAATTTTTTGACCATTTTGATCTAATTTTTCGCTTCTGATGACCAAGTTATCATTGGCTTCAAAGCCCTCAACGACTTCCGCTAAAGAATAGGTAGGTAAGGATCCTTCGCTTACATACCAAATTCCATTACTGCCTTTGTGAGTACTTCGTTCAGTAGGTATAGAAAGTGCAAAATCGGCAATGGCAACTCTTTTACCCGTATCGGCATTGATAAATTGTAAAATTTGCCCCCCCTTAGTTTCCAATGCTCCATACTCACCTTTGATGAAATTTTTCCA
>JAURMQ010000062.1 GCA_030830625.1 Flavobacteriaceae bacterium
ACAACATTTTTATATTGTAAGTCCTAAAGGACTTGATTTCAAATTGGTTGTACAAAGTTAAGTAATTTTAATTTTACCCACTCTTTTCCCCCTTTTTATTTGGTTATACCCTCTGCCATTATGCGTTTAATTTGATTAATTTAGAAGAATGAAACAAAAAATCGTTCTGGCTGGAGCTACAGGATTTATAGGAAGATGGATTATTGAAGAGTTCCAAAATGAATATCAGATCATTGCTTTAAGCCGAAAAAAAGTTGAAACAAACCCCAACGATAAAATCATCTGGAGAACCGTAGATCTATACTCTATGTCCAGTACAGAGAAAGCCATGGAGGGGGCAGATATTGCCATTTATCTTGTACATTCAATGCAACCTTCAACCCGACTCAATCAGGGGAAATTTGAGGACACCGACCTACTCTTGGCAGACAATTTTTCCCGAGCTGCCCAAAAAAACAATCTCAAACAAATCATTTACTTGGGTGGGATTCTCCCCAAAGACAAACACGAAATTTCCAATCATCTTTGGTCTCGATATGAAGTAGAAAAAACGTTGGGCGCAAGAGCCACTCCATTGACGGCCATCAGAGCCGGAATCATCATTGGACCTGGTGGCTCCTCCTTTAAAATTGTCACCAGCTTGGTAAAAAATCTTCCCGTAATGGGCTGTCCGCAATGGACCAAATCCAAAAACCAACCCATCGATGTTTTTGATGTACTCGCCCTTCTCAAGCAGTGTATGGGAAATCCCAAAACCTACAATAAAAATATCGAGATCGGAGGAAAAGAGGTCATGACTTACATGGAACTCCTCCAAAAAACCTCAAAATTGATGCACAAAAAACGTCTAATTTTTTCCATGCCTTTCTTTACCGTGGGACTGTCCAAATGGTGGGTCAGTATTTTTGGAAATTCCGATATCAATTTTGTCGCTCCCTTAGTAGAAAGTCTCAAGCATAAAATGATTCCCAATGATGAGCATTCAGATTTGTACTCTATTGATTTTACTACTATTGAAACCAGTATCATAAGAGCACTCACCCAAAAACCTCCCGCGCTTCCAACATTTCATCAACTCAACTCCGAAAAAAATACAGTGAGAAGTGTTCAGAGAATTTACAACCCTGGAAAAAATGATGCACAATGGGTGGCCAAATACTACCCCATATGGCTGAGCAAAAAATTTGCTGGACTGATCAATCCTCGCTTTGATGGAAGTTTTTTAAGGTTTTACCTTCTGGGTGTTATGCTTTTAGAGTTACAATTGATAGAAGACAGAAGCACGCCCAATCGGCAACTTTTTTACATCACAGGGGGTGCATTGACCAAAAGAACAGATTTAGGGTGGTTGGAATTCAGATCGATTTTGGAAAATGAATATGTCATTACCGCCATCCATGAATATGTACCCAAATTGCCTTGGGGAATTTATAAATTAACACAAGCCAAACTTCATCTTTATGTGATGAAAAAGTTTGAGCGGGAACTTCAAAACCTAAAATAGTTGATCCTAAAAATAAAAATTCGACAAGCATATGAAAACGTTTGGTCTTATCCTTAATTTGTTTTTGTTCTCCCTTCTATGTTGGAGTTGTAACTCTAAACCAAAAGTAGACAAACCCAATATCATCATTATCATGGCCGATGATTTAGGTTATGGAGATTTATCCCTATACGGTAATCGAGAAATCCATACTCCAAATATTGATCAACTGGGTAAAGAAGGAGCCTTGTTTACAGATTTTCACAGTAATGGAGCGGTATGTAGCCCGACTCGTGCAGCACTTCTTACGGGTAAATACCAGCAGAGGGTTGGCGTCGATGGTGTAATTACGGCCAAATTCAATAGGGATCAAGGTCTTGCGCTATCCGAAAAAACTTTTGCCGAAACTGCTAAAGAAATGGGATACACTACAGCTATGTTTGGCAAATGGCATCTGGGCTATCATACTAAATTCAACCCCATCCGCCAAGGCTTTGATGAATATATTGGTTTTGTCTCAGGAAATGTTGATTATCATTCTCATATTGATCAAGAAGGTTATGAGGACTGGTGGAGTGGAGACAAATTGAAAAAAGAAGTAGGTTATACCACAGACTTGATCAGCAGTCATGCTGTAGATTTTATTGAAAGACATCATTCCAAGAATTTTCTTCTTTATATCGCACACGAAGCACCCCATTACCCATTTCAGGGAAGAGCATCAAAAGCCGAACGAAAGCTTAGAGGAACAGAAAACAATACATTCACTCCCATAGGCAGTGCCGAAAACAAAACTGAATTGTACAAGGAAATGATCGAAGTGATGGATGAGGGGGTGGGGTCCATTTTGCAAACGCTTAAAAAATTAAACTTAGAGGAAAACACCTTTGTGTTTTTTATGTCAGATAACGGCGCTTCTTCTCATGGAAGCAATGGAAAACTCAGAGGCAATAAAGGCAGTTTGTGGGAAGGAGGTCATCGAGTGTCTGCCATGGCGCGCTGGAATAAAACGATAAAAGCTGGGCAAACCCTTGATGCAACACTTTTGACAATGGATCTTTGGCCAACTGTAGCTGAATTAATGGGTGCAAGCCTCCCCAATGACATCGACGGAGTCAGCTTTAAAAAATATTTATTAGAAGGAGAAAAAACCAAAAACCGAAAACTTTTTTGGCAATTTGGTGAAAGATTAGCCATGAGAGACGGTCCATGGAAATTGGTCTTAGAAAGACCCGACTACACGCCTGAACTTTATCGCCTAGATGAGGATCTTTCTGAAACCTTTGAGGTATCGAAACAATATCCGCAAAAGGTTGAGGAAATGCGGAAAAAACTGGTGGAATGGAAAAATGAAGTAAATCGTCCACAACTAATCCACTGATGAATAAGTTGTCGCTTTACTGAAGGAAACAATAGTTTTAGAGATTTTACCTCAACACAATTGGCATGTAATCATTAAAGGTTTTTTGAAAATACGTTCAAAAATAGCAGAATGATGTGAAAAATATTTTTTTTAGAATTTAGTATATTGAATTTTTGAAATCAAATGGAATATGGAAAAAATATAATTGAGATTTATTTGTAATGAGATTAAGATCCTTTTTCACCCATTTTTTTTTGCTATTATATTGGATTCATTCGCAAGCACAAAATACTATTTTAGAAGACATTGGTTCTCCCATCATTTTTAAAGGGGACGAAAGAACTGCCTTCAGAGACCCGGCGGTATTGTATCATAATGAGCGCTTTTATCTGTTTTTTACGTTGGTTAAAACCAAAGAGGGTAAAATATTTTCCTATACCGCATGTAGTGATTCCCGTAACTTAAGGAATTGGAGTCCAATAAAGATTTTGACTCCAAAAAATCAAAACTTAAATTATTCAAGCCCTGGAAATGTCATCCAAAAAGACGGAAAATGGATTCTATGTCTTCAAACTTATCCTCGACCGGGTTATGTAACGGATCAAGAAATACGATACGGATCTCCAGATGCTAGAATTTTTATCATGGAAAGTGATGATCTCAAAGATTGGGATTATCCCCAAATTTTAAAAGTCAAAGGAACGGAAGTTCCCGAGAAAGAAATGGGTAGAATGATTGATCCCTATTTGATTGAAGACATTGATGAAAAAGGAAAGTGGTGGTGTTTTTACAAACAAAATGGAGTTAGTATGTCCTATACCTATGACTTTAAGGAATGGGTATTTTATGGGAATACCAATTCGGGTGAAAATGTTTGTGTTATAAAACAGGAAAACGAATACATTATGTTGCATTCTCCGTCAAATGGAATAGGAATTAAGCGTTCTTCCGACCTCAAAAACTGGACTGACTTTGGGGGTCTCATAACGTTAGGGCAAAAGGAATGGAATTGGGCAAAAGGAAGAATTACGGCCGGGACAGTAGTTGATCTTAGAAGTTTGCCAGAAATAGGAAAATATTTAATGTTTTTTCATGGTTCGGGTCCCAAAAAAGAAAACGAGGGAGACTTTGATAAAAATTCATCCATAGGAGTGGCCTGGAGTAATGATCTAATGAATTGGGAATGGCCCGGTAAGTACAACAAATGAATGCGTTCAATTCATTCTTGATCAATTCCTGAGCTAAAAAGTTCAGTATGCACAAAACAGCAATTGTACTAAAGGAACATTTCCAATCGATAAAAATAGTGGCGGTTTTAAAAAATAAACCCTTGAAAATCAAGGGTTTATAAAGAGCGGTCTGGACGGGACTCGAACCCTACTGTAACACTACTGATAACCAACCTTTTAAAAAACAACTTAGTACACCATGTGTACTAAATTTGTTGATTTTTTACACTTTGATTAAACTTAAACCCTTATGTGTAAACTATTTTACAGGGTTGTGTACTAATTATCGGTTCAAAATTGTATGTGTTATGGTTTTTTGTTTGTTAATCTTACTCATGTTGTTAAATTACTTTTCAAGAAAGTTTTTTATTTCTTTTTCATTAGAAAATTTTAATGAATTATAATTTTCACTATCCCCTTTTTGAATTGATAATGTTTTCCATTTTTCACTACATATTACTTTACCAATCATCACAATTTGTCCAATATGGTATGAATAATGACAGAGTTGTCTATTAATACATTCCATCACTGTATGACCTTCGTTTCTTATAAAACTAATTTTATTTAAATCTTCATTTGAGAGGTTTTCAAGAGTGTCAAACAATACTTTCCACCCTTTATTCCAAACATTCATTAGTTCAGGTTTAGTTTTAATAGTGTCTATGAATTCATCATCCCTATTCCTCCATTCCTTTTCTCCATCCGAGTTTAAAAAATCAGTCCATCTCGAAACCATATTCCCACTTAAGTGTTTAACTATTGTGTTAATATTATTGGTTTCTGAGTTTGATTTAAAAGAAAGTTGGGTTTCAGGAATTTGTTCTATTGTTTTTTCTCCTAATTGTTTATAATATCTAAACTGTAATATTGACGACTTTAAAAATGAACTATCCATGTCTTAAAATTATAAAAATAATTATTACTTATTTATTGGGTAAGATTAATGAACACTTAATATTACTAAGCTTTAAATGATTTGGGTATTCCAACACAACCTTATTTTAATCAAATTATATTCAAAAGATTTAAATTAAAGATGTCTTTTTAGAAGGATTCGAACCGATAAAAAATAGTAGGATTTATAAAAATATAAACCCTTGATTATCAAGGGTTTATATTGAGCGGTCTGGACGGGACTCGAACCCGCGACCCCATGCGTGACAGGCATGTATTCTAACCAACTGAACTACCAGACCTCGGTATTAGCGGATGCAAATATACATTGCATTTTGATTTTGCCAAATATAAAACTAATAAAAGAAACTCTACCTAAAGCTTATCAAAAAGCTCCAGAAACAAATCTAAAAAGTTTTCCCTTTTCTAAGGTTATTCACTCACTGCCTTTTCTTTGAACGCCAAATAATTGATTAAAGCAGAAATCCCGAGTATCACCATAAGAAAAAGATCTGTTCTGAACGATAAAATCTGATGAGGAAACCATCCTAAATGGGATAAAATAAAAATCAAAAGGGCTATCATAGACAATACAATCATGGTTACCCCTTGTGGTTTTTTGGAAAAAACTCCGAGCAAAATCATCGGTCCCATCAGTGCAGTACCGGAAAAACTCAGTCGAGCCAAAAGCACCAGCTCATCCGAGCTAAGCAAGGAAAATATCAATGCCGACAAGGCAAACAATAATATTACCACCCTGATCGGACGGAGGTTTTCATCTTCCTTTAAACCCAGAAGGCCCTTAATTTCATTTCCCATAGCGAACAATTGAGAGTCGGAAGTGGACATAGCCGCAGCAAATAAACCTATGATGATGAAGGCGGCAATCATTTCGTGTTGCTCCTCTAAAAGTACCCCCCCAAGAAATTCGGCAGTACTCGCATCAGCGTAATAAATAGCTCCATACATTCCAATAATAATGGTGGGAAGTATCACCAACATTGCAAAAAAGCCTACTGCAGTAGCCATTCTTTTTAGGGCGCTGTAATTTTTCATAATGACCAAGCGGGTAGACAACTGAGGTTGGGTGACGGGTATCATTAATATGGCAAGCGCGGAAGCGATTAGAAATTGAGGACTGAGGAGTCCTTTAGGTCCAGGGGTTGAGAGTAAACTTTGGTTGACATTGGCGACCCCCTCAAAAAGGGCGTTCCAACCCCCCACCTCGTTCAAACAGTTGAACGCAACAATCCAAACAACGATCAACAACAAGGTGCCTTGTAAAGAATCGGCATAAATAATCGCTTTCAATCCCCCCAACTCTGAATAGACCAACATGATCAAAACAATTCCAATAGACCAACCCCAAACGGGAATAAAATCTGGAAAGGCAGAAACCAAAAAAATGGCTACACCCCTAATCTGAATGGCGATATAAGGAATAAGAAACAAGAAAACCGCAGTAAAGTACAGGTAACCTGCCATTCGGTTCTCATAACATTTTTGCAAAAGTGCAGACATTCCCTGATAAGGTGAATTGCCTACCCTTTTTCTCAAATAAAACCCAAACCAAAGGATCAAAAACACCATCAATGCATCGGAAAAGGTGAGGAATATCCATGCACCCAAGCCATTAACTCTCGAAAAATCGGGCATTCCCAACAAAGTGAAGGTGCTGAAAAGGGTTGCAGCAAAAGTCATCAAACCAATGGCAACACCAATCTTGGTCCCCCCCAGCATGAAGTCGGAAGAAGTTTTGATCTGTTTTTTAGTCCGCCAAGAAAAAAACATCAAAATTCCGATATAAACTGCTCCGATAATGAGAAGATAGTTCAACATATTATTCTTCTTTTAGTTCATCTTCTTTAAGTCGTGAAAAAACAGATCCCCCCAGAGCAGTCAATAAGACCACTATCAAGCTGATTAAAATTCCAAACCATAGGGTAAAAGGCATCCCTAAAAAATAAGGATCGATTTTATTTTGCTCTAACACCCAAGGCGAAAATTGAATGGCTGTAACCCATAAAACAGCTACAACAATGGTTCTCCAAACATATTTTAAATTCATAATCAAAGGTTTTGAATGGTCATTCCTCCATCAGTATGGATGACTTGTCCGGTTGCATATGGGATCATTCCAGTGGCCAAAGCGACCACAGTTTTTCCCAAATCTTCAGGTTTTCCCCACCGCTTTTGAACGGTGAGACCTTGGGCAATCAATTGATCATATTTTTCAATTACACCGGCAGTCATATCGGTGAGGATCAATCCCGGTTGAATTTCGTAAACCGGTATGTCAAATTCTCCAAGTCGTGAAGCCCACAGCTTTGTGGACATACTCATTCCTGCTTTTGAAATACAATATTCTCCGCGATTGACAGATACTACGCTGGCTGATACAGAAGATATATTGATGATCGAAAAAGAATCTTTCTGTTTATTGGCCTTTTGTTCTATCATCCAATTCGCAGTCATTTGAGTCAAAAAATAGGGTCCTTTTAAATTGATCCCCATCAACCAATCGAAGCTTTCTTCATCGGCCTCCAGTATGTCTTTTCTTTCTTTTGGAGCAACACCCGCATTATTGACCAAAAGATTGAGCTGACCCCATTTTGCCCTTATCTTTTCTATCATATTACTGCGGTCACTCGCATCGCCAACGTCGCCTTGACAATAAATCGCTTCCCCTCCATGGGAGTTGAGTTCATTCAAGGTTTCGACGACTCGATCTTCAGATCGCACCCCATTGATGGCAACGCGATAGCCTTCCTTGATCAGGGCTTGAGCAATCCCCAACCCAATGCCACGAGAGCCTCCTGTAATAAATGCTACGGGTTTCATTTTAAATCGGGTATGGTGATCCATGTCTTTTTCTCCCAGCTTTCAATCCCCAATTCGGCCAGCTGAACTCCTTTGGCCCCTTCCATGAGATCCCATGGAAATGGCGTATCCAACACAACGTGTTTAAGATAGAGTTCCCACTGAGCTTTAAAAGCATTGTCAAAATCTTCCTGCTCGGGAACCTTAGTCCAACCTTCCTTAAAGTCGATGGGGTTGGGGATGTCTGGATTCCAAACGGGCTTGGGTGTATTTCCATAGTGTTGTGTCCAGCAATCTCTCAAACCGGCAACCGCTGAACCTTTTGTTCCGTCAACGTGTAATGTAAGTAAATCATCTCTTCTGACCCTTGTGGTCCAAGAAGAATTAAACTGGGCAATGATGCCTCCCTCCAATTCAAAAATCGAATAAGCCGCATCGTCGGCTGTACAAGAATACGGTTGACCATTTTCGTCAATCCGCTCCTTAATGTGAGTAGCACCCATACAAAAAACCCCTTTTACCGATCCAAATATATTATCCAATACATACCTCCAGTGGCAAAGCATATCTACTATAATTCCACCATCATCCTCTTTTCGATAATTCCAACTCGGTCTTTGTGCGGGGACGGTATGCCCCTCAAAAACCCAATACCCAAAATCGCCTCTGACAGACAAAATATCTCCGAAAAAATCATTTTCAATCAATCTTTTCAATTTCAACATTCCTGGCAACCAAAGTTTATCTTGCACTACCCCGTGTTTCACTCCTGCCTTTTCACATTCACGATACAAATAGAGGGCAATGTCTGTCGATGTAGCAATAGGTTTTTCACAATAAACATGTTTACCCGCGGCTACCGCTTTTTTGATGGCATCGGCCCTTCTTCCGGTAGTTTGAGCGTCAAAATAAATTTGATATTGATCATCGGCCAATACTTCTTCTAAATTGGTAGTCCATCGCTCTGCTTGGGTTCTTTCGGCTAATTTTTTTAATTTATTTTCATTGCGACCCACCAAAACCAAATGAGGTAAAATCATTTCATTATTACTCACTTTTACTCCTCCTTGAGCGATGATAGCAGCCAAAGAACGAATCAAGTGCTGATTAGTTCCCATTCTTCCCGTCACCCCATTCATGATGACTCCTATTTTGTGTGTTTTCATGCAGTAATATCTCTTATTTTTAGGTTACATAAGCATCCTTATGATCATAAGCTCAGATGGCTAATGATAAAGCCAGATGTTTCAATGAATACGTCAAGTATAATTTAAATATGATTTTTTGATGTCTTCCAAATATTGCTTTTGATCTTGAGCCCACAAGCGCTCGGAAAAAACTTCTACTTCATTAGGGCCTTCAAAACCTGCTTCCTCCACCCATTCTCTTATTTGTCTGACCGGAATACAACCTTCGCCCATCAGCCCCCTGTCGGTTAAAAAATCAAGGGTGGGAACTCTCCAATCGCAGACGTGAAAAGCGACTATGTTGTTATTTTTTCCACACCGGAAGATCTCCTTTTTCAACTCATCTTCCCACCAGAGGTGGTACACATCAATTGCAATTCCCACCCATGGAGAATCGATCGCCTCACACAAATCATTGGCTTGCCCCAAAGAGACAATGGCAGACTTATCACCTGCATACATGGGGTGAAGGGGCTCAATGGCCAATCGAACCCCCGCATTTTTGGCATAGGGAATCAAAGCCATTATACTCTCCTGAATTTGCTGACGCGATACTTCAAGAGGTTGTTTGGGGTCGGCTCCACACACCAATACTACCAATGGAGCTCCCAAAGCATTGGCCTGATCAATCGCTAACCTATTGTCCTCCAAAGATAATTCTCGCTGTTTTTTATCTACAGATGGGAAAAAACCTCCACGAACGAGAGAAACGACGTCCATTTGATGAACCTCTAACAGGGCTTTTACAGCATTCAAATCTTTTCCCTCCAAAAGATGTCTCCAAATGGAAATCCCTTTTATCCCTGCGGCATGAAAATGAGTAATGCACTCTTCTATAGACCAAGGCTTGGTGGTTTGTGTATGAACACAGAGCTTAGAAAAATCAGTTAATGCAGCCATTGAAGGTTATTTTTTTACACAGTTCGTAAACTGATAGTAAGGATCATCATTCCGAATTTTTTGGACGTAAATCGCCAGTTCTCTAAAATGATAATCTCCCCACATACAAGATTCTCCATTGGCGATCTTACTGCCTTTATGCACGTGATCCCATCCGTTGGGTTGGTGATAAATGGTATGCAACAGCAATCCATGATGTTCCATATTGGTACTTAAATAGGGTTCTTGTAAAAGTGAATGGAAAACGGTCAATCCGGCTTGCCAGTATTTTTCTCCTTCTGCTTTTTGGCCCTTCTTTTTGAGATAATGTCCTAAACGCAAAAGCCCTTGAGCGCCAATAGCCGCCGCTGAGCTGTCCACAGGCTCCCAATCATTGAAAGGATCAGCGGGTCGGTTGAGGTAATCTCCGAGTTTGTGAAGATTGGGGGCTCCGGTGTCCCAGTAGGTGATTCCACAAGAGGGCGTTTGTTCAATATAAAAATCGCAAGTAGCTTTAGCGCCTTTAAGCATCATTTGGGTGACCTTTTCGATACCACCCAGAGAAGCAAATTGTTCCGTTTCCAAAAGCTCAAGGGCTTCTAACTCTTCCGAAAATCCAAGCATAGCCCAGGCCAAACCTCGGGTCCATGTTGAAAAACCTGTATAACCTTGTTGGGAATTGGGACATCTGAACTGTCCGTCATTGGTATTGAAAATACTCTCATGGGCTGTTCTCCCCCATAGATCATACTGGTCTCTGCCCTCACCGTAATAAACCGAATATTTGGCGGTAGCTTCGATATGTTGAACGGCACGTTGAAGTAATGATATTTTTTGGTCTCCCTCACCGTGATAGGTATGCCCTAACATATGACTGACCATCAGAATCCGGCAAGATCGAATCGTATCAACAAATAAAGAATGAGGTCCGTTGAAAGAATTGATGAAACCTCCGTTGGGCAAAACGGTCCATCTAGCGGCTTGAACCGCGCCTGAAATTTTTAGGGCCAGCTCATAAAAATGCGCTTCCCACTTATTGTATTCCATCTTACCCTCATGCATCAATCGCAATAGGTTTCCATAGGTACTTAAATTATTAAAACCGTGATCGTGAACACCTGTATGACTCACGTGGGTTGCCATTTTGTCTATAATTTGTCTTTTCGCTAAGTCTAAAAATGGGGTGTCTCCCGTGGCATCGAATTGAAGAACCGCCGAGCCAAATTGAAAACCATGGGTCCATTCAGTCCATCCTCGCGTTGCATATTTTCCATCGACTGTAAAAACAGGAGCCCCTTGTGATTCATCATATTCCGATACTATTCTATTGATTTTTTCCCCAGAAAGATTCCAAAGTAGGTCCATCTTTTCTTTAAAATCGTTAACAGAAAGGCTGTAATTTATGTCAATCATATGAGGAATATTTTGTCGAATTCTATTTTACTAAACTAAAATAAAATTCTGATTTATTGAAGCTTGATTTCTATTATTGAACCAACAGAGGTATTGAACAAGGGCTTATATGACTTGGAAGGAACCTATTAAATAATTGTTCAATAAAGAACCTTCTCAGATTTTAAACAAACTGAGTATAGAATAGAAAAGTAGAGGAAAAAAGAGCAATCTCTTACATCCAACTGAGTACCTAAATAGAAAAGATGGGGTGACTACAATACCGCATCCAAAGCATCCGCATAGGCTTTTTTGGGAGCAACGCCAACTTGTCTGCCGACCAATTCACCTTTGTCAAAGAGTAAAACAGTTGGAATATTTCTAACACCGTATTTGGCGGCATACTCTTGATGAAGGTCAACATCTAATTTACAAACTACGGCCTTACCCTCATAATCTTGGCTGATTTCATCTATTATAGGTCCAACCATTCGACAAGGCCCACACCAAGCGGCCCAAAAGTCAACAATAACGGGTTTGTCTGATTTTAGAACCGTTTCTTCAAAGTTCGCGTCTGTAATTTCTAATGCCATTTTCAATAAGATTTAGTTGTAAAATTAATCATTTTAAAAAATTTAACCTTCTTCATTGAGATCAAATTTACTTATCGGTGCATAATGGAATCCCATTCAGAATCAGTTTAATTTATAACGCCAATGGTTTTCCTCCAAATGCGATAATAATTCTTGGGATATGGCTACTTTGTGTTTGCGGCTGGCTAGGGTCAATTTTATTTGTTTTTCGGAGTCTATAACATCAAAATACAAAGGCTTGTCTCCTTTAAACCCTTTGAGATTTTTCTTTAATTTTTGAATGTTAGAGGATTCCAACTGCCGGATGTCCAATTGTAAAGTCAATTTTTTGGAATTGTTGGAAAGAGCATCGTGCAACATTTCAAAATGAATAAAACTGACTCTTGGATCACTCATCCTACCGGTTTCTTGATTTTTCCAGCCCTCCCTTATATGGAGTTTTATCCGAATGAACTGATTGACCCCCATGAAGTGTCTGAACTTGAGATACTCTTCTCCAAAAATTCTAAACTCAAACTGATCCGAAAAATACTCTAAAATGAATTTTC
>JAURMQ010000063.1 GCA_030830625.1 Flavobacteriaceae bacterium
CAGATTTATTTGAATCTTATGTGGGTTCTATTATCGGAACAATGGTCTTAGGTGCTTTCATCATTACCCCCGAATTTGATGGTTTGGGAGCTGTTTACTTGCCCTTGGTATTGGCTGCATTAGGAATTATTGTTTCAATCATTGGTACATTTTTTGTAAAAGTTAAAGAAGGAGGCAACCCCCAAACAGCACTGAATATTGGAGAATTTGGATCTGCTGCTTTGATGGTAATTGTTTCCTATTTTGTCATAGATATATTGATCCCTGAATCAACCGAAGGTTTACCTTTTGGACCTTTAGGGGTCTTTTTGGCTACTATTTCTGGCTTGGTTGCTGGATTAGGTGTAGGTAAAATCACTGAATATTATACCGGTACAGGTACCAAACCCGTTTCTGCTATCGTTCGCCAATCGGATACTGGAGCCGCGACCAATATTATTGCTGGTCTGGGCGTGGGAATGATGTCAACCATGGTTCCTATCCTTTTGATTGCAGCCGCAATTTTAATTTCACACCACTTTGCTGGCCTTTACGGTATTGCAATTGCTGCCGTAGGCATGTTGGCCAATACTGGAATTCAGCTGGCGGTTGATGCATACGGACCCATCTCGGATAATGCGGGAGGTATCGCTGAAATGGCAGAATTACCTGCTGAGGTAAGAGAACGTACGGACAAATTGGACGCTGTAGGTAATACCACTGCTGCCATTGGGAAAGGTTTTGCCATTGCCTCAGCAGCCTTGACTGCTCTGGCCCTCTTTTCTGCGTTCATGCAAGTAGCCCATGTGTCGGCTATTGATGTTTCCAAACCCAAAGTAATGGCTGGACTTCTCGTAGGAGGGATGTTGCCATTTGTTTTCTCGGCGCTCTCCATGAATGCCGTGGGACGTGCTGCCATGTCCATGATTGAAGAAGTAAGAAGACAATTTAAAGACATTCCCGAATTAAAAGCAGCCCTTGCGGTAATGCGTAAATATGACGCTGATATTTCTAAAGCTAGCGAAAAAGATCGAGCAATTTTTGATGCCGCCGATGGTAAAGCCGATTATGAAAAGTGTGTAGAAATCTCAACCAAAGCCTCTATAAAGGAAATGGTAATGCCGGGTCTACTGGCCATATTGGTACCGGTAGCTGTAGGACTCATTGGGGGTGCAGAAATGTTGGGTGGATTGCTCGCTGGGGTCACTACTTGTGGTATTTTGATGGCGATTTTCCAATCCAATGCTGGTGGGGCCTGGGACAATGCCAAAAAGATGATCGAATCGGATGGTAGAAAAGGTTCTGATGCTCACAAAGCAGCTGTAGTAGGAGATACCGTTGGTGATCCTTTTAAAGATACTTCTGGCCCTTCTCTGAACATCTTATTGAAATTGATGTCGGTTGTGGCTTTAGTAATTGCCCCTACTATCGCACTTGAAGGAGATTCAATGGGAGAACAACTTGAAAAAACAGAAAAGTCCATCACCATTGAGGCAGAAAAAGTTGAAGACATTGCTGACAACACCGTTCAGTTCGAGGATATAGTAACAAAATAATTCCATTTTTTCCGAAACATTCCATACTCCAAACGCTTTTTTATTAGTCGTTGAGATGTAGTTTTATACTTCTATAATTCTCAATCAAAGGCATCAGGATAACTTCACAACACGAGGAGTATATTCATCCAATATTCTTGACTAGTGATTCAGGCTAATGACAGCCTTTTATTTGATGCAAAAAAAATTAGAACAAATGACGCATTATGGGATGTACATCACTTTTTTTACTGCTTTGATTACATCATCGCTATTGGGGAGCCACTCCTCCAACAAAACAGGTGAGTAGGGTGCGGGAGTGTCGGCCGTATTGATTTTTTCGATGGGAGCATCCAGATAATCAAAAATTTGGTTCTGTACTTGATAGGTGATTTCTGTAGATATATTTCCAAATGGCCACGATTCTTCAAGAATGACCAATCGATTGGTTTTTTTTACTGAAGTAAAAATGGCCTCATAGTCCATAGGACGTATGGTTCTAAGGTCGATTACTTCACATTCGATGCCTTCTTTTGACAATGAATCTGCAGCAGCATAAGCGGCTTTGATAATTTTACCAAAAGATACAATGGTAACATCTGTTCCTTCTCTTTTGATATCAGCAACACCAATAGGAAGGGTATATTCTCCCTCTGGCACTTCTCCTTTATCCCCATACATTTGTTCCGACTCCATAAATATTACGGGATCATCGTCTCTGATGGCAGATTTCAAAAGCCCTTTGGCGTCGTAGGGATTGGAAGGAACAATTACTTTAAGTCCAGGACAATTGGCATACCAACTCTCAAAGGCTTGAGAGTGTGTGGCCGCCAGTTGGCCAGCAGAGGCAGTAGGACCCCTAAAAACAATGGGGCAAGGGAACTGTCCACCCGACATCTGACGAATCTTGGCAGCATTATTTATAATTTGATCAATGCCCACCAAGGCAAAATTAAAAGTCATGAATTCTATAATAGGACGATTGCCTGTCATAGTAGAGCCTACCCCTATTCCAGAAAAACCGAGCTCAGAGATAGGAGTGTCAATCACGCGCTTCTCTCCAAATTCGTCCAGCATTCCTTTAGAAGCCTTATAGGCGCCATTATATTCTGCAACCTCCTCTCCCATCAAGTAAATGGTATCGTCTCTTCGCATTTCTTCGGACATGGCTTGGCAAATCGCTTCTCTGAATTGGATCGTTTTCATTAATATTTTTTTTCTGCAGAACAAATTTAATTAAATGCGGAATGATATGAGGGTATAGTGCCTATAATTTTATTCAAGCTTATCTTAAAAAGCTATGGTTTCTGAGGAATTGCTTTATATTTTTACTAAATTGGAAATAGTTAGACTTTATGAAGTTAATTCAATTAAACATTAAGGGTATTTCGTACAGCGAAACACAAACAGGTGCTTATGCTCTTATCCTGACTGAAGAAGACGGCAATAGAAGGTTACCCATTATCATTGGTGGTTTTGAGGCACAATCCATTGCTATAGCGCTGGAAAAGGAGTTGAAACCAAAACGACCCTTAACCCACGACTTATTTAAAAATTTCTCCGAAAGATTTAATATTTATGTCAAGCAAGTGATCATTCACAAATTAGTAGATGGTGTTTTTTATTCAAGCTTGATCTGCGAAAGAGATAAAATAGAAGAAATCATTGATGCTCGAACTTCTGATGCCATTGCCATGGCACTTCGTTTTGGAGCTCCAATATTCATTTATGATTCCATTCTCAAACAAGCAGGTTTTGACGAAAGTAGCATGAAAGATGATCAAAAAAATAAAGGAAGTGAAGATTGGATCCAAAGTTTTGTTGAAGAACAAAGCAAGCAGAAACCAGTTCCAGACGACCTGAAAAAACTATCCCTTTCCAAACTCAAATCCCTGTTGGACAAATTGGTTAACCTTGAGGATTACGAAAAAGCGGTCAAAATTCGGGACGAAATTTCAAAAAGAGAGTCCAAAAAATAGCTGTTAATTTTTTTTTGAAAACTATTTATATTTCCAAGTAATGGATCTACAGCATGCCTTATTTTTGATGTATATACCATTTGGAACATGCAGCAGTATTTAGATCTTGTGCGTTACATACAAGAGCAAGGAGTAAGCAAAACAGATCGAACAGGAACGGGAACAAAAAGCGTCTTTGGTTACCAAATGCGTTTTAATTTGGAAGAGGGTTTTCCTTTCGTTACCACCAAAAAAATACACGTCAAATCGGTAATCCACGAATTGTTATGGTTCCTGAAGGGCGATACCAATATCAATTATTTGACAGAAAATGGGGTTAAAATTTGGAATGAATGGGCGGACGAAAAAGGGGATTTAGGTCCCGTCTATGGCCACCAATGGAGAAACTGGAATGATGAAGGAATTGATCAAATAAAGGCGGTAATTGAAACGTTGAAAACCAATCCAGACAGCAGAAGAATGCTTGTCTCAGCCTGGAATCCAAGCGTGATGCCCGATACTTCTGTTTCTTTCTCTGAAAATGTCGCCAATAATAAAGCTGCTTTACCTCCCTGTCACGCCTTTTTTCAATTTTATGTAGCCAATGGAAATCTTTCCTGCCAACTCTATCAAAGAAGTGCAGATCTCTTTTTAGGGGTACCTTTTAATATCGCCTCCTATGCTCTTTTGAATATGATGGTCGCTCAAGTCTGCGGTTTAAAGCCGGGCACCTTTGTGCATACCTTTGGTGACGTTCATATCTATTCTAATCACCAAGAGCAGGTGGAAGAGCAACTCAGCAGAAGACCGAAACCTTTACCTCAAATGATTTTGAATCCTGAAATTAAAGATATTTTTGATTTTAAGTATGAGGATTTCTCACTCATTGGATATGACCCACATCCGTTGATAAGAGGTAAGGTTGCCATTTAACTCATATTAAAATCTCCTTTTTAAGGGTATCGATCAATTGATCAATTTCCTCAAGAGAATTGTAAAAATGTATCGAAAATCGAAGGTATTTTCCTCGGTATGAAGCCCTAATATTATGGTTTTCTAAACTTTTCAGCACATCCTCCTCTGCGGCGATACTTACAATAGAGCTTTGATGAGTACGTTCATGGAATTCGGGAACCCATCCAATATTGAGGAGTTCCTCTCTTAATGTATTGCTGAGTAACTTGTTTTTATTGACCAATTGCTGAAAATCATGAGCCTTCAAAAAATCCATTGCAAAAACCAATGAAGCTGCACCGAGTATGTTAAAATGGCCTGCAAATACTTTTTGTTGAAAAACTTCCTGTGTCACATTCGTGACTTCTAAAAAATGATCTGACAAGGCCACAAATCCATTCCCAAAACCTGCCAACAACCATTTATAACCGCTGCATATAACCGCATCAAAGGGTGAAGTAGAAAAGTTGAAAAGGTCGGTTCCAATGAATTGGGTAGCGTCACCTATAATGAGCAAGTGGGGATATTTGTCTCTTAAAGATTGTAAAAAATCAAAATCCAGTTTTAGTCCACTGGTATATTGAACAATACTGATCACCAATGCATCAAAATGATTTTGAGCCATAGCCTTGTCGATTTTTTCCTCCAATTGTTCTTCCATTGTCAGAAAAAAGGGGTTTAAATCTCTCTCTTCTATTGCATCTATAAGTGAGTGATAATCGTCTTTGATGCACAAAATAGCACTCCCTTTTTTGAGACGATCCAAAACATATCTTATCCCTACAGTAAAATTGGAAACCAAATAGGTTTGATTTTTCTTAGATCCAATAAAATCTGCAATAGTAGCATGAGTTTGACCTAAGTTATCATAGGCCTTAATTTTGTAGTGGTCGCCATGGCGCAAATAGTTTTGCTCAAAATTCGTCCTAAAATCGAAAAGGGATTGGGACATTAATCCCACATATGCAGTATTCAAATAGGTAGATGACTTGAGGACGGGGAAGTCTTTATGAAACGTCATAAATAAATTAGAAAGCGTACATTTGTTTCAAAATTAGTCTATTTCAATAAATATTAAGACAATTTCCTTATTAAGTAAAAAAAAAAAAAAACACGCCTCCCATTACTCCTATGAATCTAAAAGGAAAAATGGATACAACCAATAATAATGCACTTGATATAAGTGGGTTGTATCAAAATTCAAAATCATCTACAGTACCCGATCAAAAAGTCACTATCATCGCAGCCATAGATGAAAACCGAGTGCTCGGTAAAGACAATCAATTGATTTGGCACTTACCAGAAGATTTGAAACGATTCAAACGTTTGACTACGGGCCATGCCATCATCATGGGAAGAAAGACTTTCGAATCTTTGCCGAAAGCCTTACCCAATCGACACAATATTGTAGTGACCAGAAACCAAAACTATTCAAAAGAAGGCATCACGGTATGTCACAGTTTGGAAGAAGCCATTCAAAGCGCGAGTAAAGACCCTCAGCCCTTTATCATTGGTGGAGGACAAATATATGAACAAGCGTTTGAATGGGCCTCAATGATTGAACTGACAAAAATTCACGCCCAATTTGAAGGAGATGTTTTTTTTCCTAAAATTGAGGGTAAAGAATGGACCATCGAAAATGAAGAGCGAATGGAGGATGCTCATTTTGACTATTCATTCATAACCTACACTAAAAAATAATCTTTGTATGAAAGCATTTGTATTTCCAGGACAAGGTTCCCAATTTCCCGGTATGGGAAAAGAGTTGTTTGATCGATTTGAAACGGCCAAAAAAATGTTTAAAGCTGCCGATGAAATACTCGGTTTTGAACTTTCTAAAATCCTTTTGGAAGGAAGTAAAGAAGAGCTTCAACTAACCAGAGTCACCCAACCTGCCATTTACCTTCATTCAGTGATCACTTCCAAAGTGATGGGAGATAAAATTCAACCGGATGCCGTTGCAGGTCATTCCTTAGGAGAGTTTTCGGCATTAACTGCTGCTGGTGTTATTGATTTTGAATCGGGTCTAAAATTGGTTTCCCAAAGAGCAGAAGCCATGCAGAAAGCCTGCAACCTAAGTAAAGGAACTATGGCAGCTGTTTTAGGACTTGAAGATCAAATAGTAGAAGAAATTTGCCGTCAAACCGAAGGTATAGTGGTTGCCGCAAACTACAATTGCCCTGGCCAATTGGTCATTTCGGGAAGTGTTGATGCAATTGCATTGGCCTGCAAAAGTTTAACAGATGCTGGAGCGAGAAGAGCTTTGGTGTTGGCTGTGGGGGGTGCATTTCATTCTCCTTTGATGGAACCTGCTCGAACCGAACTTGCCCACGCTATAGACAGTACTCCCTTCTCCGAACCTTCATGCCCTATCTATCAAAATACCAAGGCAAGTGCTGTGACCCATCCCATTGAAATTCAGAAAAATTTGATTGCCCAATTGACAGCCCCTGTTCAATGGACCCAAAGCATCAATGCCATGATAGAGGAAGGGATTTCAAGCTTCATAGAGGTTGGTCCTGGAAAAGTCTTGCAAGGTTTGGTGAGAAAAATTTCGCCTGAAGCAGCAACCTCATCTGCCGAAATTTAACTATTTATCTCAGAAATTTCTGGATCGTATCCGTAATAAAATCCATTTGATCATCTTCCAGCTCTGTGTGCATGGGTAGAGAAATCACTTCTTTTACAAGCTGAAGCGTTACTTTAAAATCATCGGCTTTGTAGGAATCATTTGTATATGCCTTTTGTAAATGCAAGGGTATGGGATAATAAACCCCACAAGGAATACCCTTTTCATTAAGATGATTCACCAAAGCATCTCGATCTCTATCAATTACTCTTAAAGTATATTGGTGATATACGTGAGAATCACAATCCCCTTTTCTATAGGGGGTGATTAAATTCGGATGATCGGCTAATCGCTGGTTGTATTTCAAAGCAGCTGCTTTACGGGATTCATTATAAAAATCAAGGTATTTCAGTTTTATGTCAAGAATAGAAGCCTGAACTGAATCCAAACGTGAATTTACGCCCACCACATCGTGATGGTATCTGACGTACATCCCATGGTTGACCATCCCTCGTATGGTGTGAGCCAAGTCGTTATCATTGGTAAAAATGGCTCCTCCATCTCCATAAGCGCCTAAATTTTTTGAAGGAAAAAAAG
>JAURMQ010000064.1 GCA_030830625.1 Flavobacteriaceae bacterium
TACCATGAATACATTTATGGTTCTGCTGATGTAGTAGGCTTGATGTGTCTGCATGTTTTCTTGGAGGGAAACTTAGAAGAGTTTGAGCGACTCAAACCACATGCTATGGCCTTGGGAAGTGCATTTCAAAAGGTGAATTTTTTGAGAGATCTCAATGCCGATTTTGAAGTATTGGATCGCACCTATTTCCCTGATCTCGACCCTGCTGATTTTGATGAAAACAGTAAATCAGCTATCATAGCAGATATTGAAAAAGATTTTGATTTTGCATTAGAAGGTATCTTTAAGTTGCCAGACAGTGCTCAATTAGGGGTTTATACGGCTTATAAATACTACCGAAAATTGCTCATCAAACTTAAAAATACCCCGTCTAAAAAAATAAAATCAGCGCGAATCAGGGTCCCTAATTATCAAAAGATGAGTGTATTGGCTCAATCTTATCTCAAATTTCACCTCAATCTTATGTAAATGGAAACGATTCTTTGGGTGGGAACATTATGCATCACTTTTTTGAGCATGGAATTTATGGCTTGGTTTTCTCACAAATATATAATGCATGGATTTCTTTGGAGTCTTCACAAAGATCACCACAAGAAAGATCACAAATCATGGTTTGAACGCAATGATTTGTTCTTCATTTTCTACGCCATCGTCAGTACCTCCTGCGTAATTCTTTGGGGGGAGTACAATTTTTGGGCGGGACTCCCCATAGGCATTGGGATTTTTATCTACGGTCTCACTTATTTTTTGGTTCACGACATCTTTATCCACCAACGATTTAAATGGTTCAGAAATTCCAATAATCGCTATGCCAAAGCCGTGAGAAGGGCACATAAAATGCACCACAAACATTTGGGTAAAGACGGTGGAGAATGTTTTGGAATGTTGTGGGTACCTTTAAAGTACTTCAAATAAGCCCTTATTCTTTACGCCAATTGTTGTTGAACTCACAATCGTTGAAGTCTTTATTCATGCTGATGTAGGTTTTTTCAATGTTCTCCTCCATCCACTTTTTTATGGCCTTCAACTTCTTTTCCTTAAGTGCCAGTCCTTTTATTTTGACATAATCCTGAGAATAATCTGCCACATGCTCATCGTAACGATTTGTGACCTTCAGTATTTTGTATTTCTTTAAACCGGAACGTTCTTCGTCCAACAAAGGAACAGATAACTGTCCATCTTTCAGATCTCTGACTTGATTGTACAAAACGGGATCCATTTTTGTCAATTCAAATCTTTTATCACCCGTAGTTGGGTTGATGATCACACCGCCATTGAGCCGGGTTTCCTTTTCACTTGAAAATTGAAAGGCAGCCTCTTCAAAACTAATCTCCTCGTTCATAATTCTGACCCTCAAGGTATCCATAAGCTTTCTAGCCTCCTCCAACTGTTCTTGATCCACCTTAGGAGTCAAAAGAATATGTCTTACATCGACTTCTTGTCCCCTGATGCGCTCTACGGTTAAGATGTGCCAGCCAAAGTCGGTTTTGAATGGATCGGAGACCTGCCCCTCTTGTAAACTGAATGCTATATCTCGAAATTCTTTTACCATCCTAGGCTTTTTTCGGTGGAGGGTATATTTTCCACCACTTGAGCGCGATCCTGGATCTTGTGAATACAAAACCGCTTTTGAAGAAAAGCTCATGCCTAATTCCTCAACATCTACTTTAAAGGATTTTAATTGATTGACAATTCGCTCTTTTTCCTCTTCAGAAACTCGTGGTTCTATTACAATCTGAGAAATCTCCAATTCCGTCCCAAAAACCGGTAGCTCATCTTTTCCTATCTGTTTAAAAAAGTTACGAACTTCCTCGGGAGTAATGTCCACATCATCCACAATCTTGGATTGCATCATCGCTGAAAGTTTTTGTACTTTGTTGAGGCGAAAAAGCTCATCTCTAAAAGACAATTCATCGGGTTTTTTATAAAACTCTAAAACTTTTTCGATACTTCCCAACTGCTCTGTAAAATACGAAATACTCTGATCCACATAATCGTAAATTTCTTCATCGCTTACTTCTAAGCTGTCTTGAATGGCATTGTGGGCATACAACTTGTCTTCCATCAATTTCCCCAATAATTCGCAACGGCTTATGTTCTTGGTAGAAATGCCTTGCGACTCCATTTCTACAATGGTCTTATCAATATCGGACTCGAGAATTACATAATCCCCCACAACTGCTGAAACCCCATCCACCTTAATTCTCAAAGGAAGGTTAGTTTTACTTTGTTGCGCAATTAATATTGAAGTGTTTATTGTAATTAATATAAATAAATATTTGACTTTCATATACTTAGTATATTTCAAATTTCTTAGTTTTAATGGCATCTTGTAGAATATCATTATCAAAAGATCTTAAAAATTCAATTTTCCTTTTATTAAAAACGATGTCCTTAATGGTGTTCTCCACGTATGACAAGGGTGCAATGTTGCCTCGATCCAGACAATCAACCAGCGTTAACAAATATAAAGCTAAACTGTCTTTTACCTCATAATAATTAGGGGTTTTTAAGAAACGGTCCTGTTGAAGTTCGTCCAAAAAGAACAATTGATCCCGAATCTCAACCTCATTCAACCATATGGAGTCAGATAAAAAAAAGTTGGAAAATTGAAAGGATAATGAATCTAGGAAAACGACATCATTTTCATCGAACTTTTTGAACCGTTTAGTGATTTCCCTTTGATCTACATTATCGAGAGGAAAACTGATGTATCTGATCCTATAAACAGGTTCTTTAAGTTTAAAATTATGCTTTGTTTCCTCATAAAAAGCTCTAATTAAGCCCTCGGTCATCAATGTGTCCATAGAGGATTTGAGCACAAATTCACGATAAGCATTCATGAATAAATCTGATTGATAATTATTGACCAGATCATTCAGTTGAGTAATTTTCTCTTCCGGCAAATTGATTAAAGATTTTTCGTACAACAATTTTTGTCGCGCCCATTCATCTATGAATTTTGTCACCCTAATCAAGCTGTCTTCTTTGGAAGTAAACCCATCAAAAGATCGTTTAACATCGGAAAGATATAAGTAATGATTTTCTGCACGAGCAATCAATCGTTCTGAATCGGAAGAGTTGACTCCGTCACAAGAGAGCAATACACTTGTTAGAATAAACAATAAACCCCACAAATAGAGGGATAGGCGGAAGTTCTGTTTCATTTCAATGGGAACGCGTTTTTGTCAACATACGACATGAATTATTAACAATTTTTATTTTTTGTTCTTAATAAATATTATATACATTTGATTTACACTATCTTAATGTGTTGATATTTTTTTGAACATATTAAAAAAAAATGTAAATTAGTTACATATTTAAAAGTAGTGAAAAAAAAATTTCTTACTTTTTGTTGTACTCTTTTCTCATTAGCTTTTCATCAAGTTAGTCCCCATCTTCCTCCCTGTCCTTTTAACATTCAGGCGATCTCCAACCAAAATGATCCGTTCCATATTCTTTACCAAGACAATACCCTTTTGATCCAAGGGACTCTGGTTAGTGGCAATTTAAAAATTTATTCGATCATTGGGAACATTATTGTGGATATGAACATCCAAGATTTTTCAAAGGTGGTTATTCCTATCCCTTTAGAAAGGGAGAATCTTTACATCATTCGGATCGAAACTACCGATCATAAAATATTCACTCATAAAATTGTAGCCTACTAAACTAAGGACTATAATTGGGAGCCTCTTTGGTTATGCTGATGTTGTGAGGATGGCTTTCCTTAATTCCAGAGGCGGTAATGGTAACAAATTTGCCCTTCTCTTGTAAGGTTTTGATGTCTTTGGTTCCACAATAGCCCATGCCGGCTTTGAGCCCACCAATGAATTGATGAATGCTTTCATTCAAATCACCTTTGTAAGGAACTCTCCCCACAATACCCTCAGGTACGAGTTTTTTGATATCGTCTTCTACATCTTGAAAATAACGATCTTTGCTGCCTTTTTTCATGGCTTCGACCGAGCCCATGCCACGATATGTTTTGAACTTCCTTCCTTCAAAAATAACCGTTTCTCCTGGCGATTCTTGAGTTCCCGCCAAAAGTGAACCCAACATGACCGCATCGGCCCCAGCGGCTATGGCTTTGGGAATATCGCCAGTGTATCTGATTCCTCCATCGGCAATAATGGGTACCTCTGACCCCCCAAGAGCCTTGTAAACTTCAGTAATAGCCGAAAGCTGAGGATATCCCACCCCGGCAATGACTCGGGTCGTACAAATAGACCCCGGTCCTATACCCACTTTAACGGCATCAGCGCCCATATCGGCCAAATACTTGGCAGCTTCTGCCGTTGCAATATTACCGACCACAACATCCAAATCAGGAAAAGCCTCTTTAACACGTTTCAACGCAGCAGCGACTCCTTTGGAATGCCCATGAGCGGTATCGATCACTACGGCATCTACATTGGATTGTACCAGTGCTGATGTTCGTTCTATCAAGTCGGCTGTTACCCCCACTGCAGCGGCAACCCGTAACCTTCCATACTTATCTTTATTCCCATTGGGTTTTGCCCTGTGTTTGGTCATGTCTCTAAAAGTGATAAGACCCACCAAAATATTATTGGCATCTACCACGGGAAGCTTTTCAATTTTATGATTTTCTAAAATCACCTCAGCTTCTTCCAGCGAAGTCCCCTCTTTTACCGTAATAAGGTTTTCTGAAGTCATTACTTCCGAAATGGGACGCGCATCATTTTTTTCAAAACGTAAATCACGATTGGTGACAATTCCCAACAGGCTGTTTTTTTCATCCACTATGGGTATCCCTCCTATTTTGAAGTGCGCCATATTATCCTTGGCATCCTTAACAAAAGAATCTACCGTCAGAACAACAGGGTCAATAATCATTCCCGACTCGGCTCTTTTTACAGTTCTCACCTTGTTGGCTTGTTCTTCAATGGTCATATTTTTGTGCAATACACCAATTCCACCCTCTTGCGCCATAGCAATGGCCATTCTGCTCTCTGTTACCGTATCCATTGCCGCCGAAACAATCGGCACATTCAATGTTATATTCCTGGAAAAACGAGAAATGATAGAGACCTGACGGGGTAAGATTTCTGAGTAGGAAGGAACCAACAACACATCGTCGTAGGTGAGTCCTTGGCCAACAAATTTATCGGAAGTCATAAGCAATTAATTTAAAACTAATTGCATGCAAATATAAGGAAATAATCATCCAATGCCGTCTCACAAAGTTCTTATCACGAAAATACTCTCTTACGAAACGAAATCTGGTTTAAAAACGGACTGTTGAATCCCTTCAAAAATTTGGTATTCAATGCATTTTTACTCCATTTGAGCGTGTTTAATAGAGATTAAAGTCTTTTTTTGAAAACATTTTATGCATGAAATTAATCCGATATCGCTTCCTTTTTATTTTTTATTGACGGACCAATTCCTATGAATCACTTGATTATTTTTAACGTTTTTAGATTTTATTTAGATTCAATCAAAATAA
>JAURMQ010000065.1 GCA_030830625.1 Flavobacteriaceae bacterium
AAGAGTTTTTATCATATTTAGTTGAGAATTAGCATCGATATCTTCTCCATCTTTATCTAAAAGTAATTCATACACCCGAGCAGTTTTATACACCCAAAAATTGGGTACAGCTTCTTGACCTCCAATATTACCTGCAGCAATTAGCTTTACTCCATTGACATTCAATTCTCGGTCATAAAAAATAATCGGTTCAATTGGCACTATGTCCCCATTTGAGTAATATAAACTTTCCTCTGATTTAATTATTTGGAAGATTGGACTTAAATCTAAATCCGAGTTGATTGAAAATGTTAACTCACTTGATGTTTCATCACTCCCTTCCCAACCCACAAATTCATATCCTTCATTTGGGGTTGCAGTTACTTTAACCTCTGTACCTTCCTGATATTTTCCGCCTTCAGTGGATACTGTTCCTCCTTCACTTTTAGTTACAGTAAGTGTATAAATTGGTATTAATTCAAATAATGCCTTATAGGTTTGATTAGAGTTTAAAGTAATGGTTAGGCTTTCAGTAGTAGAGCTATTTCCTTCCCAACCTGTAAATCTATATCCCTCATTCGCTTTAGCTGTGATAGTAACCTCAGCCCCTTCTTTATATGTTCCTCCTTGGGTAGATACCGTACCTCCATCTGCAGCTGATACTGTTAATGTATATTCAATAGGCTCTGGTGTTTGAACTACTGAAGCAACAGATTCTTCTTCTTCAGTTGAACAGCTGAATATAAGTATAAATGATAAAAAGCAAAAAGATAATAAGGAAACAGAATATTTCATTTTTTCAGGTCTATGGTAACTTGTCCAATATACAATTAATCCCTGAATTTAATGAAGAGTATATGCCTTCACAAATATTTGTTAAATAGACCCCCCCTAAACTTAATTAGAGGTTGTGATTAAAAAAACAAGGGCAAGTCTTCATTTACTTCATTAGTAGCTTGTTTCATTCTTGGTAAAGTGTATTGTAAAACTTACTGAAGAGGATATGCCGATGATTTGATTAGCCTTTTAATACTTCTCTATCAACTTTCGAGAGGTTATACAAGCCTTTTTTTAATCTTGCTATTAGAGAAGGTCCAAAACCATAGGCCAATAGTAAATCATAGATGAAAGTCCCTACCTTCCTCGTATTCAATCCATCTCCAGAATCTGTCTAAATCAAGTTTTCTTACTTATTAAGTTTTGAATTCACATTATTAAGAGAGATGCTTTAGTGCCGAGGCAATTATCGCGTTTTTGTGTTTTGTAATTTCAACAACCGTAACATCTTCAATCTCGTATCTTTTTTTGTTGATTTCAATATAATTGACCTTGTCTTTGAGAATTATATCGCATACACACTTCTTTTGATTTTCATCTACCAGTATTTTGAAGGATTTTTTCTGATCTCGAAAACTAATTCTCTCTATTTCAGTATTTTTAAATTTAGAGCTCATCGCAAACATAGTTTTGATCACATTGAAAGCCTTCATCTCCTCTTCAGTAGTTACAATTCCTGATGAATTTTTTTTGGCTTCTTCAATTACCATTCTCTCGTAAATTCCTTTTAATGAAATCGAGTTTATCAGTTCAGATATTTTACCAGCAATTTTATCAGTAACCCTTTTTCCTCCCATTGTCTCATAAATTGATTTTATTATAGGAGCTGTAGGATTGTTCAAAACTGTAAATAAAGCATCATCAAACTTTTCCAAGAAGTGAATAGATTCAGCCTCTTCCTTAATCTCGTTTTCGTTAAATTCGCTCTTTAGGAACATCGCCAAATCTTCAAGTTCGGAATTATTATAATTTTCCAAGTCAAATGTGAAAAATGGAGTATGATTGAGCCCAGAATCACCCTTGATATAAAAATTCCATATTAATCCGTTTGTTAAAATTCCAATCATTGCTGATGGAGTATAAACTATATACTCGTTGAGTTGTTTGAAATGATTGTCATTGAGCTTTTGTCCAACTTTTTTACATTCAATCAAAATTAAGGGCTTTTTTTTACCAAAAGTAATTGCAATATCAACCTTAGTACCCCTTTTTCCTTTTATGTCTGCGACGTATTCGTGGTCGAAATCCACCATTTTTTTATATCCAAGAAGTTCAAGAAACGGGTGGATTAGGAGGTATCTGGTATTAGTTTCGTCTCCACTCTTTTTAATTGCAGACTTATAGTCGAAGTTTTCGATAGACTTTCGCAAAGATCTTAGTAGTTGTGCTGATTTCCCCATTTTTTTATTTTTTTACAATTTATAAATTCAAATTTTAATGTTAATATAAAGATATGAACAATATAACTGACTTTCAACTACTTACATAGTTATATATCAAATACTTATATAAAAAAAATACCCTAACTAATGGGTGTTTCTCTTACTTTCTATGTTTAATTTAATCTTTAATCTTACCTATAAATATTACTTTTTAATCATCTATTGATATTAATCTCATACTTAATCAAAATCTCTTTCTACCACACCTTTCTCTTCTCTTCTTTTTTCAACAACACTTCTAAGTTGTTCTCTTAAATTTTTACCATCTACTACTCCTACAATATAATGTGTAGGTGATGTTTTATCTGAAGTTGCTAACCTAATAACAGAGATTCCTAACAGTCTATACCAAAAAGATTGGTGGAGTGTGATGTCTTTTACTCTAAACAATTCTAATTCTTCTGTTGTTTTGGATAGGATACCATATTCTTCAATAATTCTTTGGTTTGTTATTTTAATTTTATGTGTAGTAACCTTTAAGTATTTATAGAGTGAAATAATTATACCTAACCCAAACCACGTTATTGGTAGTAACCAAAATAAGTAAGAAGATAAATTTACAAGTTGAGATGGTTTACCTTCCCAAATGACTTTTTCACTCATAGCATTATTTATATTGGTTTATTTACTTATCTCATTTAACAACCATAAATGTTAAAGTAGTAGAAATTTTTTAATGTTAATTTCATTTAGAGTCTAAATTTATTAAAATATTTAAATATTCATTTTATAAACTCAGTTTTCCCTTTCCTTCAACTGGAATTAATGTGACTATCAAGATAGTTTTGAACTTTTTCATTATTAAAAGTGTTAAATCGAAACATCTTTAAATTACAATTTATTTCTTGGAATAAAAAAGATGTATTTTTCTGTAAGGGAAAAAAAGCATTTGCAGAAGGAGAAATTACGGATGATGGTTTTGTGGTTTATAAAGGAGGAAAATGTAACCTTGATGAAACTCCAACCCTTAGTAATGGGATTCGGAATATGAGAAGAAAACTAATACAAGATGGTATTCTAAAGGAAGAAAACGATGTTCTAATCTTTACTTCTGACCACATTTTTTCATCTCCGAGTTCTGCTGCTGCAACAGTTCTTGCAAGAAGTACAAATGGTTGGGTTTATTGGATTAATAGTGAGGGTAAAACCTTAGACGAGCTGAAAAGGAAATAAAGGTAGTTTATGATAGCTTGGATACCTTTACTCATCTCTTTAATCCTTCTAATTCTTTGTCCTTAACCCTTTTTATTATACTTAGCCATCATTTATTTTGTTATGCCTTTAGAGTAAGAAAATTTTAAAGATTTTGTAATTTGTTTTATGAAATTAGAAACATTTGTTTCAATAGTCCTTTTTAGCTTTAGTTTATTCTCTCAGGAATATTTACCTAAATCAAGTGGAGAGATTGTAAAGCATCAGTACTATACTCTATCATACAATGAAGCCCACGAACAAGCTAATTGGGTTCATTACAAGCTATATCCAGCTTTTTTAAGCGGTACTACACCCAGAACAGATTCATTTAAGCCAGACCCTTTAGTTTCAACCAAATCAGCTCAATTAAGCGACTATAAAGGCTCTGGATACGATAGAGGTCATTTGGTTCCAGCAGGAGATATGAAGTATAATTCTGTTGCAATGTCAGAGTCTTTTTATATGTCCAATATGTCTCCACAGAATCCGAGTTTTAACAGAGGTATATGGAAAAGACTTGAGTCATTAGTTAGAGGGTGGGGTGAGAAGTTTGATATATTCGTTTCAACAGCAGGTGTTTTGAGTTCTAACAACTTAGGTACGATTGGAAGTAACAGAGTTACAATACCTTCTAAGTATTACAAAGTAATTTATGCTCCTGAAAAAAACATAATGATAGGATTTCTGTTATCTAATGCTAATCAATCAGGTAGCCTTTCCTCTTATGTGGTATCAGTAGATGAAATAGAGTCTTTAACTGGGATTGATTTCTTAAGTGAACTACCTGATAATATAGAAGAGGAATTAGAGTCTAAAGTAGTTTTGAAGAACTGGGATTTCACAGTTTCATCATCAGGCGGGTATAGCTTATCCTCAAAAAGTGTTTCAGCTCAATGTGATGGGGTAGCTAAATCTACAAGCAATAGATGTAGAAACAAAACTACTAATTCAAATGGTTACTGTTATTTGCATCAGAACCAGTCATCGAGTTATGTGAAGCCAAAACCTAAGAAGGCAAACTATGTAGGCAGGTGTAATGCAACTACAAAAGCAGGGTCAAGATGTAAAAGAAATGCTTCAGGAGGGAGTAGATATTGCTGGCAGCACCAATAAATTTCATATTTATAATTGCTGAAATAGTATCATTCTTATGTAGGAGGATATTGATAATCTTTTGTTTTCTGAAAGTTCCAATAGTTTCTGTTTGTCCTGTTTTGAGAGCTTGAAAATTATAGTTTCTGATTTTTTCATTTTTTTAAAATTTTGGTCTAAGTTCATTATACATTCTATCATACTAAATAATACAGTGTGTAGAAATATTTTATACAAATTCGAATACTACTACTCCACTAAGTTTAAAAATCTTTAATTCTAAGTTGTTTGCTCCACCCCTCCACATAGATAGATTTAAGTTTTGTAGATGCCACTCTACTTGTTGGCGTAAAATGCGGTAAGTTGAATGAAGGCAGGGTGGACACGAAATCTATAAAGGATACCTTCGCAATTCTTACAGCTTATTTTACCTGAACCAACAGCCTTACGATTATGACTGAAGTTTGGTTGGCTTATAATGATTTCCAACGATCATTTATAAAGTAACCAAAAAGTAATATTTTGTTTTTACTTTTTATAATGTCCAAGATTAGATACTGTCAACAAGAATAAAAAAAGTAGTTTTTGATAGTTTTTAACTGGCAGTTGGAGAAATTACCATCATCAAACTCCACATCAATTTTTGCCAAAAAAGGTAATCTCGGCATAGTAGAGAACAGCTCCGAGAAAAGGATTTTCGAGAGAAATTCGAGTAAAAAATCGTGCCAAATTCGTGCCAAAAAGAGGGATTTTTTGTAAATTTAAATGTAAAATATAGACTTTAGCCTTACTGATTTTTTTTACGAGAATACAGTTGGATAGAGTGGGAGAGACCAAGAAAAAACCCAGCAATGCTGGGCTTAATTTGGTTGGTATCGTAAGTGTAGTCAGCGGTTACGCTTGCTCCTCCTCTTGGGCTCGAACCAAGGACCCTCTGATTAACAGTCAGATGCTCTAACCAACTGAGCTAAGGAGGAATTCGGACGCAAATATAAAACTATCCCATTAAAATACTCAAATTTTTTATCGATTTTATCTGCTTTAAAAACAGAAAATTCAGAAGCATGCTATTGAGTATCCTTTCAATGTCTTTGATGTGTTTTCACAAACTATTGATATATTAGCCATATGGAATGGTACATGAAAAACCGATGGTGGATATGGGCAATAACGGGAGTATATCTTGTTTACAGAATATATTTGTCCATCGCCTTTTAATACACAGTTCGTTATATCGAGTCAACCTCATTGATTGGGACAGCTTAGATGAGCCAAAAATAGATGAAGCGGATTTAATGATTTAAATCAAAAATCAAAATGGGATTTAGAGGGTTTAGTATTGTTTTGCTGCTTGGATTTCAATTTAAAATTTACACCCAGCCCTATCCCATTGAGGAAGGGGTCAATCGGATCGTCTTTATTGGGAACAGCATTACTTATGCGGGGGATTATATTAATTTTATCGATGCCTATTTCACCACACATCATCCCCAAAAAAAGTATGAAATCATAAACCTCGGTTTGCCAAGCGAGACCGTATCCGGCCTATCAGAATCCAATCATGCCAATGGAGCATTTCCTCGTCCAGACCTAAAGGAACGTCTTCAAAGACTACTCACCAAGGTCAAACCCGATCTGGTATTGGCCTGTTATGGTATGAATGATGGAATCTATTTGCCATTGGATGCTCAACGTTTTGAAAAATTCAAAATAGGCATTCACTTTCTTCACCAAGAGGTCATAAAATCTGGTGCCAAAATCATTCACATCACCCCACCGATATATGAAGGATCCAACAGCAATAATTATGCTCATGTACTTGAGGTTTATTCGGATTGGTTGATCGACCAACGCAGTAGTGCCCAATGGGAGGTAATAGACATTCATTATCCGATGAAAAAAGAACTTCAAAATCAACGGCTTTTGGATTCCACTTTTGTATTCGCCAAAGATGGTATACATCCCAATACAGCGGGACATTTTACTATGGCCAAAGAGATTTTATTGAATTTAGGGGCAGAGCTGGACCATATAAACGATATGAAGCGCTTTCTTTCCTCTAATCGAATTGGTACTCAAATACTTGCAAAAATTGCCTCTCGGCAGAAAATCATGAAAGATGCTTGGTTGACCTACGTGGGACATCAAAGACCCAAGATGAAGGCAGGTCTTGAAATGTCAGAAGCCCATAATAGGGCTATGGAGATGAATTTTAAAATCCAAGACCTTCTAATAGAACAATAAAAAAAGAAACTCACCCCTCCAATGAAAATCTACTGCTCAGTTCCCATCAATATTTCATGATCGCCTCACCTTTTATTCCCTATACCAATAAATCGAAAAATCTTCCTAATTTGGGAGGAAATAGTTTAGTATTTTGAACGCCATGCATCAGGTCCTCAAAACATCAGGAAGATTTTACACTACAATACCCCTTATTGTGGTCATTTCATCGATCTTGCTTCTTTCGGCTTGTGCCACCAATACTGATCAAAAACCAGAATTTATTTTTAAGGCCAGTATGTTGGTCAAAGAAAATCACACTTGGTATAAGGCCTTCGACTATTTTGGACAGCTCTTGGAGGAACGATCTGGAGGGCGAATGAAATTGGAAGTTTACCCCTCAGAACAATTGGCTAAAGAATTGGAAGCCATCCGGTTGATACGCGCAGGGGTCATCGACATGACCATCTCAGCAGGCTCGCTGACCAATTTCGCAGAAATCCTCACCTTTTCCGACATGCCTTTTCTACTCAGAGATACCATTGCCATGCACAAACTCATCAATAGTGCTATCGGAAAACAGATTGAAAAAGAGATGATCGAGAAAATAGGCCTACGCCCTGTGGGTTATTTCCAGCGTGGGGAACGTCATTTGACCTCCAATCGCCCGATCAAGCATCCCGATGATTTAAACGAACTCATCATCAGAGTGCCCAATGCCCCCTCCTATGTTGTGGCATGGAAAGCTTTAGGGGCCAAACCCACTCCAATGGCATTTTCAGAAGTCTTTTCCTCATTACAGCAAGGCACCATCGAAGCACAAGAAAACCCCTTTGCCATGATAAAAAATGCGGGGTTTAGCGAAGTGCAAAAATACCTCAACCTCACAGGGCATCTCATTACCTGGGGTTATCCGCTCATCGGAGAAAAACAATTTCAAAGATTACCCCAAGATCTCAAGACCATTTTTTTAGAATCAGCCAAAGAAATGCAAGCCTATGAGCATCGGTTGTTTCTCGAAAATGAATCCAAAGTACAAGAGGAACTCCAAAAGGCAGGAATGATTTTTGTTGAGGTGGACAAATCAGCATTTATGAAAAATGGGGAAAAAGCAGTTTTTGAAAGTTTGTCCCCTCCCATGCAAGAGATCTATAAATCCATAAAAAAAATAACCCAATGAGGTTTAGCTTTATTTTATCCAAGTTTTTGAAGTACGGAACCCTATTGACCAGCCTCGGATTCATATTCACGGTAACTCTACAGATTTATGCCCGATTTTTTCTCAACGATGTACCCCCTTGGACAGAGGAAGCTTCAAGAATTTTATTCATCTATGCTACAGCATTTGCTGGGGGTTTGGCTTACAAAGGAAATTACTTCGTTTTTTTAGAAGCATTTTATGCCGGTTTTTCCCCTCAAACCCAAAAAACAGTAGATCTCATATCGCCTATTTTATGCTTGATTTTATTTGGAACTTTCGCCTTTTACTCCCTTGATTTGATTGAAATGGGATTCAGCGAACGTTCCCCCAGCTTGCAAATCATTATGGTTGTACCTTTTTTAAGCTTACTCATTTTAAGTCTTTCTATTGGTTATTTCAGTCTTTTGACCCTTTTGAAAAAAATTAAATTTTGGAAATCATGATATTAGTCCTGCTACTTGTTTTTGTTGTTTGTTTGTTTTTTCGATTTCCCATTGCCTTTTCTTTGGGTTTATCCTGTTTGATTTACTTTATTTTGGAAGGCACTCCATTGGTGGTGGTTCCCCTAAAAATGTATGCTGGAATCGATGTCTTTGTCCTTTTGAGTATTCCAGGATTTATCATTGCTGGAAACTTGATGAATCAGGGGGGGCTGACCGATAAAATCATTGATTTTTGCAACCACCTTTTGGGCCACATTCGGGGTGGACTTTCTTATGTCAACATCAGTGCGTCTATGCTTTTTGCAGGGATTTCGGGTACAGCCATTTCCGACACTGCCAGTTTGGGAGCGGTCATGATTCCCGCCATGAAGAAAGAAGGCTATGACAGCGACTTTTCATGCGCCATAACGGCGGCCTCCTCCACTGTAGGGCCTATCATTCCCCCCAGCCTGCCCATGATCATTGCAGCCACATTGAGTGGCTTATCTGTAGGAAAGCTTTTCCTCGCTGGAGCCCTACCAGGAATACTCTTGGGAATTGGCCTCATGGGAGTTGCCTATGTTGTCGCCAAAAAAAAGAATTACCCCAGGCATCAAAAAAGCACCCCTTCTCAAATCCTGAAAAGCTTTGCCAATACGTTTTGGGCTTTGTTGATGACTCTTATCATCCTTTTCGGAATAATAGGAGGGGTATTCACTCCTACAGAAGCTTCTGTAATTGCTGTCATCTACGCGCTTTTTATCGGAATTTTTGTTTACAAAAAACTCAACCTTAAAAATATTTCGGTTGTCATTTTGGACTCTATGAAAACTACGGCTTCATTAATGATACTGGTCGGTTTTGCCAATTTGTTTGGCTTTATACTGATCACAGAACAGATTCCTCAACGCATTTCTGAGCAGATATTATTATTTACCACCAACAAATATGCCGTTCTCTTTTTGATCAACCTTCTGTTGATTCTCATTGGAACCTTTATGGAAACCATTGCTGCTCTTTTGATTTTATTTCCAATACTCCTCAAAGTCGCCATCGAAGTAGATGTTGAACCCATTCATTTTACCGTTATAGCAGTCTTGAATTTGATCATTGGACTCACCACTCCCCCTGTAGGGGTTTGTTTGTTTGTAGCTTCCAGTATCGGCAAAACACCCATCGGGAAAGTCAGTAGGGCAGGACTGCCCTTTTTAGCAGTCAGTCTTTTTGTACTGTTTTTAGTTTCTATTTTTCCAGAGCTTTCTCTTTTCCTACCCCATTTGATGATGGATTGATCGCGCAAACCATCATCTCTATGGTACTGTGCTTTGGAATTAAAATAAATAAAAATGGGCAATCCAAATCGTACTCTAAAAACCACCAATCCCCATTTGAGTGGATGGTAAGGAAGTCTCAAGTAGATAGAACACTACGCAAAGGGGGGAATGTTCTGGGTTTATATGGCCCTATTCTTGGGCATTTTATTGGGAATTCTCCCAAAATTTCCAGACCCATCGTAGTCTAGGGTGTCTGTTTCGATTTTTGACCGCAAATGCGTGTTAACTTCTTTGTTATTGAAAAAAAGACCCAACAAAAAGAGCAAAAATACAATGACTCCAACCGCAAAGATGAAGGAGAGGCTCATTACTTCGATATTTGTTTGATGTATCCGCCAGCGGCCAAAATCGAGGGCACCCAAATGCCGACATAAAGTCCTTCTTGTTGCTGACCATTAAACCACAGGTAAACCGAAAACAAGAAACTGATGAACGCAGCGGCCAAAATGAGGAAGTCTGAACGTTTCATTACTCTTTAGCCTCTTTAACCCTAAAGAATTCTTCGTCGGATTCAATCCAAACAAAATCGCTCGTAGCCTTTTCGCTTTTCGGATTGTAGAATACTTCAAGGTATTTAAGTCTATTAACATCCTTAACCTTAACTTGAGCAATAAAATTGTGATAATGAAACTTATCAAAAGGACTGATGAATGTGGAATAAGAATCCCAGATGATGTTTCGGACGAATTCAACATTGGAGTAGGTAGATTCTACAAAAGTTCGAATGGTTTTATTGATCTCCAATACATTCAAGGGAACGATCTCGGAGGTTTTCAAGCCTTTACTTTCCATGATATCAAGGAACCCCTGATGCTCAGAAACAAAATCTGAAATCACAGATTTTTGCTCTTGATTGGCAATATTGAGCTCCAACAAATCGGGACCCTTGTCTTTCTTTTTCTCCTTTTCATCGATCAAGTAAAATTCCTCATCTTCAGGAATCCAAACAAAATCTCCAGTTACCCTCTTTAAATAAGGGTTATACCGGACTTCTACATATTTGAGTCGATCCAGCTCCTTGACTTTCACCTGAGCGATAAAGGAATGGTAGTGGTATAAATGGGAAGGACTCAAAAAAGTTTTATAGGAATCCCAAATGATATTTCGAGTACTCTCCACTATATTGGAATAACGGGCCTCTATGAAAAACTTTATTCTTTTATTGATCGCCTTGATGTTGATGGGCGTGATCTCTCCAGCTTCATTTCCCTCAAAACCTTGGTGTTCGGCAATAAAATCTTCAATTTGGACACTTTTCTCTTGCGCAGAAACAACTACAGCAGAAAACAAAGCAAAGGAGAGGAATAGAGAATGGATGCTAAATTTCATGAGGACAATACGCTTATTAATTTATTATAAATATAGTAAATATAAAAATGAAACAAATGAATGAATTATTTAATCAGACAAAAAACGGAAAAGATCATTCCCGTTGGCATAAATTACCAAAGCCAACAACAGAAAGAAACCAAACATCTGGGCATATTCCATAAACTTGTCATTGGGTTTTCTTCCACTGATCATCTCGTACAATAAAAACATTACATGTCCCCCGTCCAAAGCCGGTATAGGCAACAAATTCATAAAAGCCAAAATGATCGAAATAAAAGCCGTGCTGGCCCAAAAAGCCCTCCAGTCCCAAGTGGCGGGAAACAAGCTTCCGATAGCTCCAAAACCTCCCAGTTGAGAAGCTCCTTTTTTGGTAAATACATATTTGAACTGAGCCACATAATCATAAAGGGTCCAATAGCCGTAGCTAAACCCTTCCACCATACTTTCTCCCAGTGAAAGCTCCACTTGACTGATTTTTATCGAACTTCCAGGCATAACACCCATTTTGCCTTCGGCATCCAAGGTCAGGCGCAAGGTATCTTTGGTTTGACCTCGGGCCACTACATAATTCACAATTTGGTTGGCATTTTCGTTGTTGAAATCACGTAGCTCTACCCAGTCTTCTATCTTCAGATCATTTGCGGCAATAACTCTATCCCCCTTTTTAAATCCCGCATGAAAAGCACCACTGCCTTCCCATACACTGTCGATTTCAGCAGGAAAACGCGGGTATAGTGGACTCAGGTCTCCCGAGCTGAACATCCTATCTCCTATGTCTTGTGGGATCTGGAGGGTCTCTTTGCGGCCATCGGCATGCTGTACATCGACTGTTTTCACTGTTCGTATCAACAACATTTTATTGATGTCCAATGCCACTTCAAGAGGCTTGCCATCTACCAAAAGGATTTGATCGCCTTTTTCGAAACCGATTTCTTTTGCCAAAGGTGTGACACCCATACCCATCGGTAATGCACTATTGGGGAGTGTGTTTTTACCCCACACAAATAGTATCATCATGTAAATGAGGAAACCCAATACCAAATTGACGGTGACTCCGCCCAACATGATAATCAAACGTTGCCATGCAGGTTTGCTGCGAAACTCCCAAGGTTTTGGGGGTTGTTGCATTTGCTCTTTATCCATGCTTTCGTCGATCATCCCCGAAATTTTGACATAGCCGCCCAAGGGCAGCCAGCCAATCCCATAAACCGTATCTCCAAATTTCTTTTTGATTAAAGCAAATTTGACATCGAAGAAGAGAAAAAACTTTTCAACTCGGGTATTGAATATTTTGGCAGGGATAAAGTGACCCAATTCGTGTAAAACAATAAGAAGAGACAAACTGAGCAAAAGTTGTATACCCTTAATTACAATAGGTTCCATAGCAAGGTATTTAGGAGAGCAAAAATACCAATTTTAGACACATACCAGACCCATTTTCACAAAAACCTTTGCTCAGAAGGGTTTAAATTTTTTATGACTTATCTTTGTGAAATGAGGGAGATTTTCAAAAAATACAAGAAATTTTTCGGGGTTTTTGCCTTCATTTCTATCCTGATTTTGACGCTCTTTTACAAGGCCTTGTCTCCCCTTCCAAAGCTCCCCATTTTTCAACCTGCCATGGTCAATTTTGAATTGGTGGACAGCACCATACAACATCAAAAAAAATTCCATCGCATTGCCAATTTTTCACTGATCAATCAAAACGGTAAGCGGATCACTCCCCAAGATTTTGAGGGAAAAATTTATGTGGCAGACTTCTTTTTCACCACTTGCCCCACCATTTGTATAGCCATGACGGATCACCTGCTCAAAGTGCAGGAAAAAATAATCGACAACCCCCATGTAATGCTTCTTTCTCATTCGGTTACCCCCCAAATCGATTCGGTTGCTCAACTCAAAAAATACGCCCTGGAAAAGGGAGTGATCGACACAAAATGGCATTTGGTGACCGGAGATAAAAAAGAAATTTACGAGCTGGCTAGAAAGTCATATTTGGCCGTAAAAGAAGACGGTGACGGCGGCCCTTTCGATATGATTCATACCGAAAACTTTATACTGGTCGATCCCGACCGAAGGATTAGAGGCTTCTACGACGGAACGGATCTTGACGAAATTCAGAGGTTGTTGGAGGAATTAAATGTATTGATGGAGGAATATTTTCCTTCCTAAATAAACTTCACTTTATCGCCCAAGATCAACCAAAATTTATAATTTTGTCTTTTTAAAATCATTCTAAATAATGCTCCCTCTAGATCAATTGGCCTTAGGACAAAAAGCAATAATCGAATCGATCGAAACGGATTTTTTGCCCCTAAAATTAATTGAAATGGGATGTCTTCCCGGCAACGAAATCTCATTGCTTTATATTGCGCCGTTTCGGGATCCATTATATTTGAAAATCGACGAAGCCCATTTGGCCATCAGGAAGGAGGTTGCCCGTTATATTATGGTAAAACCCCTGATGGATGATTAAAAACATCAACGTTGCCCTGATAGGCAATCCCAATACAGGGAAAACCTCTGTCTTTAATGCCCTAACTGGACTGAACCAAAAGGTGGGGAATTATCCCGGGATTACGGTCGAAAAAAAGCACGGCAGCTGTAGATTGGACCGACTCACAAAAGCAAGGATTCTCGATTTACCCGGTACCTATAGCCTCAATGCTTCCTCAATGGACGAAAGTGTGGTCGTTGAATTACTCCTCAACAAAAATGACCCGGATTTCCCTGATGTTGCGGTAGTGGTTACTGATGTTGAAAACCTAAAACGGAATCTGTTGTTGTTCACCCAGATCAAGGACTTAGAAATTCCTACCGTTTTGGTGATCAATATGTCCGATCAGATGCCGCGAAAAGGCATTAAAATTGATCGGGAAAAACTCGAAGAACGACTCAATACAAGGGTGGTTTTGGTGAGCACTCGACAAAACTCGGGAGTGGATGAGCTCAAACAAATTTTGGTCGATTACCCTTCTATTTCTACCACCCCAATATTGGACCCCAATTCGATTGATCAAAATTATTTTGAAGGTCTGAGCAAAGCATTCCCCAATCAATCGCTCTACAAACTTTGGTTGGTCATCACTCAAGATGTTAATTTCACCAAACTGGAAAGGCAAAAGGTGCCCGATACGGCACAATTCAAAACCCAGTCAAAATCATACCTCAAAAAATTACAGCAGCGTGAGACCATCAAACGCTATCAAACGATCAATACCATTCTTAAGGAAACCTATCACGTGAACCGGAATGAGGCGAAAGATTTGAGGAGTAAATTGGACAATTTGCTGATCCACAAATTTTGGGGATACATCATTTTTTTTCTGATTCTACTGACGATTTTTCAAGCTATTTTTGATTGGAGCAGTGTTCCAATGGATTTTATCGATGCCAGTTTTGCTCATTTGAGTGAATGGACCAAAACCAAGATGCCGGCGGGAATTTTGACCGACTTGCTCACAGAAGGAGTCATTCCGGGTTTGGGCGGTATCGTGATTTTCATCCCACAAATCGCTTTCCTGTTTTTGTTCATTTCCGTTTTGGAAGAAACGGGCTATATGAGTCGCGTCGTTTTTTTGATGGATCGTGGTTTGAGAAAATTTGGGCTCAGTGGAAAAAGTGTAGTGCCGTTGATTTCGGGAACCGCCTGTGCCATTCCTGCCGTTATGGCCACCCGAAATATTGAGAACTGGAAGGAAAGATTGATCACCATATTGGTGGTTCCTTTTACCACTTGTTCTGCGCGACTGCCGGTATATATGATCCTCATCTCACTGGTGGTTCCAAACGACCGTTGGTTGGGCATTAATTATCAGGGGCTGACCCTCATGGGGCTTTATTTGATTGGATTTTTGATGGCCATTCTCTCTGCCTCACTACTCAACAGGTTTCTGAAGTCTCCGAACAAATCTTATTTTGTGGTTGAAATGCCCAATTACAAGCTCCCTTTATTGAAAAATGTAGCGCTTACCGTTTGGGAAAAAACCCGATCCTTTGTGGTTGAGGCGGGAAAAATCATATTGGCCATTTCAATATTATTGTGGTTTATGGCTTCTTTTGGCCCGGGAAACAACTTTTCTAATGCCGAAGAAATTGTAACCCAAAAATATGCTTCTCAACCCATCAATGAGATGGAATTGGAGAAAAAAATAGCCTCCTTTAAGTTGGAAAATTCCTACATCGGTATTTTGGGTAAAAGCATAGAACCGCTCATTCGACCTTTAGGTTATGATTGGAAAATAGGGATTGCGCTAATCAGTTCATTTGCTGCTCGTGAGGTATTTGTGGCCACATTAGCCACGATTTACAGCGTGGAAAGTGATGCAGAAGAAACCATCAAAAGTAGGATGGCCGGTGAGGTCAGGAGCGATGGAAGTAAATTGTTCAATTGGGCGACGGGCATTTCTCTCATGTTGTTTTATGCATTTGCCATGCAGTGCATGAGTACCCTCGCCATTGTCAAAAAAGAAACCAATAGTTGGAAATGGCCCATGCTTCAGCTTTTTTCAATGACTATTATTGCTTATCTTGTAGCATTCATGGCCTATCAAATTCTTAAATAATGGAGATTATACAATATGTCGTTTCGGCTTTTTTAGGATTGTGGTCCCTGTACTATTTGATCCAAAGATTTAGACCAAAATACAATCCCGCAACCGATAAAGGTTGCGGGGGAGGGTGCAATTGTTAAACATGGGAATAAAATTAAATTTTAAATCCCAGGAACAAATATAGTAAAACCACCCCAACAGAACAAAAATGTTCTGTACAATTCTTCCCACAAAACTTAGCTTGATTATTTAAGCTTAAAAAGTGCAAGAATTCGAAAAATCTGTGATCATTGAACTGGGGAAAAGAATTGCTCGTTTAAGAAAAGAACAATCACTCACTCAGGCTCAACTGAGTGATTTGGCCGAAATGGAGGAATCTGCCCTGAGAAGAGTCGAATTGGGGGGGACCAATCCCACTTTCAAAACTTTGTTACGCATTTCGAAGGGTTTACAAATTTCACTCAAAGAATTAGTGGATTTCCCGATGCCTTAAGCGCCTTGCATCAACCGTTCAATTTCGTCGGGATCCTTAGGTATATTTTCCATCAAGTTGATGGGGTTTCCATGCTCTTGAAGGACTACATCATCCTCGATACGAATGCCAAACCCTTCTTCAGGAATGTATATGCCAGGTTCTACCGTAACCACCATATTGGCTTGTAGAGGTGCGTCGGCTATTCCATAATCGTGAGTGTCCAAGCCCAAGTGATGAGAAGTGCCGTGCATAAAGTATTTTTTATAAGCAGGTTTTTCAGGGTCTTGATTTTTAACGATCGTTGGGTTGAGCAGTCCCAGATGGATCAATTCTTCAGTCATGATTTTACCGACCTCTTGATGGTACTCTTTGAGGATTATTCCGGGAACCAGTAATTGCATCGCTTGCTGTTCGACTCTCAAAACGGCTTCGTAAACAGCGCGCTGTCGTGGGCTGAATTTTCCAGAAACGGGAAGCGTTCGTGTCATATCACTGGCATAGTTTCCATATTCTGCTCCAACATCCATAAGGATTAAATCGCCCGACCGACATTGTTTGTTGTTGTCGATATAATGCAATACATTGTTGTTTTTCCCAGCGGCAATGATGGGGGTGTAGGCAAATCCCTTGGATCTGTTTTTTATAAATTCGTGGGCATATTCTGCTTCGATTTCATACTCCCAAACTCCCGGTTTAATGATGGGTAATACTCTGCGGAACCCTTTTTCTGTGATGTCGATGGCATTCTTGATTTGATCGATTTCCTCCACATCTTTTACCGACCGTAATTTTTGTAATATGAAGTTACTTTTTGCAGTGGAATGATTGGGAAATTTAGCCTTGGCCCATTTGATGAAACGATCTTCACGGGTTTGGGTTTCTACTTTGGCTCTCAAATGCTCATTGGTGTTGAAATAAAAGATGCTGGCCTCATTGGACAATGTTTCAAACAATTCTTCAAACCGGTCCAACCAGAAAACACTTTCAATTCCAGAAAGAGCAGTAGCCCGCTTTTGAGTGAGTTTTTGGCCTTCCCAAACAGCGATCAATTCACTGGTTTTTTTGATGAATAATATTTCACGATGTTCGAGCTTTGAAGCATCGGGAAACAACAACAAAATGCTTTCTTCTTGATCGATTCCGCTGAGGTAAAATATATCTCGGTGTTGAGCAAAGGGCAGGGTGCTGTCTGCACTAATGGGATAGATGTCATTGGAATTAAAAACCGCTAAGCCACCCCTCTTCATTTCACTCATAAAAGAATTCCTGTTTTTGGAATATAGACGTGACGATAGGGGTTGGTAGCGCATCTGCTGGATTTTCTGTTTTTTTTAATTTTTAAAATTATTAAAATTCATCTGAGTGACACCGATTTGGGTAAATTTTGTTTAACAAAAAATGGATTCAATCCCATTAGATCCTTCAAATCTTAAACATTAGAGTACCGAAACAATCACTTAAAAATTTAAGCACATAGGTTTTTCTTTTCAACGTTTATGGAGTAATTTTGTTAGGATAAACCAAAACAAATGATTTCATCCACTATCGCCAGAAAGGTAGCTATGGCGCTATCGGGCCTTTTCCTAATTCTTTTTTTGGGACAGCATTTTACCATCAACATGACTTCGGTTTTTAGTGAAAGAATTTTTAATTTAATTTCCCATTTTATGGGCAATAACCCTTTGGTTCAGTTTGTGCTGCAACCCATTCTGATTTTTGGGGTTCTTTTTCACTTTATCATGGGTCTGGTATTGGAGTATCAAAACTCTCGATCCAGACGCATCAAGTACGTTTCTTACAAAGGTTCTGCCAACGCCAGTTGGGTATCCCGAAACATGATCATTTCAGGAGTTGTTATTCTTTCTTTTTTAGGCTTACATTTTTATGATTTCTGGGTTCCGGAAATCAATTATAAGTATGTAGAATTTCTTCCCGAAGATCCCGACCGCTATTTCGAAGAGTTGGTGCATAAATTTCACAGCCCCGTGAGGGTGAGCCTATACGCTCTATCTTTTGTCTTTTTGGCATTACACCTTTACCACGGATTTGCTTCTTCTTTTCAATCGTTGGGATTCAACAACAAATACTCCCGAGGCCTCAAATGGTTTACGGTAGCTTTTTCATGGGTCATACCCGCAGGCTTTATTTTCATTGCAATTTTTCATCATCTAAACGGATAATCACATGGCCAAGTTAGATTCAAAAATACCTCAAGGGAGTTTGTCCGAAAAATGGACCAATCATAAGAGCAACATCAACTTGGTCAGTCCTGCCAACAAACGGATGATCGATGTGATTGTTGTTGGAACGGGATTGGCAGGAGCTTCTGCTTCTGCGACACTGGCGGAGTTGGGCTACAATGTTAAAACATTTTGTTTTCAAGATTCTCCCAGAAGAGCGCATTCGATTGCTGCTCAAGGAGGGATCAATGCTGCAAAAAACTATCAAGGGGATGGGGATTCCACCTACCGCCTTTTTTACGATACGATCAAGGGAGGGGATTACCGCTCCAGAGAATCCAACGTGTACCGATTGGCCGAGGTATCCACCAATATCATCGATCAATGTGTTGCCCAAGGGGTACCCTTTGCCCGAGACTATGGAGGTCTTTTGGACAACCGTTCTTTTGGAGGAGTACTGGTCTCCAGAACTTTCTATGCCAAAGGGCAAACGGGCCAACAGTTATTGTTGGGCGCGTATTCGGCGATGAACCGCCAAATAGGACGTGGAAAAATCAAAATGTACAACCGTCATGAAATGATGGACCTGGTTTTGATCGACGGAAAAGCAAGGGGAATTATTACCCGAAATTTGGTGAGTGGTGAAATTGAAAGACACAGTGCTCATGCAGTCGTTATCGCTTCTGGAGGATATGGGAATGTGTTCTTTTTGTCCACCAATGCCATGGGCAGTAATGTTTCGGCTACATGGAAAATACACAAACGAGGGGCCTATTTTGCCAATCCGTGTTTTACTCAAATACATCCTACGTGTATTCCTGTGTCGGGAGAACATCAGTCGAAATTGACCTTGATGTCTGAATCTCTGAGAAACGATGGAAGAATTTGGGTGCCCAAACGTATAGAAGACGTTAAGGCAATTCGAGAGGGAAAACTCCAACCTACCGAAATTGCAGAAGAAGACCGTGATTATTATCTCGAACGCCGTTATCCGGCCTTTGGAAATTTAGTGCCCCGTGATGTGGCCTCCAGAGCAGCAAAAGAACGATGTGATGCGGGATTTGGGGTCAACAAAACTGGGGAGGCCGTTTATTTGGACTTTGCCGATGCGATCCTCCGATACGGTAAAGAACAGGCCCACGTCAAAGGATGGGATGAAAGTGATACCGTTTTGGTTAAAAAATTGGGTCAAGAAGTCGTTCGTGCCAAATATGGTAACCTCTTCCAGATGTACGAAAAAATTGTTGATCAAGATCCCTACGAAACTCCGATGATGATTTACCCTGCGGTTCATTATACTATGGGAGGGGTATGGGTGGACTACAATTTGATGACTTCTATACCGGGATGTTACGCCATTGGTGAAGCCAATTTCTCCGATCATGGAGCCAATCGATTGGGAGCCTCTGCCTTGATGCAAGGTTTGGCAGACGGTTACTTTGTATTGCCCTATACCATTGGAGATTATCTTGCGGATGACATCAGAACGGGAACCATCTCTACGGATTCTCCCGAGTTTGAAGCTGCCGAAAAAGAAGTCAAACAACGACTGGAGGCTTTTATTAACAACAAAGGAAAACACTCAGTAGATTATTACCACAGAAAATTGGGTAAAATCATGTGGGACAAATGTGGTATGTCAAGAAATGAAAAAGATTTAAAAGAAGCCCTACGCGACATCAAAGCTTTGAGAGAAGATTTTTACAAAAACGTTAATGTTCCGGGGGTAACCAACGAGTTCAACGAGCAACTGGCCAAAGCGGGTAGAGTAGCCGATTTTTTAGAATTGGGAGAATTGTTTGCCAAAGACGCCTTGGAAAGAACAGAATCTTGCGGAGGTCACTTTAGGGAAGAATCTCAAACCCCTGAGGGAGAAGCATTGCGAGATGATAAAAACTTCACTTTTGTTTCGGCTTGGGAACACAAAGGAGAGCCTTCAAAGGCAAAGCTTCACAAGGAAGTATTGAATTATGAGGAGATTGAAGTAAAAACACGTTCCTATAAATAAGAAAAGTATGAATTTGACACTCAAAATATGGCGACAAGCCAATGCAAAGGCAAAAGGAGAAATGGTTACCTATTCCATTTCGGATGTTTCACCAGACATGTCTTTCTTGGAGATGATGGACATGCACAACGAACTATTGATCGATAGAGGAGAAGATCCTGTGGCTTTTGATCACGACTGTAGAGAGGGCATATGCGGAATGTGTTCTATGTTCATCAATGGTGAGGCCCATGGACCCGACCGATTGGTGACTACTTGTCAATTGCATATGCGAAAATTCAAAGATGGAGATACCCTTACCATCGAACCTTTTAGAGCTAATGCTTTCCCTGTTATTAAAGACTTAGCGGTGGATCGATCTGCATTTGATCGCATCCAACAAGCAGGAGGGTTTGTGAGCGTAAATACCTCAGGAAATACCCAAGATGCAAATGCCATTCCCATCGATAAACACGATGCCGACAAGGCTTTTGATGCCGCAACCTGTATAGGGTGTGGCGCCTGTGTGGCGAGCTGTAAAAATGCTTCGGCCATGTTGTTTGTTTCCGCCAAAGTTTCACAATACGCCCTTTTACCTCAAGGAAAAATTGAGGCGACCGACAGGGTGCTCAACATGGTCAATCAAATGGATGAGGAAGGCTTTGGAAACTGTACTAATACCGGTGCGTGCGAGGTGGAATGTCCAAAAGGAATTTCTTTAGAGAATATTGCCAGAATGAATAGGGAGTATCTGACGGCTTCATTAAAGGATTAAAGTCCAATTCTATGCGCTTCAACTTCCCCATTTTATCCGTTTTTTTTGGGATGACTGTGGTGCTTCTCCATTTTTCTTGTAAAGAACAAATGGTCACTATTGACCTTTCTGGAGAACTGATCCAACCGCGAACTTATATCGTTCCCCGAGCAGATCAACCCCTTAAAATTGACGGGATAGAGGACGATTCAAGCTGGAAAAAAGCACCGTTTTCCGAAGATTTTATCGATATCAAAGGACAAAATAAACCCAAGCAGAGAACTCGAATCAAAATGCTTTGGGACGAGAATTTCCTCTATGTTTTTGCTCACATAGAAGAGCAACACCTATGGGCAACACTAAAGGAGAGAGATACCGTAATATTTTACAACAACGATTTTGAGGTTTTCATAAGCCCCTCCAACAGCAATCATAACTATGGTGAGATTGAAATCAACGCCCTGAATACTGTCTGGGATTTGTTGCTGGATCGGCCCTACAACACCAAAGGAAATCCAATTTATAATTGGAATCTCACCGATCTAAAAACAGCCGTACACTTGCAAGGAACGCTAAACAATCCTAATGACACAGATCAATACTGGTCGGTAGAAATGGCCCTTCCCATGCAGGCCCTCACCGAACTCAAACGCCCGCCAAAGGGTATTCCTAAAATTGGAGAACATTGGCGCATCAATTTTTCAAGAGTACAATGGGAACATGATTTGATCGATAACCGCTATTACAGAAAAAAGAGGAAGGACAAATACCTCCCAGAAAACAATTGGGTGTGGTCTCCACAAGGAGTCATCAATATGCATTTGCCAGAACACTGGGGGTACATTGAATTTGCAGAATCCCCGAAAATTGATCAACCGTGGATCCACAAAACCGATTCTGAAATAGAACAAATTACCTATGCGCTTTTTAGAAAAATAGCCTACGGAGAATACAAGTACCTCAGAAAAAATTTGCCCGGAAAAATCACCTCCATTCAATTGACGGGATTGAAGCACCGAAAATTAAAAATTAACCTATTGAATGCCTACACAGGTTTTGATATAGCGGTTGAGGATGAGAACACGGGAAGGGTTTATACTATCGACGAAAGAGGGTATTTAAACCGTCCTGAGGATCCGTAAACACTTATCGAGCCAACATGAACGGCTCGGTTATATGAATAGTCTTCAAGCTTGGTCATAGGCCTCCCTTTCTACTGCCCTTCTCCATTGACTAAAAAACGTCTTTTTTACATGGGTTCATCAAAACTTGAAACCTATTGAATATAATAAATCTATTAAAATCTGATTGGGCCGCCGAATAAGGCAATAGAAATCTCGTTTTTTTCATCATTGAATACAGCTCATTGAATACAGCTCAAGGTATGGGTTTACGGACTTTTGGAATCCAGGCTACGCCAACCACCGAAACGGAATATCAAGCATAATGGTTTTTTATTTAAATTAGAGAGGAAAATGAAGTTACAAATGCGCTTTTTATTATTTAGGGAAACAGTATGTTTTGTATTGATATTCCTATTTGTATCCAGATGTACGACCCGCATACCCGAGGAAATGGTGCATGAAATTTCAAAGTTGCCCGATACGATGGATTACAATTTTCATGTAAAACCCATTTTGTCCGATAAATGTTTTGCCTGTCACGGTCCTGATGCCCAAAAGAGAAAGGCCAATTTAAGATTAGATTTTGACCAAAAACTGCCCCGTGATGCAGACCAAGAAGTTCTCACTTTTGGAGATGTAAAATCCGAAATCCCCAATCGATTGTTATCTCAGGACCCCAAAATAAAAATGCCACCGCCCGAGTCCCACCTGAATCTTTCTGTACAGGAAATTGCGACGATTTTGAAATGGATGAACCAAGGGGCAGAATACAAAACCCATTGGTCCTTGATTCCACCTACCAAAATTCAAGTGCCCAATGATTTGCAAGACCCTTGGATAAGCAATGAAGTTGATTTTTTCACCACTAAAAAAATGAAAGAACACAAGCTCTTACCCTCCCAAAAGGCGGCCAAAGAAGTACTCATTCGACGATTGAGTTTTACCCTTACGGGACTCCCTCCCAGTTTGGAAGAAATGGATGCTTTTTTGGCCGATCAATCGACTGATGCTTGTGAAAAATTGATCGATCGACTGCTTCTTTCCACTCACTATGGGGAGCGCATGGCTTCTGAATGGATGGATGTGGCTCGATATGCAGATTCAGATGGGTACTTGGATGACAAACACAGAAACTTTAGCCCCTGGAGGGATTGGGTGATTGATGCGTTTAATCAGAATTTAAGTTATGAGAAGTTTGTGACCCATCAATTGGCCGGAGATCTGATTCCCAATGCGGACCAATCTTCTAAAATCGCTACAGCATTCAATCGTCTCCACAAAAAAAATTCTGAGGCAGGGATCATTTTTGAAGAATTCAGAACCGAATATGTCGCAGATCGGACCATTACTTTTGGCAAAGCATTTTTGGGAATGACCATGGAGTGTGCCCGTTGTCATGATCACAAATATGACCCCATTAGTCAAAAAAATTTCTATGAAGTTTCCAGTTTTTTCAACAGTACCAATGAGATTGGACATGCAGGATACGGCCCAGGACAGCTTGCCGGACCCTCCCTACTTTTGACCAATGATGAGCAAGAGACTCTGATGGATTACATCAAAAATGATCTCAATTCTCAAAAAGAAAAAATCTCTCAAAACCGATCTCAAAAAAAGCAATCATTTGAACATTGGTTTGCAAAAAAAACAGAAGCCATCCAACAAATCGTAAAAAATAGTAACCGAGGATTGGTAGCCCACTATCCCTTTGACGAATTTTATTCCATAGCCAAATCAAAATCATTTTGGAGTCCCAGTCAACTTCCAGGGCAAAAAGCTGCAACCCTGTCGGAGCCTATTATCGATAAAGGGTTCAACAATACGGGTTTTTTAATAGATGAGTTCACGCAGATGAAACTTCCTGAGAAAGTGGGATGGTTTGACCAGACCGATCCCTTTTCGATTTCCTTTTCCCTCTATGCCGATCACCAGAACCGAGAGTCAATTGTTTTTGGTCATTGTGAGCAAATCAGATTGGGGCTCAAGGGGTATTCTTTCTTCATCAACGACAATAAGCTAAAGTTCATTATGGCCAGATCATGGCCACAAAATGCGATTGAGATTGAAACCCTCCAACCTATATCCTCAAAAAAGTGGAGTCAAGTCACCATAACCTACGATGGAAAAGGAACTGTCGATGGAATTCAGATCTATATCAATGGAAAAAAGACTGCGGTTAAAAGAAAAGGGGATGAATTGTACAAATCCATATTGTTTGAGCCGGATATTCATACCTATGGATTTGAAGGATTTAAGATCGGCTCCAGTCATAAACTTAAGGCTTTTGACGGCGGAGGTTTCGATGATTTAAAAATTTATGAAAGGGAATTGACAGCCATAGAAGTGGCGTATCAGAATGATCCCAACTTTTTTAACCCACCGTCAGCAGGAGATTTATCTATGGAAAAGGATTTGTTCGCGGATTACTTTTTCAAAAATATAG
>JAURMQ010000066.1 GCA_030830625.1 Flavobacteriaceae bacterium
CTTCAATTTTATTTCCAAAAATATTGGCAATTCTTTTTCTAAAATTTCCGGCTGGGAGATCAAAAAGCTCAGAACCGTTTTGCAAAAAAATAAATCTTACTTCAGGATGGGTCAGCGCCACACGATGAAATTCATCAATTATATGACGCAATTCAACTTTGTCTGATTTTAGAAAATTTCTTCGAGCAGGAACATTAAAAAAAAGATTCTTAACCGCTATAGAAGTACCCTTAGGTGCAACAGAGACTTCTTGATCCTCAACTTTACTCCCCGATATTTTGAGGTAGCTGGCCATTTCGTCTTCTTCTCTTTTGGTGTGGACCTCGACTTGGGCAATGGCAGCAATTGAAGCCAATGCCTCTCCCCTAAAACCTTTTGAGGTGATTGAGAACAAATCATCGGCAGTTTTAATCTTTGAAGTGGCATGCCGTTCGAAGGCCAATCTCACGTCGGTTGGAGACATTCCTGTACCATTGTCTATCACCTGAATCATGGTTTTACCGGCAGCGCTAATCAACAGTTGGATTTCGGTCGACTGTGCATCAATGGCGTTTTCCAAAAGCTCTTTAACTACAGAGGCCGGTCTTTGGATGACTTCACCTGCCGCAATTTGGTTGGCCACATGGTCCGGCAAAAGCGAAATGATATCAGCCATTAGCCATTGAATAGGGATAGGTCAAAATCAATTACATAAAGAAAGGCTAAAACCAGAATCAAAATGATGATGATCAGGCGCGGAGAAACTGCTCGGTTATTTCGAGTTCTCAATCTCAATCGAGCCTCTTGCCATTGCTGGCCAAAATCATTGCGGTTGTAAGTATCTCGATATTTGGAAAACTTTGAGTCAAAATCATAGGGGTTAGCACCCTCTTTTCCACTAAAATAGCGCGGGGTATAGTTGTATCTTCGATTCTTTTTGAGTTTTAAAAAGCTGATCTTCATGCGTCTTAAATGGGTTTAAAGTACAATTCGATAACTCCTCAAATTTAACTAAAGTGTTTCAAATTCCCATTGGGTTTGGGCAATTAAAAGCAGGAAAAACTATAGGCCAATCATTCTCAAGGCCGTCACAGCTGCCTCAACTCCCTTGTTCCCTTTTTCACCTCCACTTCGAGATCTGGATTGTTCAATGCTATCATCGGTCAAAACACAGAAAACAACCGGTGCTTTGTGATTCAGGTTTAAGTCTTTAATTCCATGGGCTACAGCATTTGAAATAAATTCAAAATGTCTTGTTTCTCCTTGAATAATACATCCTATGGCAATGATGGCGTCGAAGTTTTTTTGTTGAGCTTGACTCGCTCCGTAGATCAGCTCAAAACTGCCTGGCACATCGATTCTTTCGATGTTTTCCTCAGCAACATTGTGATCCAATAAGGTGTTTTTAGCTCCCTCATAAAGGGATTCGGTAATGACTTCATTCCACTCGGACACGACCATAGCAATACGAAAATTTTTTCCGTTTGGAACTTTTGATCGATCGTATTGGGAAAGACTGTGATCGGCAGTTGCCATTATTTAAGATTTTCCAAACGACCTATCTGAACCTCTACCTTTCGGGCTTCGGCTGAATCGGGAAATTCGGACTGAATCCTCCTAAAATAATCCAATGCGGCGCTGTTTTTACCCAAGGAGGCTCCTAAGATCCCTGCTTTGAAAAGATATTTAGGTGCACTGAAGCTGTTGTCACTGGCTTCAACAGCAGCTACATAAAAATCATAGGCTTCATCTGGCTGACCAATTTCAGCAAAGGCATCGCCAATAGCACCTTTGGCAAGGGCTTTCAAAATTACATCGTCTGTATCAAATTGGTCGAGGTAGTCTATCGCGTTTACGTAATCTCCTAAATTGAGATAAGCCATTCCGGCGCTGTAAGTAGCCAATTTGGCTGCAGGTGTTCCAGAATAATTGTCTATTATATCCAAAAATCCGTATTTTCCTTCTCCTCCGTTGAGTGCTCTTCTGAACAGTGAATCTGGTTCTTGCCCATTCACAGCCAACTCAAAATAATATTGCGCTTGACTTAATTCACTTACCGCTTCTAACTTCTTGGGCTCAAAAATATAACTCTGATAACCCAAGTAGGATAAAACGGATACTGCAACAATACCAATCACAGTGATGATATAGTTTTGATATTTCGAAATCCACTCCTCGGTCTTGGAGGCTGTAGTGTCCAATTTTTCGAACACTTCCGCAGTGGTACTTTCAACTTCTGCCTTTTGAGCACTATCTGTTGAAATTGATTTTTTATAACCTCTCTTTTTGTAGGTGGCCATCTCTGAGTTTTTAAGACCCCAAAATTAACCTTTTTTAAGCCAAAACCAAAAACTGTTCAAATATTGAAAATTGGGGGGTGAAAATAATTTTTAAATTTTGTTTTACCTTACCCAACCAAACTATATTTGTATCAATGTTTCTAAAGCAATTGACCCTAACACATTACAAGAATATTGAGGCCTCACAATTTAATTTTAAGGCTCCCATAAACTGTTTTATTGGCAATAATGGGATTGGGAAGTCAAATGTTCTCGACAGTATTTATCATCTGGCTTTTACCAAAAGCTATTTCAACCCCTCTGGAGTGCAAAACATTCAATTTGGAAAAGATTTTTTTTTGATTGAAGGAAGATTTGAAAAAGAGGGAAAAGAAGAGAAAATAAACTGTAGTCTTAAAAAAGGATTCAAAAAAACCATAAAGAGAAACGGCAAAGTATATCTTAAAATTGCAGAGCATATTGGTTTAATTCCATTGGTCATTGTCTCTCCGGCCGATCAAAACTTGATCATAGAAGGCAGTAGTACCCGGAGAAAATTCATCGATGGTGTGATCGGGCAAACCGATAAAATTTATTTAAAAAACCTAACGGACTACAATAAATTACTGGCCCAAAGAAATGCACTTTTGAAGTTTTTTGCTAAAAATCGAACTTTTGACGCAGATACATTGGCGATTTATAATCATCAAATGAGTGAATTGGCTCAACCCATATTTGAAAAGCGAAACGCATTTATGGAAGTATTTATTCCCATTTTCTCAAAAAGATACTCCAGTATCAGCAACGGAGCTGAAGAAGTGGACATTCGATATGAATCCGATTTGAATGAAAAAAGCTTCAACGAATTGTTGGATCAAAACTTAGAAAAGGATAAAATACTTCAATACAGTACTGTAGGAATCCATAAAGATGATTTGGATTTACTCATTTCGGGAATGCCGATCAAAAAATTTGGAAGCCAGGGGCAGCAGAAAACTTTTTTAATTGCACTCAAATTGGCCCAATTTGACTTTATAAAAGAAAAAGCGGGTATGAATCCTATTGTACTTCTCGATGACATCTTTGACAAATTGGATCAAGACCGCGTAACCCAAACCATTCAACTCTTCGACCATGAAAATTTAGGACAAATTTTTATTTCTGATACCCACGAAGATAGAATCAAAGCGGCACTAAAAAAGAGCTCCTCTGCCTATGAAATTTTTAAACTCCGCTAAGGATGCGTAAACGGTTCATCATTGCCCTACTGCTTTTAGAAATAGGGTGCAACAATACACCAACTCCCGACCTCTCTTTACTGAACGGATATTGGGAGATTGACTACATCACCCATAAAAATGAAACATTTGATCCAAAGGGAGCCTCAAGACTTGTGGATTTTTACGAAATAAAGGATACAACTGGGGTGAGAAAAAAAGTACAACCCCAACTGAACAACAAATTCTTAATCACAGATGATATCAATATATTTGATATTATTTCACAAAACAACACCTATGTCCTTAGTTTTAAAACCGTCTGGGATCAATGGCAGGAAAAAATTGTGAAACTGAATGAAAACCAATTGGTCCTGGAACACCAAGAAAAAAGGTATCATTACAAAAGGTTTGATAAAGAAAATTGACCCATGAATTCATCCAAAAGAAAATTTGAACCACAAAGCATCCGCAAAGTCTTGGGAGAGATCGTTCAATCGAAAGCACTCATTACTGGCATCACCAATGCTCGTGTCAACGAAATATGGTTTGAGCTGATGGGAACCAATATCGCCAACTACACCGAAAAAATAGCTCTGAAAGGAAATACCCTCTTTGTTTCCTTAAATAATGCTGCCCTAAGGGATGAGCTGAGTTATGGAAAGGAAAAAATCATCCAAATGATGAATGAACAATTGGGCAAAACAGTCATTGAAAAAATAGTACTGCGCTAAAAAATTTCTCTACCCGAAAAATGAAACGCCCCTTCAAGGGCTGCATTTTCATCGCTATCAGAACCGTGAACAGCATTTTCCCCTACGGAGGTAGCAAATTGTTTGCGTAAGGTCCCCTCTGCAGCTTCCTTTGGATTGGTAGCTCCAATCAATGTTCTAAAATCATCCACCGCATTTTCTTTTTCAAGAATTGCAGCTACAATAGGGCCTCTACTCATAAAAGCCACCAATTCTCCAAAAAACGGACGTTCTTTGTGAACCGCATAAAACAATTCTGCATCGCGTTTAGACATTTGGGTCATTTTCATCGAAACAATTCTGAATCCTGAAGTGTTGATTTTACTAAGTATGGCTCCAATATGACCTTTTTCGACGGCATCGGGTTTGATCATGGTGAAAGTCCTGTTAGAAGGCATAACGTTTTTTTTGTGGTGCAAATCTATGAAAAATGTCACCGTTAGTTAACGATTAAATAAATTTTTACACCGAGAGGTAAAAACATAAGGGCCAAATTTTGGTATCTTTGAATACATGGATATACAATTGCTTGAGGCATTCAAAGAAGTGCTCAAAACACCTAAAAAAACAATTATTATTCCTCATAAAAATCCAGATGGGGATGCATTGGGCAGTAGTCTTGCACTTTATTTTTTTTTAAAAAAAACAGGGCACCATTCGACAGTTATTTCACCCAACGAATACCCTGAATTTCTCAATTGGCTCCCTGGACAGGAGGAAATCATCAAGTTTTCTCAATCTCCTGAAGAATCAATTCCAAGTATTGAAGCCGCAGACCTCATCTTTACTTTGGACTATAATCAACTGAGCAGAATAGAGGGGTTGGAACCCATTGTAGCCACGAGTGAGGCTCAAAAAATAATGATTGACCATCATGAAAATCCGGGTGACTATGCCTCCATTCGATATTCCGATTCTACCAAAGGATCGACCTGTGAAATGGTTTTTGAATTAATCAACGGCATCGCCCCAAACGAAATTGACGCATCTATTGCAAGCTGTCTGTACACGGGAATCATGACCGATACAGGTTCTTTTAGATTCCCCTCTACCACCGCCAGAACCCATCAAATTGTATCCATTCTCATAGAAAAGGGCGCATCCCCCCATCTCATTCATCAAAAAATTTATGATACCTATTCTTTCC
>JAURMQ010000007.1 GCA_030830625.1 Flavobacteriaceae bacterium
ATCTGTAGTGGGCGTTAGAAATTTGCGTGAATCTGTCTTTAGTACGAGAGGACCGAGATGGACTGACCTCTGGTGTATCGGTTGTTCCGCCAGGAGCATTGCCGAGTAGCTACGTCGGGAAGGGATAAGCACTGAAAGCATATAAGTGCGAAACCCATCACAAGATGAGATTTCTTTTAAGGGTCGTAGGAGACGACTACGTTGATAGGTCATAGGTGTAGAGGCAGTAATGTCTTAGCCGAGTGATACTAATTACCCGTAAGCCTATCGTATGGCTTTTTCTTTCAAATTGCTTTTAATTAAATTCTTTGTTTTTTGTTTCTCAATACGTCACAATATTATGTAGTGCAAAAACGCTACGACAATTAAGGTGGTTATAGCGATGGGGCTCACCTCTTCCCTTCCCGAACAGAGAAGTTAAGCCCATCAGCGCAGATGGTACTGCCTCACGGTGGGAGAGTATGTCACTGCCTTCTTCGAGACCTCAACAGCAATGTTGGGGTCTTTTTTTTACAATCAATTCTCTTGCCTCTTATCCCTTCTTTTACGTTCACAAAAAAAACAGTCCTGATGTCAGAACTGTTTTGATTGGTTAATTATAGTAAATGTAGGTTAAGTAAAATTCATTATGTGGTTTTGAAATTATTTTGAAATTGAAAAAAAGGGGCCCTACACTGCGTGGAGCAATAAAGTTGGTGTGAATAATGGAGGTTCACACAAACAGTGTACCAAAAACTAAACCCAAGAACGGACCCCTTAAAAAAAACTTTTGTTAAAAGATATTTTTTTATCATGCGACCGCCAACCGTTTTGAGGATACGATTGGGATTGACCTTAAGGTCAGTAATTGTAAAACAAAAATTATAAATGGATCGCATCTTATTAACTATATAATTCAAAGATGACAATAATATTTGTTATTTCATTGCTATAAGTTATTACTGGCTATTACAAATTAATAAATGGTTTTAATCGTGTAATATTCGGTTAAAATGGAATGTTTTTGATCCCTAAAGAAAATAGGCTAGAAGTAAAGCCACTAAGATCATACTGAGTTTTCCGAAGTTAAACCTGTGATTTTCAGTACTTTCAAATAGTATTGTGGTAGAAATGTGAAGGATCATACCGACCACCCAAGCGGTTATTTCTAGACGAAATTGTGCTAAGTAGGGAGTGTAGCCCATCAACAAATTGCCTAAGGGGGTCATGAGACAAAAAAGCAGGAGTGCTCCCCACTTCAATTTGACAGATATTTTTGTTTTATCTAACATCATATACAATATGATGCCGATGGGGATTTTGTGAATTACAATTCCATAGGTCAATGCTGCTTGACTTGATAAAGGCATCCCCTCTATCAGTGCATGTAAACACAAACTGATCCATAATCCTAATGGAAAAAGATTTGATCCCACGGGGTGATAATGTCCATGTTCAGCCCCTTTGGAAAAAAACTCTAATAATATTTGAAATAAAATACCTCCCATAACCAGCACAGGAATTTGTTTTTTTTCGTGTGAAAAGATTTCAGGGAGCAATTCAAAAACTGTAATCCCCAGTAAGAATGCACCGCTAAACGAAAGAATTAGTTTGAGTCCTATGTTTTTTTTTAGGGGAAAAAACCGAGCTAGGAGTATACCTCCCATCGCACCCAAAAAAGGGAGGGTCAAGCCGAAATAATCATTAAAGGACATGTATTTATTTTAATCAAATATTAAGGCTAAAAATAGTACTTTTAGCCCGAATTACTTTGAATGGACAATAATTTTCAAATGCTGGCCAAAACCTTTTTCGGAATGGAGGAGCTTTTGGTGAACGAGTTAAAAGAACTCGGTGCAACAGAGGTCGCTCCATATAATCGGATGGTAAGGTTTAAGGGGGACAAAGGTTTTATGTATAAAGCCAACCTTTGTTTACGCAACGCACTTAAAGTCCTGAAACCCATTTTGGAGTTTCATGCTGACAGTGATATAGCCCTTTACGAAAATGTGTATCAATTCGATTGGGGAGCTATTCTTTCTCCAGATCAAACTTTTGCAATAGACAGTGTGGTCTATGGAAATGTTTTCACCCATTCGCTTTATGCCTCACAGCGCTGTAAAGATGCTATCGTTGACCGTTTAAGAAAGGATCATGGAAAAAGACCCACCGTAGATACCCAACATCCCGATATCCGTTTACACCTTCATATTTTCGATAAAAAATGCAGCTTGTCTCTGGACAGCTCTGGACGCTCTCTGCATCACCGAGGGTACCGTTCTTTGACCAACATAGCTCCCATCAACGAGGTGCTTGCCGCGGGTATCATTCAGTTAACAGGCTGGGATCAAAAGACAGATTTTATGGATCCTATGTGTGGAAGTGGAACTTTCCTTATAGAGGCAGCCATGATGGCTTGTAAAATTCCTGCCAATCTGAATCGCAATGCGTTTGCTTTTGAAAAATGGGAGGATTGGGATGAAAGCCTTTTTGAAAAGATTAAATCTTCGCAACTCAAAAGAGTTGTTTCTCCTGAAGGAAAAATTTACGGCTTTGACAAAGCTCCTTCTGCATTGGAAAAGTCGGCCCTAAATATCAAAAATGCCAAGCTTGAAGATTTTATTCAAGTCAACAGAGCTAATTTTTTTAATTCCCAAAAAATGGGGGATACTCCATTACATCTTTTGACCAATCCTCCATACGGGGAACGACTTGAGGGGGATATCAATGAATTATACAAGAATTTTGGGGACACTCTAAAGCGCTCTTATCCCAATACACAAGCCTGGATGATCAGTTCTAATTTCGAGGCTCTAAAATTCGTAGGACTTCGTCCCAGTAGAAAAATTAAATTGTTTAATGGAAAGCTGGAAACCCGTTTGTGTTTTTTTCCCATTTATGAGGGGACAAAAAAAATCCACAAACTCAAAAATTAAGACGCTCTGCAGTCGCAACCTCAGAGTTTGATGGGAATGGCATAAGTAATCGTATAATTGAAGCCTGCTCCCCAAACATTTTCATCGGTTTTCTTATTGAAACCAGGGATATACAAGTTGTCAAAATTGACTGGGCGTGTATCATTCATCAGTCGGTTGAGACGTAAACTGAATCCCATGTATATGTTGTTAATCATTTTGACACGTATCCCAGCAATAATTTCAATCCATCGTGCTTGAAGCGCATCTTGTTCTCTTATTTCAGGTCCATCTTTTATGATTTCAGTTTCCCAATAGTGATTGAGTTCATAAGGTTCATACTCATTCACTTTCTGATTGTGGAAACTGTTCCCCAGTCGCATTCCCAAATAAATAGAATTGTTCATACCCTTCCAATTTTTGTACATATTGTAATCAAAACCCAGTTTGAGGTATGTTCCGGTAGTAGTTAGATTAATCCGTTCAGATTGTTGTGTTTTTTTCTCATTTCCCAATTCAACAGCACCGTAAAATTCTGAATACAAGCGTATGTCTCCCACCAGCTCCAAACCTAAGTAATCCTTATCCATTTGGGCCATCACAGGTTTCGAGAGATCGATACCGAACCGAAGGGTGTAGGGCTTTTTCTCTCTTTTTTTTAGGGTATCAATGACCTCTTCTGCTAAAGCTTCTTCGGCTACAACTTCTTGGCTACTAAGGCCAGAAACAGTCAATGTGAGACTAATGGTAAATAGCCAAATGTGAACTTTTTTCATCGGATAGGGTATCTCTTATTTTTTCAATGTTTTTGATCCATCCCTCTCCTTGAGTGAGTCGATAATAAAATGGATTTTCAAAAATATAAGTGGATTTGTATCCACAGGCTCTATTGATATAGGTGTCAAATTGGGTATGATTGATTTGTAATGAGTCACTCAGTAGGGTGGGTGAGGACGAACGCAGTGTCATTTCATATTGAGTAAATTCAAAATTATTTCTCAATGGGATGGCGATGGAATCCCCCGAAAAGATTGTGAGGCTGTCCAATTGACCCAAACCCCGTATCAATAGCTTACTGACTGCTTTTTTGAGCTGAGGGTTTTCATGGTCCTTAAAAAGTATGATCATCCTTGCTGTGCCGGGAGTGCCCTCTAAACATATGTCATCCTTTTCACATGATAATACGATCAGAGCAAAAAAGAAAATTAAACTTCGGGGAATCATTGGCTTAAATCTTTTCCAAAAGTACAATATTTTCCACATGTTGGGTCTGGGGAAACATATCTATGGCTTTAGTTCGGACCAGCCTGTAATCATCCTTCATCAAATGCAAATCTCTTGCTTGGGTTGCATTATTACAGCTGACGTAAACAATTTTTTGGGCTTGCAGAGCGAGCAATTGTTTTATTACGTCGGGATGCATACCATTTCGCGGAGGGTCGGTAATTACTAAATCAGCTTTTCCATGGCGGAGGATAAAGTCTTCATTAAAAACTTTACGCATATCACCTACTTCAAAAAATGCATTTTGAATGTCATTTTCTTTCGCATTCGTTTGGGCAGCAGCTATTGCTTCGGGTACCGATTCAATTCCTATGACTTTGTTACAATCCTTAGCGATGAACTGAGCAATCGTTCCTGTTCCTGTATACAAATCATACACACATTCATCTCCCTTTAATTCCGCAAAATCTCTGACAATTTTGTAAAGCTCATAGGCCTGCTCTGTATTGGTCTGAAAAAAAGATTTGGCGTTGACTTTGAAACTCAGCCCTTCCATTTCCTCGACGATAAACTCCTTGCCATGAAAACAATATATTTCCTGGTCATAAAGCGTGTCGTTGGCTTTACTGTTGATACAGTAAAGCAGTGAAGCGATATCAAATTGTTGGACTAAATGGTTTAAAAGTGCTTCGCGATTTACCCTATCTTCTTGAAAAAACTGGATGAGTACCATAAATTCCCCCCGATTCGAATTCCGGATCATTAGACTTCTCAAAAATCCTTCTTGATTCCTCGGGTTAAAAAAATCTAAATGGTGTTCTAAAGCAAAAGCTTTAATGCTATTTCTGATTGCATTGCCGGGTTCGGGTTGTAAATGGCATTGATGAATGTCCACTACTTTATCCCACATACCTGCTTTGTGAAAACCCAATCCCTTTTTTTCGAGTGTCAAGGAAGGATCAGCAACCTCCTCCGCGGTCAACCAGCGTTGGTTGGAAAAAGAATATTCCATCTTGTTTCTGTAGGAATAAGACTTGTTGGCCCCTTGTATGTCTTCAATCTCAGGCAAAGCCATTCCAGAGATATTTTTTAAATTGTGTAGTATCTCTTTCTGTTTAAAACGCAATTGGGCGTCGTAACTCATGTTTTGCCATTTACATCCCCCACAAACACCAAAGTGTTCACATACTGGAACAACACGATCTGAGGAAGGTTGGTTGATTTGAATCAAATTGGCTTCGAAATATCCTCGCCTTTTTTTAAAAGTTTCAATACTAATCTTATCCCCGGGGATCACTCCCGAAACAAAGATGACTTTACCTTCAGGGGTCTTGACCACTCCTTTTCCGAGGGCTGTTATATCGACCACCTCTAAGTCTTCAAAACGTTCTGGAATGAATTTTTTTGCCATCTTGCAAAAATAGGATTGTTTTTTCACCCAATACACAGAAATTTGTAAAACCACCCACTAATCTTTTTTCCTCTAACTATGACGAATGAGTTCTTTAAAGTATAATTATATTGTTATTTTTGTGTATGTATTTTACCAGTAACCTAGTTAATCATTAAAGATTTTAGATGGATACCACACAAAAATCACTTCAGGCCTATTATTTGGATTTAGAGTCAAAACACGGTGCTCATGATTATCATCCATTGCCCGTTGTGCTCGCCAAAGGTAAGGGCGTTTTTCTATGGGACGTTGACGGTAAAAAATACTATGATTTCTTATCTGCCTATTCAGCGGTAAATCAGGGTCATTGTCATCCTGAAATTGTTGGGGCTATGAAAAAACAAGCGGAGACACTTACTTTAACTTCCAGAGCCTTCCACAATAACAAGCTGGGAGAATACATGAAGTACATCACCGAGTATTTCGGTTTCGAAAAAGTGCTTTGCATGAATACTGGAGCAGAAGCTGTCGAAACTGCCATCAAAATTACCCGTAAATGGGGATACCAGAAAAAGGGAGTTGCCGAAAATCAGGCGCAAATTATAGTTTGTGATAATAATTTTCACGGACGTACTTCTACCATCATTTCGTTTTCTACCGATCCCAATTCCAAAGGACATTTCGGGCCTTATGCTACAGGATTTATTCATGTTCCCTACGACGATTTAGAGGCATTGGAAGCGGTATTGGAGACTAATCCGAATGTAGTAGGTTTTTTGGTCGAGCCCATACAGGGAGAAGCGGGAGTCTATACGCCCCATGACAGCTTTATTAGAGAGGCGAAAGCCCTTTGTTCCGAATACAATGTTTTGCTCATCACCGATGAAATCCAAACAGGGATTGGCCGAACAGGATCTCTTTTGGCGGTTTGTGGAAACTGTAGTTGTGAGAATGCTTGCGAGCAACAGCAAGATACCTACGTGCGTCCCGATATGTTGATCCTCGGAAAAGCCATTAGTGGAGGAACCTATCCTGTATCTGCAGTGCTTTGCGATTCAGCCGTAATGGATGTAATTCAGCCGGGCCAACACGGCAGTACTTTTGGTGGAAATCCTTTGGCGGTAACCATTGCCAAAAAAGCATTAGAAGTAGTGCTCGATGAAAAATTAGCTCAAAACGCTAGACGATTGGGAGAAATTTTTAGAACCGAAATGAACCGTTATATCACCCAAAGCAATATTGTGAAACTCGTGAGAGGGAAAGGTTTACTCAACGCTATTGTGATAAATGACTCCCCAGAAGGTGAAACCGCTTGGAATATTTGTTTAAAGCTCAAGGATAATGGTCTTTTGGCCAAGCCCACTCATGGAAACATCATTCGTTTTGCCCCACCTTTGGTCATGAGCGAAGAGCAAATTCTCGACTGTGTCAACATCATCGTCGAAACGCTCAAAACATTTGAAAACCGGAGCTAAATCTCAGCCGTGGATAAATATTACACCTTGAATGAAAGTATATTTCGATAACGCGGCTACCACTCCCATGCGAAAGGAAGTCATTGCACTGATGACAGAGTGTATGACGACAACTTTTGGTAATCCTTCCTCTTCACATGGTTTCGGCAGAACCGCAAAAACCTCTGTAGAGAAAGCCCGAAAAGAGATTGCTCATTATTTGAATTGTGAGCCCCGAGAAATTATTTTCACCTCTGGGGGGACCGAATCTGATAATATGATTCTGCGATGTGCGGTTAAAGATTTAAAAGTTACTACACTGATTTCTTCTACGGTAGAGCACCATGCTGTATTGCATGCCCTGGATGGACTTCAACAGCAAGGTGTCCACGTACGCTATGTTGAATTAGACGAAAATGGGACCCCAAACTTAGACCATTTAGAGACCTTGTTGGATGCCGATGATTCTGTCAAATTGGTCAGTTTAATGCATATCAATAACGAAATTGGCAATGTGCTTGATCTCGACTTGGTAGGGAACCTTTGTAAAAAAAAAGGAGCCTATTTTCATACCGATGCGGTTCAAGGGGTTGGACATTATCCCTTCGATCTAAAAACTCAACCCATTGATTTTTTGGCAGCCGCTGCTCACAAATTCCATGGACCCAAGGGGATTGGCTTTGCCTATATCAGAAAAAATTTAGGAATAGATCCCTTTATTGTAGGGGGGCCACAGGAAAGGGGACTCCGGGCTGGAACCGAGTCGGTACACAATATTGTAGGGATGCAAAAAGCCATTCAAATGGCCTACGAAAATCTCGAGGAAGAAAGGGCGTATATTTTTAGCCTTAAAAAATATTTTATTCAAAAACTAAAGGAGCTCTATCCTTTGACGCACTTCAATGGACTTTCCGGGAATTTGGAAAAGAGTTCCTACACAGTAGTCAATGCAGCTCTACCCCTGGAAGAATCAAAATCACAACTTCTTGATTTTCATATGGATCTTAAAGGAATTGCATGCTCCAAGGGAAGTGCCTGTCAGGCTGGTGCAGATTCAGGCTCACATGTGTTGGCTCAGATCCATCGTCCGAATGGGGCCAAAAATTATCCTTCATTACGTTTTTCTTTTTCCTCATTTAATACCCAAGAAGAAATTGATTACGTGATGGAATCTCTGTCAGAATTTAAAGATTGAAGGCGGTTTAATCCAAATTATTCTTTCTGAAAAAAGTGGTTTCATAAATTGATTTATTCCCCACTTGATCTTCCACTTCCAATCGGAGTTCGTGCTTTGCTGAGTCAAATAATTTGTCCGATAAATCATAGGTCAAACGATTGCGTTTGGGTTCGTATTCAAACAATACCCATTCTCCATTAATGGTTCCGCGATAGGATTTAATCCCCGAAAAATCGTCGGTTATACTAAAATTAATAAACTTGAATTTACTTAACCATTGGTCGGCTTTAAAATTGGTTGGTGAAATATTTGGGGCGATAGAATCCCGTGCTAAGGTGAAATTTCCCATTTCTTTTGGCTGGGTTGTCCATTGCCCCTCCTTTATCTTGGTCGCCATATAGATGAGTTTTTTCCCTGATTTTTTGGCAATAAAAGTTTGTTTTAATCTGATTGAATCCTTTTCATTGACCTTGAATCTGATCTCGTAAGGATTGTTGAAGGGATATAAATCAGGACCAATGCTGAGGGTGTCTGCGTCTTCCTCAATGTTTAGGAGGGCTTTACTGAAAAATGTTTTTTTGGGAAAATAGACCTCTTTTTTATCCATTGAAAAAAAATAATCCAGCTGGGGTTCAACCAATTTTCCATTGAGTTTTTTATCGGGAATTTCTTTATTTGTCCCTTCTATGTACATTTCAATATAAGAGGAATTACCTGAAAAATCCTCTACAATAATCTTTACTTGATATGACTTTCCTTGTTCAATATTGAAAACTCCTTCATTGCTCAAAAACTTAATAAAAGTGAGTGGTTTATGATTTTGAAAGAACATTTTTTGAATTTTAGTTCTGTCCTTTATAAAGAGGGGATAATCTATTATGAGAAATAATTTTTGGGAATCGGAGTAATCCAATTGATCAAATTCATAGTGGGCAATTGTTTTTCCATTGACGAATATTTGCGCTCTGTATATTCCATTTTTGCTGTAACTCAAATCCTGTCGGTCAAACATCTGAAGTCCCAATCCAATTTTTCCAGAAGACATCACCAGAGGGGTTTGGTAGCTGCTGTCATTTACTTTTTGGAGTAGGACTGCCTCGGAGGGGGTAAGAGAGGAATTGTTTTGAGGGTAAAACAAAAATAATTTTTGAATGTGTGGTCTTAGATTGTCTTTTACGGGCAATTTAAAAAGCAGGGGGTTGAGGGGTTTTTGACTTTTGGTATCTCTGATTTCAAAATGCAAATGCGGCCCCAGCGAGCTGCCTGTATTTCCAGAGTACCCTATCACCTCCCCAGCGGCAATGGGAAACACACCTTTTTTAGGAAACAGCTGTAAAGTATAGGATTCTTTTTCGTATTGCACAGATTTAATGTAGGCCTCTATCGTAGGATTGAATTTTTTGAGGTGAGCATAAACAGAAGTAGTTTGGTCGGGATGATTGATGTAAACTGTTTTTCCGTAGCCTCCAAGTGAAACCCTAATCCTGCTGATGTAACCCGGAGCTACACTTTTTACTTCCCAACCCTCTCTTCCTTTAGTTTTGATGTCGACACCCAAATGAAAATGTGTGCTTCGAGGCTCTCCAAAAGTCCCCGACAAAGCAAAAGGGAGGTCTAAAGGAGGAATCCAACCCTCTTTGTTTTGCCCCCAAATGAGCGAGGATAAAGTCAGTAATACGGTTAGGGAAATTAACCTTATATATACATTCGATTCAAGCACGATCCCAAAAATACATCATTTCAATAATATCAAATTGATTGTCCGAGGATTTTTTGTTTTATAATTTTTCTTATTAGATTTACTTAAAAGACCAAAATGGCTCTAAATATTAATGAATCTTTTTACTTTTCATACAATTCTTCCTACACAAAAACTCAACTTTCCTTTTTATTGATCTGGTCGTGTATCGGTACGATTATGATTTTTATAAGCCCCTTTTTTTTTTGTAAGCTACATAATACCAATCGTGGGTTTTTCCTTCTTGATTTACTTGCTCAAAGCCTTCAAAGGATCTTATATAGTGATTAAAGACCATCAATTGAGGTTTGGAACATTGTACAAAACCAATATTGATTTAAGGACAGTCAGAAGAATTAAGAATTTTGGGGAAGACTATATCATAAAGACCGATGATTTTAGAAATTATACCCTTCGTTCCAAGTGTATTGCTGAAAAAGACCGAATGCGACTTCATGAATTTTTCATACAATATACCCATGCCCACGGGGTCATTTTTCCTTAAGAGTATAGCGCAATCGACCTGTTAAAGTTTTTAAAATAAATCATTCTGCACGAATTTATCAGAATGAATCGTTAAATTTGTACAGTAACGATTTGACCGTCTTAAATTAGGTTCTGATGAATAATTTTGATGTTTTAGAGGAAAGAATTGTTCAATTACTCAATAAACTAAAGGAAAATCATCTGTTGATCAATAAGTTAAATGCAGAGAACCAGGAGTTAGAACAAAAATCAACTTCATTAAAGACAAAGGTTATGGAACTCAAAAAGGAAAATGAGTCCTTAAAGATGGCCAATTCATTACTTGGCAGTAAAGAAAGTAAAGCGATAACCAAACGTAAAATAAGTAGTTTAATAAAAGAAGTAGACTTTTGTATTCATCAGCTCTCTGAGATTCGATAAATCATGAGCGAAAAAATAAAAATAAAACTGACAGTTGCCGACCGAGTTTATCCGCTGACTATTTCTGCGGAACAAGAGGCATCGCTGAGAGTATCCGCGAAGAAAATTGATGAAATGACCAAGCAATTGGAACAAAACTACGCGGTTCGGGATAAACAGGATGTGCTGGCCATGTGTGCCCTCCAATATGCCGCTCAGTTGGAAAATCAGCTTGAAAAAAATACAACGGAAGATGACCCTTCGATCAAAACCAATGAATTGATTGAATTGATAGATTTGCATCTTTCCAATTACTAAGTTCTTTAAATAAAATACATACTGCCTGTATTAGTGATTTTTTGATAAACTCAACGAGCTTTAATTTAAAAGAGGTGAGTTATAATTGTAAAAGCAAGCTGCCTTGAGCAGATCCTTGATCAGTTATGTAGCCTCAAACCTGTTTTTTAGGAGTTTATACAAAAACTCTTTGCTGATACAGGCTTTTTTTAATGATAAAAAACGAATCTAATGGAACCAACAACCAATAGCATAATATTTATCTCTATCTCCCTTGTTATGGGTATAGGATTGGGAATTTTTTTTCAGAAGAGAAAAAATACCAAACAATTAGAAAATGCAAATGCTGAGGCAAAAGAAATCCTCAACGAAGCGAGAAGGGAAGCTGATAGAATCAAAAGCGAGAAAATACTTCAGGCCAAAGAACGCTTTATAGAATTGAAGTCGGAACACGAAAAGACTATTTTTCAGCGTGGAAAGAAGATTTCTGAGATAGAAACTCGGCTGAGAGAAAAAGAAAATAAACTCAATACCGATTTAAACCGGAATAAAAACCTGTCTCATTCCTTAGAACAAAAAAATGAATCCCTGGAGAAAAGGCTGGAGAAGTTAGACAGTAAACAGAAGGATATTGAGGCCTCCCACAAAATTCAAGTCGAAAAATTAGAAGCCATTTCTGGTTTGTCTGCAGAAGAAGCCAAAAAAGAGTTGATCAGCTCCCTTGAAAAGAAAGCACAATCCGAGGCTATGGCCTATGCTCAACAAAGCCTAGAAGAAGCTAAATTGACCGTAGAACAGGAAGCCAAAAAAATCATCATCAATACCATTCAGCGAATAGGTACGGAAGAATCTATAGAAAACTGTGTTTCCGTTTTTAATTTAGATTCTGATGATGTAAAAGGACGAATCATTGGTAGGGAAGGAAGAAACATCCGAGCTATTGAAGCCGCTACTGGAGTAGAAATTATTGTTGACGATACCCCAGAGGCCATTATCTTATCCTGTTTTGATCCAGTAAGACGTGAGATTGCTCGACTTTCTCTTCACCGCTTGGTGACTGATGGCAGAATACATCCGGCCAGAATTGAGGAAGTGGTGAATAAGACCACCCATCAAATTCAAAATGAAATTGTGGAAGTTGGAAAAAGAACTGTAATCGACTTGGGAGTGCACGGATTGAACCCAGAATTGATCAAAATCATAGGGCGAATGAAATACCGTTCCTCCTATGGTCAAAACCTCCTGCAGCACTCTAGGGAAGTGGCCAAGTTGTGTGGAGTCATGGCATCAGAACTGGGCTTGAATCCTAAACTTGCCAAACGAGCAGGACTGTTACACGATATTGGTAAAGTACCCGAAGAAGAGACCGAAACACCACACGCTTTATTGGGTATGGAATGGGCTGAAAAATATGGGGAGAAAAGTGAAGTATGCAACGCCATTGGTGCCCACCACGATGAGATTGAAATGACCTCTTTGCTTTCTCCTATTGTACAGGTGTGTGATGCCATTTCTGGAGCCAGACCTGGTGCTCGAAGACAGGTGCTGGATAGCTATGTGCAGCGACTCAAAGACTTGGAAAATATCGCTTACGATTTTAATGGAGTGAACAAAGCCTACGCCATTCAGGCAGGGCGAGAACTCAGGGTGATTGTGGAAAGTGAAAAAGTATCCGATGATCAGTCGGCCGAACTGTCCTTTCAAATCTCACAAAAAATTCAAACCGATATGACCTATCCTGGACAGGTAAAAGTAACCGTGATTCGTGAAACAAGATCGGTAAACGTAGCCAAATAGCCCTATCAATTATTTTTCAGGATCGTATTTTAAAAATAAGTTTGCCCATAATATTTTTGAAACCGCATTGATGTAAGGCGCCCCCAGTACGATCACGACGACCAATGTAATAAACGTTTTGAGGAAGGAAAATTCGTCAGAAAAAATAAAAAAACATCCGCTTATCGCGACCATTATTGCCACATTAACGGCATAAGAAACATACATAGAACCGTAATAAAAACTCGGTTCTATTTTGAAGTTTAAATGACATTCCTCACAATTAGACCTCACCCTTGTGATTGTACTCATGTCATAGACAGGGTTTTGAAGAAATTTTCCTCGGTGACATCGCGGGCATTTGAGGTAAATAATGCTGTAAAGTTTTGAGCCTTTTGGTAGGAGTTTCATGTTTTGTTTTTTTGAATAAAATTACTGAAAAAGAATGGCCAACCCCCCCAAACCTGTAAAGATCAATATCAATTTTCTGTATTTGTCATTATTGATTTTTTTAACCAAAAACACTCCCAAAAATAATCCTGAAATTACGGCGGGAATTAGGGTTAAGCTGATTTTTAGAGATTCCTGATTCATCGTCTCCCAAACCCATAGGTGGAAGGGAACCTTAAAGAGGTTAATGATAAAAAAGAGCCAGGCAGCCGTACCAATGAATTCATTTTTGGGCAATTTAATGGCTAAGAAATAAATGTTGGAAAAAGCGCCTGCCAAGTTACCGACCATGGTCGTAAAGCCCGCCATCATCCCCATTAAGGCAGCAAAACTCCAATGAGTGGGAACCTTTCTGTCTTTCTTGCGTTCCCAGTAATACATCATCGCTACACTAAGGAGTATGATGACTGCCATCCCCGATTTGAAAAGATCTTCGGGTAAATCCTTACCCGAAACTACCCCAGCCAAAACTCCTAAAACCATCCATGGTAACAGTTTTAAAAGATAAACCCACTTCACATGACGCTTGTAATAAATTACGGCCAAAATGTCCCCACAAATGAGTAGGGGCATCAATATTCCTGTGGACTCTTTGGCGCCATAAATCAAAGCCAATCCTGTAACAATTAATACGGCTAAACCTTTAATGCCCGATTTGGCAATGCCCAACAATAAAGCACAGCCCAAAGCAAGGAGAAAAGCAAGACTAAAATAAGGAACAGCAGTTTGTAATGCCAAGAGGGATAAAAATTAAATAAGTAGAACGTAAAGCTATTGAATAAATTTCTTATCCCCGATAAAGATGGTGATCTTTGCCAAAAATTTAGTTTGAAAAACCAAAAGGCTGTTCTGTACATGCTGTTGAGTACTCTGTTCTTTGCCATGATGAGTACCATGGTAAAATACCTCTCAGACTTCGGTACTTTTCAATTGGTTTTTTTTAGATCCCTAGGAACTCTTGTTTTTAGTATGGGTTTTCTCTTGTATTACAAAATCCCCCTTTTGGGCAATCAAAAAAAACTACTGCTGTTGAGAGGTTTTACAGGGGCTACTTCTATGGTTTTATTCTTTATGGCGCTGGAATTAATGACCTTAGGTTCTGCTGTGACCCTCCGCTATACAGCCCCTCTGTTTGTGTCACTAATCGCCGTTTTATTTTTGGGAGAAAAAATTAAATTCATCCAATGGATTTTCATTTTCATCTCTTTCGCTGGAGTGGTCATGGTCAAAGGCTTTGATGCGACGGTCAATTTTTTGGGTCTTGGGATCATATTGTTTTCCGCTCTAACCTCTGCCATTACCTATACATTAATTTCTAAAATTGGTTCCAAAGATCATTATATGGTCATCATCAATTATTTTATGTGTATGGCAACTTTGATCGGCGCTTTTGGCAGCCTATTTCAATGGAAAACACCACACGGAATGGAATGGGTTTATTTTATCTCTTTGGGAATCACAGGCTTGATTGCTCAGGTACTGATGACCAAAGCTTTCCAGATGGGTCCAGCCTACAAAATTGCTCCCTTTAAATTTGTGGAGGTAATTTTTTCACTTGCCTTTGGGGTTATTGTGCTTTTGGACGTCTACACCCTCTACAGTCTTTTGGGGATGGCATTGATCATCTTGGGCTTGGCCCTCAATGGAATGTATAAAAATAGAAAACGGTAGGGGATTCAAACTCTATATCAACAGTTCATTCTTTCCATTGTTTACCTTCACCTTCAAGTAATTCCAATGCAATACTTTCGGACTGTCGAAACCGTTTTCTTTAGGTGAATTTTTTCCGTTGCTGATCAGAGCCGTTCGGCTTTCAAAATTAAAAGTATTGGTTAGTAGAGAAATCATACAAAAAGGCACCCAATTACTCTTGGGTTGGAATCAAATCCTTTTTTTTGTTTTCATCTCATTTTCACTACATTTAAAACAATAATAAAACTTACTATGGAAAAATCAAATACAAGATTGTTATCCCTCGATATCTTTAGAGGCTTTACCATCATATTGATGATCATTGTCAACGATCCTGGCTCATGGAATCATGTTTACGCTCCTCTTTTACATGCAAAATGGAACGGTCTCACGCCAACCGATTATGTATTTCCTGCCTTTCTATTTATAGTGGGAGTTTCAATCGTACTGTCCCTAACCCAACAAAGTAAAAAAGGTTTGACCCGAAAACAGTTGGTCAAAAAAATTGTTTTTCGCAGTTTAAAAATTTATGCGGTGGGCTTGTTCTTGTGGTTTTGGCCTACTTTTGATTTTGATCGTATTCGTTGGGCAGGAGTACTCCCTCGCATAGCAGTGGTTTTTTTGATATGTTCATTATTCTTTCTTTATACCGAAAGAAAAGCCCAAATCATTATTGCCTCTTCCATCCTTCTGCTTTATTGGCTGATCATGCAGTATCTGCCTGTGCCGGGAGTCGGAATACCCGACTTGAGTGTTCCAGAAAAAAACTGGGCCAACTATATAGATCGTCAGCTCTTACCGGGCTATTTGTGGAGAAAAACTTGGGATCCCGAGGGCATACTCAGTACTTTTCCTGCCGTAGTAACAGGTTTGCTGGGAATGTTGGCCGGATATATTTTGGTGTCCAAAGCAGTACTCAAAGATAAACTTTTAAAACTTTTTGTATTGGCTGCTACATTACTGATCTTGGGTGATGCATCCCGCTATCTGATGCCAATCAATAAAAGCATATGGAGCAGTTCTTTCGTATTGATGACGGGTGGAATCAGTTGTTTGCTTTTGGCTTTTTTTGTGCATTGGGTGGACATTAAGGGAAACGCGTCCCGTTTTAAGTTTGCTCAAGTTTTTGGGATGAATGCGATTTTTGCCTATGCGCTGGCAGGCCTCCTTTACACAGTTTTTTACAGTAAAAAGTTGTGGGGAATTTCACTCAGTTCTACATTTGTTGAGCAGGCCATTGCTGTGGGTGTAGCGCCCAAACTGGCTTCTCTACTCTATGCTTTGCTGTATGTACTTATCCTTTGGATCCCTACTTATCAGTTGTTCAAAAGGAAAATTTACATAAAATTATAAACTGATATTTTGTTGCCTTCACCCGATGGTCTTCATATGATTTTTTATATTTAACCTCCATAAACGAAAACAATGAATAAAAACGAAACCTATTGGAAAACCAATCTAAAGTACCTGGTTATTCTATTGACCATTTGGTTTACAGTGTCCTACGGATTTGGGATCCTGTTGGTAGATACACTCAATCAATTTACCTTAGGAGGATTCAAACTCGGTTTCTGGTTTGCCCAACAAGGCTCCATTTATGTTTTTGTCCTCTTAATTTTTGTGTACATCTACTTGATGAATCGTTTGGATGAAAAATTTAAAAGTAAAAACTGATGGAATTACAATATTGGATTTGGATTGCGGTAGGGATCAGTTTTACCCTGTATATTGCTATAGCCATCATCACCAGAGCCTCTTCTACAGGTGAGTTTTATGTTGCCGGAAAGGGCGTTCATCCCATAGCCAATGGAATGGCAACTGCTGCAGACTGGATGTCGGCAGCCTCTTTTATATCCATGGCCGGGATCATATCATTCAACGGTTATGACGGCTCCGTTTATTTGATGGGATGGACGGGAGGATATGTTTTATTGGCTCTTTTATTGGCGCCCTATTTAAGAAAATTCGGAAAATTTACGGTGCCCGATTTTATCGGTGATCGTTATTATTCCAACATTGCCAGAGGTGTAGCAGTTTTTTGCGCTCTGATTATTTCCTTTACCTATATCGCCGGTCAAATGCGTGGCGTAGGGGTTGTCTTCTCTCGTTACTTAGAAGTTGATATTACAACAGGAGTTCTCATTGGGATGTTGATTGTGCTTTTCTACGCTGTATTGGGGGGAATGAAAGGCATCACCTATACCCAGGTGGCGCAATACTGCGTTTTAATTTTTGCATTCATGTTGCCCGCTATTTTTATTTCATTGATGGTTACGGGCAATGTAATTCCTCAGATCGGTTTCGGATCTACAGGATTCGATGGTGTCTATTTGTTGGATAAGTTGGATGGTTTGCATCGCGAACTGGGTTTTCATGAATATACCTCTGGCAAAAAAACCACTTTAGACGTCTTTTTTATTACCGCAGCACTGATGGTCGGAACGGCCGGTTTACCGCATGTTATTGTACGGTTCTTTACAGTCAAAAAGGTAAGCGATGCTCGTAAATCCGCCGGTTGGGCTTTGTTGTTTATTGCCATTTTATATACTACGGCTCCAGCGGTAGCTGTCTTCTCACGAACCAACTTGATCGAGACAGTAAGCAACAAAGCTTACCATGCACTTCCCGATTGGTTCGAAAAATGGGAAGCCACGGGCTTGATTTCTTTTGATGACAAAAACCAAGATGGTTTGATACAATATGTAGCAGATCCAGAAGTCAACGAATTGAAAGTCGATGCAGATATTATGGTTTTGGCCAATCCCGAGATTGCCAACTTACCCAATTGGGTAATTGCCATTATGGCTGCAGGGGCTTTGGCTGCAGCTTTGTCTACCGCAGCAGGACTTTTGTTGGTCATATCTTCTTCTGTCTCTCACGATTTGATCAAAAAAATGATCAAACCCGATGTGAGTGAAAAAGGAGAATTGATCGCAGCACGATTGTCGGCTGTTGGCGCAGTAATGTTGGCCGCTTATTTCGGGATCAACCCTCCAGGATTTGTTGCTGCCACCGTGGCCTTGGCTTTTGGGTTGGCTGCAGCCTCCTTTTTTCCAGCGATTGTATTGGGTATATTCAGTAAAAGAATGAACAAAGAAGGGGCCATTGCAGGAATGGTGGTTGGAATCCTACTCATGCTTTTCTATATGACCAAGTTCAAGTTTGGTTGGTTTGGCGGTGGGACCGAAAAAGACTGGTGGTTTGGGATTTCTCCTGAAGGCTTTGGCTCTTTTGCCATGATGGTCAATTTTGCAGTATCCATTATCATTTCCAAATTTACTCCTGCACCCGATAGAGAAATTCAAGAATTAATTGAAAAGATTAGAAACCCTAATGATGAATAATACCATGGTAAAAAGAAGATTCTTAGCAGTATTATTGGTCCTTTCCATCTTACCGAGGGTATCGAGTCAAGAAAAAAATCCTTTAGAAGGGATCGACATCAATAAGGTTTTAATGCATTTGGATTGGGCAAAAATGACCTATTTTGATGCACAGAACAAGGAAGTGGTTTTGGATAATAATACCGATCGAGTGGTGTTTATGGGAAATTCCATCACCCAAGGTTGGGCAAAATATATGCCCGAAATGTTTGACAATCAAACCTACATCAATAGAGGTATTGGAGGTCAGACCACCCCCCAAATGCTTTTGCGTTTTAGACAGGACGTTATTGCTCTTCAACCCAAGATAGTCGTTATCTTGGCAGGAACCAATGATATTGCAGGGAATACTCCTCTAAAAGATTTGGAAACTGTGGCAGGTCATTTGTTCTCAATGGCCGAATTGGCCCGAGCCCATGGCATTAAAGTGATTTTATCCTCTGTGATCCCTGCTGCTGAGTATCCGTGGAGAAAAGGTAAGAACCCTGATGTTAAAATCCCTCAACTCAACCGTATGATCCAAAATTATTGTTTAGAAAATGATTTTTATTATTTGGATTACTTTAGGGTAATGTCGGATGATAAAAACGGCTTAATCGAAAGTTATGGATACGATGGGGTCCACCCCAACAAGGAGGGCTATGGGGTCATGACCCAATATGTAAAAAAAGCCATCGATCACTTACTCGAAAAATAGTTTTTTCGATCATACGGAATAATTTGAAGCCGAGTCCACTACTTTCTTTATGATTTCTAAATCTGAGATGGGTTCTCCAGTTTTGGTCTTTTCTTTTCCCTTGGCAGAAAGGTGAATTTCGCGAAAACCTTCTTTAAAAAAAAGGTCACAGTTTTGGTCGTTTAGCCCACCCCCGGGCATAATGACTATTTGCTCATCTGCAAGGGCTTGCAAATCTTTGAGCAACGCCAATCCCAAAGTTGCTGTAGGTTGTTGTCCAGAGGTCAACACACGATCAAAACCCAAATCCATTATTTTTTTCAACGATTCCATGGGTTGTATCACATGATCAAATGCCCTGTGAAAAGTCAAATCCAAAGGTTGCGCAATGGTAACCCAGCGGCGTAAAACCTCCATAGGGAGGCTCCCGTCCTCATTGAGAGCCCCCATTACGATCCCCTGAGCCCCCAAGGATTTAGCCCTTTCGATTTGAGATTCGGTAGTTTTGATCTCCTCTCGACTGTAGGTAAAGTTTCCCTTTCTGGGACGGATCAAAACATGGACAGCAAAAGGTGCTGTTTCCAAAACATATTTCAGAAAAGAAGGGGAGGGTGTCAAGCCATCCTCCAATACGTTTTCGCAGAGTTCTATTCTTGAAGCCCCTCCTTCAATGGAATGGTTCAAAGAAATTTTTGACGAACAGCAGATTTCTACGATCATATGTATAGAATTGATCCTACAAAGTTTGATGATTTTTTGATGATTCCTTGGTCCATGTCGTTTTAAATTTTGCATAAATTTAATTAAATACCCCTATATTTACATTTCCTTAAAATTTACCTAAATAAGCCAATTTCAATGAAAAGAGGAAAAATCCAACATCAATTTCCAGGAGCTTTCGAAGAGTTTCGATTTGAAAAAATTCATAATGTAACATTCGATTCCCCTCTTTCGGGCTCGGTTGCAGTAGCCGACGAAATCGCTGCTCTGATTCAGAAAAAACAAGACGAAGGAAAACCCTGTATTTTAGGATTGGCTACCGGATCTTCTCCTATTAGTGTGTACAAGGAATTAATCAAATTGCACCAAGAGCAGGGGTTGAGTTTTAAGAATGTAATTACATTCAACCTCGATGAGTACTTTGGTATGCGTCCCGACGACCTTAACAGTTACCATTGGTTCATGCATGAAAATCTTTTCAACCACATTGATATTCCCGCCGAGAATATTAATATTCCCTCGGGGACAATAGCGCCCGAAAAGGTTCGCAGTTATTGCAAAATGTATGAAAAAAAGATTGCCGATTTAGGAGGGCTTGATTTTCAATTGCTGGGGATTGGTAGGACTGGACATATGGGATTCAATGAACCAGGATCCAACATCAATTCTCAAACCCGTATGGTTATTTTGGACCACCTAACGCGTTATGATGCCGCTGGAGCTTTTTACGGAATCGATCATGTTCCTACCAAGGCTATTACTATGGGAATAAAAACCATACTTAAAGCCAAGCGCATTGTATTATTAGCTTGGGGAACCAATAAAAGTGAAATCATTCAAAAAGCCATTGAAGGAAAACTAACTCCCAATATTCCAACCACCTACCTCCAAAATCACGACAATACTACCTTAGTTTTGGACCATCAAGCAGCTTCGGGTCTTACCCGTAACAAAACCCCTTGGATTACTGGAAATTGTGATTGGACGGATGAAGACAACCAATGTAAGGCTGTGTTTTGGCTGTGTGAAAAAACTAAAAAATCCATTCTAAAGCTTACTGAAGAAGATTATAATCAAAATGGAATGTCAGAACTGTTGAATTTGGAGGGGAACTATTATGACCTCAATATCAAAATGTTCAATCGTTTGCAAAACACCATTACCGGATGGCCAGGAGGAAAACCCCAAGCCGATGACAGCAGTCGTCCAGAACGGGCATTGCCTTCCAAAAAGCGATCTATTATTTTCAGCCCCCATCCCGATGACGATGTGATCTCTATGGGAGGTACTTTCGACAGGTTGGTGGCTCAAGGTCATGAGGTCCATGTAGCTTACCAAACATCAGGGAATATTGCCGTTTCCGACGATGAAGCATTGAAGTACATAGAGGTAATTTTGGATATCGATTCCAAAAACGAAGCTTTTTACAATGCCCTAAGAAATGAATTGGTTCACAAAGAGATAAATTCCATTGATTCCAAAGAATTGCGAAAACTGAAAGGGTCTATCAGAAAAAGAGAATCTCTCGCGGCTACCCGCTATATTGGAATCCCAGATGAGCAAGTCCATTTTCTAAATCTCCCTTTTTATGAGAGCGGTAAAGTCCAAAAGAACCCTCCCTCTCAAATAGATATCGATATTACCAACGAACTCATCGGCAAAGTAAAACCCCATCAAATATTTGCTGCGGGTGACCTGGCCGATCCCCACGGTACCCATCGCATTTGCCTGAATATACTTTTTGATTCCCTTGCCCAACTCAAATCACAATCCTTCCTGAAAGATTGCTGGGTATGGCTGTACAGAGGAGCCTGGCAAGAATTTGAAGTCCATGAAATAGAGATGGCGGTACCCATGAGTCCCGAACAAGTGTTACGCAAGCGTAAGGCTATATTTTATCATCAGTCTCAAAAAGATAGCGTTATGTTTCAAGGCAGTGACGACAGAGAATTTTGGGTAAGGGCTGAGGACAGAAATCGAGCCAGTGCAATTCGTTACCGTGAATTGGGATTGTCGGACTATCAGGCTATAGAATTATTCCAACGGTATCATTTTTAATGTGATTTTGTTCATAGAAACCACAGTGATCGATAAAACCGTCTGTCACACCAGGTAATGATTCGCTCAATCTCCTCCTCTGTCTTCCGCTTTGGAATACTCCTATTCAATAGGTTCCCATTACAAACTTTTTTTCTACTCTAGTTTTTTCTTATCACATCAAAAAGATCATTTTTTCTCCTTTTTTGCGTGTGATTTTTTTAAACCCTATGATGGATTGCAGGCTTTGTGAAGAAGCATCCACAAGGGAAACTCTCTCACTCCTTGCCTTTTTTTATAATAGAAAGGTTGAGGCTTATGATAAAATGCAGAAATCAAATGGTAAAATCAAACGAAATTGGTAATTTAACTTTCTAAATATTAAATGATGAATCGAAAACAATTTTTATCACTGACTGGTATCACAACTTTGGGGATGGCACTTCCTATTCCTGTTTTCTCCAATACTACCGTTAAAAATAAAATTTCCTTGGCTCAGTGGTCCATGAATAAGTCTTTTTTTTCTG
>JAURMQ010000008.1 GCA_030830625.1 Flavobacteriaceae bacterium
GGGTTGAAATCTAAAGAAAAAATTATTTTCAAAGGAATATTTTGTTCCATCATAAAATCTTCCGTAGTTCTGAGTAGCTGTAAAATAAAAATCCTTAGCCAGATTAGTAGAATAATTGATTTCAAAAATTCTACTTTGATACACTTTCCCTCCTGTTAGTGGTGAATCCGGGTTGACTCCCGTGGGATCAAAATCACTGGGAAGATATTCGTTTGTATTGTAAAGACTTAATTCTAAAAGGTTTTGATTGGTATAGATGATCCTCAAGCTGGTTAAAAAAATATTTTCAAGGATGTTTTGTGTTGCAGAATTCAACTTGAACCAAAGCCAGTGATTATAGGCCAATCTATAATAATTTACCTTTCCTTTTTTGGGATAAATTTTATAGGCGTAATAGGGGCTGAACTTTGAAACACCTATCCTTCTTAGGATTCCTAAATCTGAACGAAAATCATCCCCTAAATAAGAATACTCAAAATTGATTTCTTGTTCTCGGGTCTCTTTTGTTACTCTTACCCCTCCACTGAAACCATTTTCTTGATCCAGAGGACTAAAGGAATTGTAAGTAAAAAATCTTCCATTCCAAACATTATCCACAGAGTTTAAGTCGTATTCCAATCCGATGACTCGATTGTAAATGTCGTTTTGATCAACAAAATCATAATCTTTTGTGGTTTCTCTGTTGATGAAAAAGAACTTAAGTGCAGACCGATTGAATACTTTCTGGTTCAGAGAGAGCACTGTATTTAAGTTAGAGGGAATTTCATTGACGACATCATCTTCGGTGAGCATACTTAAAAATCCGATTTTTAGACCGTTAGTGATTTTACCACTGAGCCGAATACCCCCTAGAATATCGTTTTCGACAAATTTTCCTTCCTTATTTCTAGCAAGACCTATCCTTCTGGTAAAAAATGGAGTTATGGTTCTAAGGGCCCCAAAATTAGAAAACAGATCACTGTTTTGTAGAAAGAACTGTCTCTTTTCAGGGAGCTTGACTTCGAATCTTTTCAGATTTACAATTTCATCATCAACTTCTGCTTGAGAAAAATCAGGATTATAGGTGAGATCCAGATTCAGACCATTTCCTATGGGTATTTTCAAATCCACACCCGTGGAAACATGATTCAAAGACTCATTGTCCTCAAAATTATTTATAGAAATGGCATTTGCAAAAGGGATGACAGAGATATTGGCATTGGATTCTCCCAAAGGCTTTTCGAAATGAATGTTTCCCATAAAAGCCAAGTTGTAATTCTTAAACTCTTGAGGGATTCTTGCCCAAGTAGTTCTTTGAAATTCAGACGTGTCGAATCTAAAAAAATTAAATCGCCAAGAACTAACCCCTTTGGGGTAATTGAGGGTAGAAAGCGGAATCCTCATTTCTATGATGTAGTAACCGGGAAACGTTTGACCCTCAACATCGAATTTAGCATCCCAAGTTCTATTGAGATCATTTAGAGCTGTCCCTACTCCGCCGTTGGAAACTAAAATATCGCTTTTTACCCCTTCCATATTGGACCCAAACATATAAGCGATATTACCGTCGCTAAAGGTGTCGAAAACAAAATTGATTTTGTCTGAATTTTTGCCGCTAAAGTCCCACTTTAGAGAGGGAACTACGTATTGGTCGGAAACCGAAAAGGCCTTACACATGATGTAGATGTTTTTCTCATCATAGAGCAATTTCAATTGTGTGGTGTTGGGAAATTCACTCGACTCATCTGGAAAATGTCTCCAATTCGCATAGGTTGAATCTGCCGTTTTCCAAGCCTCTTCCAAATCATTTCCATCTAAGGTTATTTCTGAATGTGTAAACTTTACCCTCATCTCAGGGTAAGTGTCTTGGGCCATTAACCCATTGAGGAAAGAGAGCAGAAGTAAAAGAAAAAGGGGCAATTTACTCCTCACCAACACCATGGGCGGATTATGTTCTGTAAAATAACTATCATTGTTTATTAAGCATTTGGGAAATTAATGAATCTCTGATGATTATTCAAGGTCAATCGTCTTAATAATCTTAACAAAATATTTTGTTGATCGCCGGTACTTTTAATACTTCTCGAATTTTATTGTTTTCCATTTCCCTATAAGTGGGTACAACAAAGTGGGGTGATAAGCAGTGTATTTCAACATACACCAGCGTACTCCACAAATGTAATCAAGCTGATGTTAAGGTAAAGTAGTGGTCTGAGTTATTTTTTGGAATTGAGTTTAGCCAAAAGCCTCAGAATTTCTAAATACAGCCAAATCAAGGTTACAAGTAGACCAAATGCGCCATACCATTCCATGTATTTTGGTGCCCCTTTTTCGGCTCCTTCCTCAATAAAGTCAAAATCTAAGACTAAATTCAGTGCAGCGATGATGACAACCACTATGCTGAATCCAATACTCATAGGTGAAGCATTGTCAATTTGCATGATACCCATACTCGAGCCAAAAAACCCCATAACAAAATTGATCAAGTAAACAATGGCAATCCCACCGGTAGCGGCAAAAATCCCAAGTTTAAAATTCTCTGTAGGCTTTATGAGACCAGATCTGTAAGCCATTAGTAGGGACAAAAGAATCCCTACCGTCAAAAATATCGCATTGGTTACAATTCCATCATAAATACTGTTGTACATGAAAGAAATACCTCCTAACAAGCCTCCCTCCAAAATGGCATAGAGGGGAACCGTAATCGGGGACCATTCTTTTTTAAAAACCGTAACAATAGCTACAATAAAACCGCCTATACCGCAGGCGATTAATACGCCCGTACTGATAGCATTGAAGGTCATATAACCCGTGCCCACGAGTAGCAATAGACTGATGGCAGTTTTGTTGACTGTTCCATGGATTGTCATTTTTTCAGAAATGTCTGCACTAGGGGTAAAAGCACTTTTTGAAAGAACAGGATTTCCAGATCTGTAGGATAAGTGATTGGCCATTGATTTTTGTAAAATTAAAAGTGAAACATTGAATTACAAATATAATGAAATGAGGAAAATTAAAATATTACTTTGCTAAGACTTGAAAAAATAGGGGTAAGATGAGTGTTGTAGTTGGATCAATTCTAAATTATGTTTGTTTTGGGGGTTTTCTATGGCTCCAAAAGAAAAAAATTGATAAGTTGAGCCCGGTTTTTCTAAAAAGGTCTCATTGTCCACTAAAATACTTTTCCAATTCGATAATGTCTCCTTTTGAAGTTAAATCTGGAACGTGCTCAGCAATTGGAATACCGATCACTTTTATATTGTCAGTGATCATGTTCATCAAAGCTCCCGGTAATTCTTTTTCGTTTCTGACCGGATGAATAGGGCAATTTTTTAGGTACTCAAAAAGTAATGTACCGTCAAACAAAAAGATGTTCATGCTGACCCTTATTTTTTGGAACGCGTCGGTGTAACGGTCAATTTTGCTCATTTCAGGCTTTTCGACTATGGCCAATAATTCATAATTCTCATTAAAACTCATAACTGCAAATCGTGAAATGGTTTCTTTACTGTATTTAAGAGAATCAATGTCATACGCCAAAATTGCTTGACGGGAAGGAGTATTTCTGAGTAATTCGAGGGCGTGTTGTGAATACAGATTGTCACTATTGCATACGCAAAAGGTGTTTTCTTTAAGATGAGGATATTGTTCTAAGCATTGGAATAGAGCATCTGCCGTACCAAATGGTTTTTCTCGACCATCGGGAACGTATTGGGTGGCAAATTGAATGTTTAAGTCTTTAAGTTCGGGCTTATTTTCAAAAGCCAAACGAAACATTTGAGCGTTTTCTCCTGTAATGATGAATACATTTTTGAACTTGGCTTTTAAAATATTTTCTAATAAGTAGCTCAAAAAGGGTTTACCTCCCAATTCAATGAGGCCTTTACTGAGCTGGTTGGCTTGTGCGATTTTTTCGGGAGATAAATTTTCGTCAATCGATTTTTTCATTCGAGAAGAAGCTCCGCCCGCCAATATTATTATGTTCTCAGTCATTTGAGTATGTTTTAATGTTTGCTCCCATAGCGATATCCACAGCAAAAGCATCTTTAGCTCCCGAAGCCTTGATGGCTTCTATGATTTGCTCTTTGTTGTTTTCTTTAGTAATTGCAACGATGCACCCGCCTCCCCCTGAGCCTACTATTTTGCTTCCCAATGCTCCATTTTCGTTGGCTGAATCAATCATTTTATCCATTAAGGGTGGGGTAATTTTAAGGTATGATTTTAGAATATAGTGGTGTTCGTTCATTAATTCCCCTATGATTTGGGGATTTGCATTTTCTTTGAATGCCTTTGAAGCTCTTTGCGTGATATCGTGATTGCATACGGCGGCATAGAAATAAGGTTTTAGATCGGTTTCAACCAATTGCATATTTTCTTTCAAATCACTGACTTGGCTTAAAGCAATGTCAAAATTTGGTATTTGCGCTTTGACTTGATCGATAGCTTTCCATGCGTTACCTTTTAAATGAGAGAGGGTGCCAAAGGTGTCTTTGGATAAACCCGATACCCCCACTACCAAATTCAAGCCCAAATCATTGAAGAATTCCACTTCGTCGGTATGCGTATCCAAAAAAATAGTTTGGCCCATAGCAATGGTGAATTGATCCATTTTGCCTCCAGACGATCCTTGTTCAATGACTTCGGTTTCGTAGGCGAGAAGGGCTATTTCTTTTGGGGTGAAAGATTTTTCTGAAAAAGCGGCAATCAAAAAACGAATCCAAGAAATTGTCAAAGCGGAAGAACTCGACAAACCAGCATTGATAGGTATTTTACTTTTTATGGACAGCCGATAACCTCGGGTAGCGTGAATTTTTCTTTTTTGCAAAACTTTGAGGGCAACTTTGAGAAAATCTCCTCTTTCTAGGGTGTTAAAATCCTCCTTCAGCGGAAGGATTCTTTTCTGGTTTAAATCGGGCATGAAAATTTCAAAATGATCTTTTCCATTTTCTTCGGCCTCTATCGTCATCATTCTGTTTATGGCACAGGCAATAACAGGGAGTTCGATGTAGTCTTGGTGATCGCCAAAAAGACAAATCCTTCCTGGAGCTTTACTAATGATTTGTTTCATATGAGACTTTAGTAGATGGTAGGTAATTGATAACCGTTGTGGTATTGCTTTGTGAGGAATAAATCGTTGATTTTTGAATCGGTAAATCGATTTTCATCTGCCGACCAATTTAATTTTTGATGGGTGCGGAAAGAAATATTTCCCATTTGTGCTACTTTGGCAACATGGGCAGCTTCCTGAACGTTACAATTCAAGTTTTCGGGTCTATTTTCTCGAATGGCTTTGATGAAATTGAATTGGTGTTCTTCATGGCCGTTATTGGATTTTTTTTGCAAGGGAAACAGTACTTTATTTTCACTTCTTTTTTCTTCGATCACTTCCCATCCATTTCGGTCCAGTACCAAGGTAGCATAGTTTCCAATAAAAGCAATACAGTGATCTCTTCCATAGGAGCCGTTATCAATACCCATAGCAGAATCCCAAACCAAATTGAACTCATCAAATTCGTATAGGGTGGTGAGAGTGTCGGGTGTTTCTTGACTCAAATCGGGATAGGCAAATTTTCCACCCAATCCCACCACGGTTTTGGGGGTACTGGCTTTCATGCCTATGAGCGCATAATCTAATAAATGTACTCCCCAGTCGGTCATTAATCCACCGGCATAATCCCAGAACCATCTGAAATGAAAATGAAACCTACTGGCATTAAAAGTTCTCATGGGAGCGGGTCCCAACCAGGCATCATAATCTACCCCTTTTGGAGGAGCACTATTTGCTACTTTGGGTTGTGGTCGCATCCATCCTTGATAGCAACAAACTTTCACCGTACGTATGGGGCCCAACTTTCCACTGTGCACAAATTGCACAGCATCCTGAAAATGAGTGCTGCTTCTTTGCCATTGACCTACTTGAATAATGCTGCCGTATTTTTTTTGTGCAGCGACCATGGTTTCACATTCTCCAATAGAATTCCCAATGGGTTTTTCAACATAAATGTGTTTGCCCGCTGCCGCCGCGTCTATCATCATCAAGGCATGCCAGTGGTCTGGAGTTCCAATATAGATGACATCAATGTCTTTTTGTTCAAGCATCTTGCGATAGTCGTCATATACCTTGATTTTGTCTTTAAAAGAAGCTACCGCTTTATCATTCAACCTTTTTTGGATTACATTTTGATCCACATCACAAATCGCAACCAGATTTACACCGGCTACTTTCAAAGCTTTAAGGGTATTCGTCCAACCCATTCCATTGATTCCGATAGAGCCAATATTGATCTGATCATTTGCAGAAACCGCAGACGTGGTTTTTGAAAGCGCATATCCTTTGAGATGGGTGAGGAACATTCCTCCAGCCCCCATTACTAAACCTTTTTTTAAAAACTCTTTGCGATTCATTTCAATTTGTTTAGAGGTTCAAAATAACAAAACTTATTTTGCCTAATCAAAAAAACAATACTCTAATTCAACAACAATTTAGGTATAGTTTTCGTTGGGTTCCAAATAATATTTGGATTAGATGAAAGGATCAGTTTTTTATGGATCAGGGATTTAAGATCTTATGATTTATGGATATTGGATTGATGATTTCAGGGATAACAAGCCTGTTTGCTTGAAGTTTAGTCCTTGTTATTCCCCGTTGTTTTAATCCCTTGTCTAACGGGAGGGTTTTTTATTAGCATATTCTCGAAAAAATATTAATTTTGGGCCGTTAATGTTTGGAATCGTTTAATCCGTCTTTTCAAATTTGTATACCAATTTTAACAAAACTAAATTGGTTCGTTCGAAAAACTAAAAACGACTCATGCATCGAAAACCCTATAAGGACGCGTAGCTCAGCTGGATAGAGCATCTGCCTTCTAAGCAGACGGTCACAGGTTCGAATCCTGTCGCGTTCACTTTTTGAAATATATTTCTTAGGTTTATTGGGGTTTAAATGCTTATCTAACCCTAAACCTCCCAATTATCAAGGAGTTTTTTCATTTTGATCATTACCCTAACCGCTTGGGTGTGAGGAGATTCCTTTTCGTATATGATCCAATCAGTAGTATACTGAGGATAGTGTTTGCAAATGTTTTTTTAA
>JAURMQ010000067.1 GCA_030830625.1 Flavobacteriaceae bacterium
GGATACAAATCGTTATGAAGTGCACTGGAGGCGGGCAAATTGAAAAAATTTGGAAACTGAGCAGTATAAGAACTTTTAACCTGGTCATAAACTTCATCGATAGCCCTGTAATAGGGAAATTGGGAGTTTATAATGCTTTGTTTTTCCAAGTCTAATTCTTCATCAGATTTTAATACCGAAAAGTCAAAAGGAGCATACAAAGAAGGATATTGCCAAGGCTTCCCTTTTTGGAATTCGTATTTAAAAGTTGCCCCTTTGGGAAATAAATAAACGACCAAAAAACTACAACTCACCATTAAAATGGCCTTGTAAATTAGGTTTTGATTGGTCAATATAAATCGCCAGAATTTTTTCAATACACAACAAATAAGATTTCCAAATTTAAGGAAATATGACTGTATGTCTATGAATTTAAAAATCTATTTAGGAGTATATGCCATCTATTTGATTATTTTTGTCTTGATGAACAAGCATTTCTTGGCAACACACAATCCTTTTGTAAACTAACCGATTTGGAATACGGTATCTGCCATTTGGGAATGATTCCCCTCAGAAAAGAAAACAATCACAGAAGTGAAATGGTCAGCCAACTTCTCTATGGTGACTGCTATAAAATCATCGAAAAAAGAAAAAATTGGGATAAAATCCGAATGGAGTGGGATGGTTATGAGGGCTGGATTGATCAAAACCAAGTTTACAAAACCTCTAAAGAAAGTTTCGATAAGATTACGAATGCCCATGTTATGGTTTCTACAGATTTGGTAAACTATATCACTACCCAGGATAATCTCCTGTTTCCCATACTCATAGGAAGTGATCTAAGGGCGATGAAAACACTCAAACACCAATTTGAGGGAGAATCTCATCGACCCGAAAAAAATAAAAAAATATTGACCTCAACAGCCTACTTATTCCTCAATGCCCCTTACTTGTGGGGAGGAAGAACGCTAATGGGGATTGATTGCTCGGGTTTTACTCAAATGGTATACAAGATCAATGGCATCAAGCTGAGTCGTGATGCGCACCAGCAAGCCTTGCAAGGGCAAACACTCAGTTTTATTGAAGAAAGTGAAGCAGGGGATTTGGCTTTTTTTGATGACGAAGAAGGCAACATCAAACACGTTGGATTTCTTTTGGAAAATCACCATATCATACATGCCTCAGGAACGGTTCGAATTGATCGAATTGATCAATCTGGAATATTTAATGTGGAAACCCAAATCCACACTCACAAGCTTCGTTTTATAAAAAAATTGATATAAAAAAACCTCCTGTTGGAGGTTTTAAAATTTTGGTAGAGAGGGTCCTCTATTCTAAAAGTGCTTTCATTGCTTTATAACCATCTGTATCTCCTAAAGTTCCGTAAATATTCATCAATGTTTTGATGGCATCTACTTCATTATCTCCAATTTCGATTAAAGTCTTCAAAATAGGGATACATTCTTTATAAATGTTTTCTCGATCCGTTTTCAGCTTTTCATACTTAGCATTATCCGAAGCAGATGTCCCTAAACTGTTCATCTGTTCAACAATGTCTTGCTCTCCTTCAAGAATCAAAGCAACAAGGTTGAGATATGCATTTTTATAATTGGGATCAATTTTAATGGTTTTTTCATAATAGGCTCTAGCCTCTTCTTTATTCCCTAAATCCGAAGTTACTACGGCAAGGTTGTACAAAAGATTGGCATTTTCAGGATCTTGAGCAATGGCCTCAGTCATCAGTTCTTGGAATCTTTCTTTTTCATCCAATTGGATGTAGATATTAGCCTCGGTCAATATTAAATTGAGATCGTTTGGATTGGATTTTCGGGCTTCCTGAACCGCGGTCATCGCCATCTCGTTGTCTCCCAGCTGTGAATACAGAAGCGCAATGTTCTTTACTATTTCAGGGAATTTAGATTCGGTATCCTCCTCTCTAAAGCCTTCATAAGCTTTGGATTTTTGGTAGAGGTCGTATTGTGCTTTTGTTATCTCAGTTTCAGTACCCGATTCTATCTCGGTAGCAAAATACTTAGTCACCACCCCAGTGTAGTCCATTTCCTTCAATTGGAGATAATAATCCAAGGCTACCTCAAAAATTTCTGCTCTAACTGCACTCGAAGCTGCAAAATAGAGATAGTCTTTGTTGGCATCAGGATTGATTAAATACGCCAAATATAATTTTTCGGTCGATAACTTAAATTCATTATTCGCATTGTCATCGATAGCACTATTCACGAGATCAGAAGACAAAATCAACAGCTGTTGCACCACTTCTTCTTTGATGGCAGGATCCTCTTTTAGGGATACAAAAAGATTGTATGCCGCTTGGAATTCTTTGTTGTTCTGGGCGATCTTTCCCTTTAAAAATAAATATCCAGGCTTTACCTTTTGATCTGCATTTTCTAAAATAGTTTGAAATTCTGTCAAGACCTGAGAGGCACCGGATACATCTCCAGCTTCAAAAAGTTTTTGTGCTTTTCTGAGTTCTTTTTTTTGAGAAAAAGAGAAATTGAAGAGCAGTATCAGTGTGAATAAAGTGATTCGTTTCATTAGTTTAAGTTCAATTAAGTTATCAAATGAGATCAGATTGTTTCTCCAAAAATAATATTTGTTTTGAATTATTCGACAATAGAATCGCCTTCGACATCAATATCAGAAATATCCTCAACCTGTTCATCGTCTTTCATTACCTTGGCAACTGCAGCAATAGAATCGTCTTCCTTTAGATTAATTAACTTCACTCCTTGAGTGGCACGACCCATCACTCTTAAATCTGAAACGGCCATTCTGATAGCAACTCCCGATTTATTGATGATCATCAGATCATCCAGATCTGTAACGTTTTTGAGCGTAACCAAAGTACCTGTTTTTTCGGTAATTGAAATGGTTTTTACCCCTTTACCCCCTCTGTTGGTTATTCTGTAATCGTCCAAATCAGAACGTTTTCCATATCCGTTTTCCGAAACGACCAATATGTTAGCATCCATATCATTTACAGCAACCATTCCAACAACCCCATCTTTGTCATCTGCAAGAGTAATCCCTCTCACCCCTGACGCACCTCTTCCCATGGGTCGGGTTTTACTTTCTTCGAAACGAATGGCCTTGCCAGATCTTACCGCCAAGAGAATTTGGCTATTGCCATTGGTCAATTTGGCTTCTAATAATTCGTCATCTTCTCTGACCGTAATGGCATTGATTCCATTGGCTCTAGGACGAGAATACTGTTCTAAACTCGTTTTTTTCACCTGACCTTTTTTGGTGGCCATGATTACAAAATGGTTGTTGATATAATCGTCATCCTTAAGGTCCTGTGTACAAATAAAAGCTTTCACACGATCGTCTTGCTCAATGTTGATCAAATTCTGAATGGCTCGACCTTTAGAGGTTTTTGAGCCCTCTGGAATTTCATAAACTCGCATCCAAAAGCATTTTCCTTTTTGGGTGAAAAACAACATATATTGGTGATTGGTTCCCACAAAAAGATTTTCCAGAAAATCCTCATTTCTTGTCGTCGATGCTTTTTGACCTACTCCTCCCCTGTTTTGGGTTTTATAATCGGATAATGGAGTTCTTTTGATGTAACCGGCATGCGAAATGGTAATGACCATCTTATCGTCAGAGATCATGTCTTCAATACTGAAGTTACCTCCAGCATATTCAATTTTAGATCGCCTCTCATCGCCGTATTTTTCTTTAACCTCCAATAATTCAGTTTTGATAATTTCCATCCTTCGGTCTTTATTATCTAGGATGTCTTTCAAATCTATGATGGTTTTTAACAAATCGTCGTATTCCGATCTTAGTTTATCTTGCTCTAAACCGGTTAATTGTCTTAATCGCATTTCTACGATGGCCTTGGCTTGAAGTTCGGAAAGTTCAAATTTTGCAATTAAGTTATTCCTTGCCTCATCAGCGTTAGCAGAAGCTCGAATGATGGCAATTACCTCGTCTATATTGTCTGATGCAATGATCAGTCCTTCTAAAATATGAGCGCGTTCTTCTGCTTTTCTGAGTTCAAATTTTGTTCTACGAACTACTACCTCGTGACGGTGTTCCACAAAGTAGTGTATCAGTTGTTTTATATTGAGAAGCTGTGGTCTTCCTTCTACTAATGCAATATTGTTGACACTAAAAGAAGATTGTAAAGCCGTGTATTTATAGAGTTTGTTGAGAACAATATTAGGAATGGCATCACGTTTGAGTACATAGACGACCCGCATACCATTTCTGTCCGACTCGTCACGAATATTACTGATTCCCTCAATTTTCTTTTCATTGACCAGCTCAGCGGTTTTTCTGATCATTTCTGCTTTATTGACCTGATAGGGTATTTCTGTTACCACAATA
>JAURMQ010000068.1 GCA_030830625.1 Flavobacteriaceae bacterium
GAATCGAAAAAAGAAGAAAAAGATTTGAAAAAAACAATGAAGAAAAACAACAAAGCCGAAAATAAAAGGGCGCGCAGGGCCAAAAGAATATAGTTTATGAATCCAGACACTATTCATGTGGTTGAAATAAGCTCACGGAAGGATCTTAGAAAGTTTGTTGAATTTTCATTTACGCTTTATTCCAAGAACCCCTATTGGACTCCCCCTATCATCAATGAAGAAATTGACACCTTAGATCAAAATAAAAATCCTGTTTTTAAAAATGCTAAAGCCCATTACTTTTTAGCCTTCAAAAACAATGAAATCGTGGGACGAATTGCTGTGATGATCAACTGGATAGAGGTGAATGAATTAAAAAAGAAAAAAGTACGCTTCGGTTGGTTTGATGTCATCGATGACATTGCGGTTACGGCAGCACTTATGGAAAAAGTACATCGTATTGGACTTCAAAATGGAATGGAATTTTTGGAAGGTCCTGTAGGCTTTTCCAATATTGACAAAGCCGGAATGCTGGTTGATGGTTTTGAAGAAAGTAATACCATGATCACCTGGTACAACGCCCCATATTACATAACGCATTTTAGAAAATTGGGCTATCAAGACTTGGCCGTTTGGGTAGAGTATGAAATCAAACTCAAGTCTTTTGATGAGTCACCGGAGAAAATTAAAAAATTTTCCCACTTGATGCTTGAGCGTTATCAGTTGAATATCTTGGACTTTAAATCAAAAAAAGAAATACTACCCTACGTTGATAAGATGTTTGTTTTATTGGAGGAAACCTATGGTAATCTCCAAACATTTGTCCCCATCAAAAAACATCAAATCAAACAGTATAAAGAAAAATATTTCCGTTATATCCATCCTCAATTCATCAAATGCATCACCAATAAAGACCATGAATTAATCGCCTTTTGCATCACGATGCCATCGTTTACTCATGCCTTGAAAAAAGCCAACGGTAAAATGTTCCCCTTCGGCATTTTTTACTTACTTAAGGCTTTGTATTTTAATTCAAAAGCGTCTTTCTACTTAATTGGGGTGCATCCCCAATACCAAAATAAAGGGATAACGGCTATAATTTTCAACGAAATGCAGAAAACTTTCAATAAATATGGTTACCATATCGTAGAAACCAATCCAGAATTGGAGGAAAACAGTTCAATTCAAAACTTATGGAAAAATTATGAACACCGCCAACACAAAAAAAGACTTACGGTGACTCAAAAATTAAAAAAGGGAGTCATATCCTAAAAAATATGCTCCCATAATTTTGTTTGATTAATTACTTATTTCAAAAATAATATACAATTTATTTTAAAAATGATCAATAACGGAACCATCATTGCCAAAGCCTCAGGAAGTGGAAGTGCTGCGATCAGTCTATTCCGCCTTTCTGGCGACCAATCCATAGCAATGATTTCCAAATGTTTTCAGCCTAGATCGCCAAAAAAATGGATTCAACAGAAGACGCATACCGTTCATTTGGGAATACTTCACCAAGGTGGCGCTACCCTAGATGAAGTATTGGTGAGTATTTTTAAACCTCCTCACTCCTACACTGGAGAAGAAGTGGTCGAAATTTCATGTCATGGATCCAGTTTTATTCAAGAAGAGATATTAAGACTTTTCATTTCCTTGGGGGCCCAACCGGCAAAACCGGGAGAATTTACGCTTCGGGCTTTTTTAAACAAGAAAATGGATTTAAGTCAAGCAGAGGCAGTTGCCGACTTGATTATGTCGGAAACCCAAGCTGCACATGAAGTTGCCTTAAATCAAATGAGAGGTGGATATACCTCCGAGATCGCCCAATTGCGACAAAAGTTATTGGATTTTGCTTCATTGATTACTTTAGAATTGGACTTCTCTGAGGAAGATGTCACTTTTGCAGATCGTACTGCTCTAAACCTTTTGATTGAGGAGCTTACTTCAAAAATAAAGTCATTGCTGGATTCTTTTCAATACGGAAGCGTCATCAAAAAAGGAGTTCCAGTGGCCATAGTAGGAAAACCCAATGCCGGTAAATCCTCTCTTCTCAATGCTCTTTTGAACGAAGATCGAGCCATTGTATCTGAAATTCCTGGAACAACCAGAGACACCATAGAAGATACGCTGACCCTATCGGGTATTCCTTTCCGATTTATAGATACAGCCGGTTTGAGAGAAACAAAAGATGAAATTGAAGCGGTTGGTGTTGAAAAAGCTAAAGCAAAAGTAGCCTTAGCCAAGATAATGATCTATCTTTTTGATCCCAATGACATCCAACTTTCCGAAATTTCAAATGCACTCAATGAATTCAAAAGAAAGGATTTGATCATTCTTTTGGTTCAAAACAAAACTGACCTTATCGATAAGAATAAGAAATCCCCCTTGATTGAATCCATTAAAAAACAGTCCTCTATACTTTCCTACACTGAATTTTGCAGTATTTCTACATTGGATTCAAAGACCATTGACCAACTCAAAGACAAACTCTTCAAACAAGTCGACAATATAGTTGTTCAGGGAGATGTTGTTGTATCGAATGCGAGACATTATGAAGCGCTACAAAATGCTTTAAAAGCTGTAGTAAATATAAGTAAAGGATTAGATAACGACTTAAGTGGAGATTTACTCAGTATTGACATCAATGAAGCGCTTCATTATTTGGGGGAGATTTCTGGAGAAATTACCAATGATGAATTACTGGGTAATATTTTTAGTAAGTTTTGTATTGGGAAGTGAGTATAGGTTTCACGGAGTTTCAATTACCTCTTTAACTCCAAATTATACAAGGGTTTATAAGTTTCTTTAGGTTTAACGTATTTTCATACTTCATGGTTGTTTTGCACACTGGGAGCCTTAATTTAAACCTTAGCTCCCTTCTTTTACTCCTCTATACAATAGTGGCACTCTTTCTGATGAAATCTACTATGTGATCTACAAGCCCTTTCATCACTTTTTAAGTAAGTCTTTAATTGGCATTGACCTTTATCATCAAAACACTGTGGGCAGGAATATTGATCTGAAGTTTTCCTTTTTTAACTATAAAATCATCAAACGGCTGGATTTGAATCTTATTGGGATTTTCGAAAGTGTTATGGTCTTGAAGATTGGGCGAACCAATGGCATCCATTGAAATCTGACTTACTTTTGTATCTGGCAGGATGATTGTTGCGGCATGTGATTTTTTACTGTCAATATTTACCACCGAAACATGAATGTCTCCTGTTTCGTTTTTTGAGGCAGAAGCACTTATAGCTGGCAAGTTTTCCCCTTCAAAAGAAAACAGTGGACTCTCCAATTGCAAAGGAATTAGAGTAGCATCTTGATGCACTGCATACATTTTCATAACGTGATAAGTAGGGGTTAGGATTAACTTTTTTTCATGGGTTAGGATTACGGCTTGCAAAACATTAACCGTTTGCGCTAAATTAGCCATGGTCAATCGTTGTGCATGATTATTAAAAATATTAAGTGTCATGCCCGCAATCATTGCATCGCGTATGGTGTTTTGTTGGTATAAAAAGCCAGGATTTGTTCCAGGTTCAACGTTATACCATCCTCCCCATTCATCTACAATAAGATCAACTTTTCGTTGAGGATCATATTGATCCATAATGGCAATATGCTTTGTGATATATTCGTCAATTTTATGAGCACGTTGCATGGTTTGAAAATATTGTTTTTCACTAAAGGATTTTGCTGACCCTTTATTACTCCAATCAATCACAACATAATAGTGCAGGGCCACTGCTTCAATGAGATTCTTTGGGATATTTTTCATCAAAACTTCAGTCCAGTTATAATCTGAACCGCTCGCTCCAGAGGCAACACGATACAGATTTTCGGAATTTGTCCAGTCTGTCATAAATGTTGCATATTGACGATAGATATCTATGTAATATTCTGCCGTCATGTGACCTCCACAACCCCAAGCCTCGTTACCCAATCCCCAAAAACGAACATTCCACGGTTTTTCGCGACCATTTTCACGACGTAGGTCTGCCATAGGGCTTACTCCCTCATGGTTTACATATTGTAACCAATCGGTAAATTCACGTACTGTTCCACTACCAATATTCCCTGAAATATAGGGCTCTGTTTCCAGCGCCTCGCAAAGGTTTAAAAAGTCGTGTGTTCCAAAACTATTGTCTTCAGTTACGCCTCCCCACCATTGATTTACTATGGTGGGGCGCTCTTCTTTGGGGCCTATACCTTCTTTCCAATGATAAGTATCGGCAAAACAACCACCCGGCCACCTTAAATTGGGAATTTTCATCTCTTTTAAAGCGTTGATGATGTCGATTCTCACACCGTTTATGTTTGGAATTTCACTGTCTTCACCTACATAAAAACCGTCATAAATACAACGACCTAAATGTTCTGCGAAATGACCATAAATGTGTTTATTAATCCTTATTTCTGAATCCGGACTTAATAAACTAAATTCGGTTTGTGCTTATGAAAAAGACGATAGAGATAGGGCAATTAAAATTTGCTTGAAGTTCATCTTAATTTTTTAATTAATCTAAAATACAAAATCTAATTAAAGGGGGGGTCAAAAAACAAAAGCCTATAGAAACCTTCATTGATAGCAGAGAAAAAGGAAAAGTTAGACTATACTCAAGATGAAAAAGATTTAAAGTCCAGCTTCTTAAGCGCTGTAATCTTTATATCACGCTTTATCCTTTCAATCATATAAATCATTTATTTAGAAAAGGGGGAAATATGAATACATTCTGGAAAGTGTATTCTTAATTGAATGGAACTTTAAAAATAGAACGGTAAATTGGATTAGCAGTGTAAATTCCAAATATGCTTTTTGATGAGCCAACTCCCATCTGTCTGTTTTTCCCAACAGGAAAGGTAATTTCCAAAAACCTTAATGGGCTTTTCATTGGCCATGATATCAAAGGTAAATGCTCCTTCGTTGTAGGCCATATTCCCAGCAACAACCGTCTCTCTTTCCATAAGATTCGCTCCATAAGCACCATAGCTGAAATGCATTAGGAAAATTTCTTCAATAGGTCCCCATAAATCATTAATTTTAGGAGCTACAATAATAAGGTAGCTTTCCTATCGATCAACTGTAATGCAACGTATAAATTTTAAACCTTAAGCCTTGAATATTTTCATCCAAAAACACGAATTACAAGCTCAAAAAGCGGCTTTCGATGTAGAAAAACGAATTTCTGAAGCCATAGACACCAAGGGAATGGCCCATATAATTTTAGCTACAGGAAACTCACAGTTAAAGTTTTTAGAAGCACTCCGAAAGAGACCGATAGTTTGGGAAAAAGTCATTATTTTTCATTTGGATGAATACATTGGACTGGATGAAAATCATCCCGCAAGTTTCATCCGATATCTCAGAGAAAACATCATCAAGCACATCAATCCTTTTCGATTTTACCCCCTTGAAGGGAATGCTTCCAACCTCTTTGCGGTCCTGAAAAACTATACCTATTTGTTGGAAAAACACCCCATTGATTTGGCTTGTATCGGAATCGGCGAAAATGGACATCTGGCTTTCAATGACCCTGGGGTAGCCAATTTTAAGGATCCCCACTTAATTAAGGAAGTGGAATTGGATCACGATTGTAGAATGCAACAATACAATGAGGGCTGGTTTGACCGCCTTGATGCGGTTCCCAAAAAAGCGCTAACTTTGACCCTTCCCGCCATCATGAAGGCCAAGCATATCAGTTGTTTTGTCCCTGATGAAAGAAAGGCCCAAGCCTTAAAAAAGGCGCTTGAAGGAGCGATAATAGAAAGTTGCCCTGCTTCTATTTTGAGGGAACACCCTTCTGTAAATTTGTATCTTGATCCTCCCTCTGCTCAATTGCTCTCAGATCCATTTGATCCCTAAACTCTACCCTTTCCAAGTTCCCCCATATTGGTAATGGGCATTGTCTTTTTTAATCTCCAATACGCAACTTTCGCACAAAAAAACCCACTCTTTTCGGGCATAATGAATTGGTAAATGTTTTACTCTAAACAAATGCTTCAACTCTTTTTTACATAGATCACAGTTTTTGATTGCCATTGGGAATAGTATAGCTGTTTTCTCCAATCAAAGTATTTTGAGAAGAGATATGGGCTTCAATAAAAAATCATTAAAAAAAGGGGGAATACTAAATCAAAATTCTTTTTCCGTTTTGATTTACTGAAGCAAAAATCGCATCAATTATTTTCATGTCTCTCAAACCCTCATCTCCTCCGACATTCAAATGGGGTTGGCCTTTCAAAAAATAATCAGAAATACCGTCCATATGCAACGCTTGTTGGTTGACCTGGTTAAATTCAAAAGTAGTGTCCTTCGTAAATCCTGAAATTTTACCGTAAGTATAGGCCGGACTCAATCTGATGAAACCTTTTTCTGCAGCAACAAAAAAATGATTGGTTGAGGCAGAAAATGAAGTTGTACAATTGGCCACTGCTCCACTGGGAAATTCCATTTGCCAGGTAATCAATTCATCTACTTCATCAAACTTGACAAGATCGGTTTTGAATTCTTTAGCAGAAACCGCAATAGGCTCCTCACCCATGGTGTATCTTGCTGCTTGAATTACATATATACCTACATCCATAAGGGCTCCTCCACCATAAGCTTTTTTCATTCGCCACTGGTTGGGGTTCCCCAAACGAAAACCAAAGCCCCCTTCAAAAAATTTAATTTTACCAAAAGCTCCTTCTCGGCACAATCGAATGCTTTCACGGTGGTGGGGTTCGTAATGCAAACGATAGCCGATAAACAGCTCTCGATTGGCTTTCTCTCCAGACAGGATCATTTCGGCTGCCTCTTCTGCATTCATTGCCATAGGTTTTTCACAAATAACGTGTTTGCCTGCCTCAAAAGCCCTAATCGTAAACTCCTTGTGCATATTATTGGGCAGCACGATATAAACAATATCTATTTCATCATTTTTTGCAATAGAATCAAAATTGTCATAATTATAGATTTGATGGTCTTTAAGATCATACGTCTTTTTCCATTGAGCTATTTTAGAAGGGGTTCCTGTTACAATGCCCTTCAACTCGCAACTGTTGGTTTCCAATAAAGCTGGAGCCAATTGGCGCGTTGCATAATTTCCCAAACCCACCAAAGCAATGCCCAGTTTCTTTTTGGGATTAGACAAAACATTTCGGCCAAAACCGTTAGAGAGTGTCAAGGCCCCCATAGAGGCAGCCAGCGATTTAGTAAATTTTCTGCGTTCCAATTGTTAAAATATTAGTGTGAATATAAAACCTATCAAAAGGCCATTATTATGACCGATAAACAAGCCACTCAATAGGGGTCTAAATATAGGCGTATCCATCGTTTTTATCGGCAATTGTCTGTACATTTTAAAGATCTTTATAAAATGGAATGACTGAAAAACGAATCGGTCCTACCCATAGGTTTTTTAAATTAACTTGTAGCCCATTAAATTATAAAAAAAATGAAAAATAAAGGATTGTTTTATTCCATTTCTGGATTATTGATCATTGGAGCGGGTTTATCCTTTTTGGGAGAGGCCATTATAAAGAAGTACACCAACACCAGTGATTGGATTCTTTGGGGAACAATTGCGCTGATCACCACCCATTCGGGCTTGTGTTTGTTCGGTCAAGCAATTGTAGAAAAAATCAAAAATCAATAAAACACCCCTCAGTGATCAAAGGAGCCATAACAGAGGGAGATAGAAGGTATCAGCTTTGGAGGATTTGGGAGGAACAAAAGCCCCTTCTTCTCTATATTCTTTTGAACCTCCTATGCCGATGCGGAGGAAAATGATAGAACGGTATCCAAATTGATACATTTCAGCAAAATTTTCGGTTTTGGAGGATTTTATTTGGGTAATATTCACTCCTACATCACTCCCTATCCGTCTGTCTTAAAAAATAAAATAATGAAAAA
>JAURMQ010000069.1 GCA_030830625.1 Flavobacteriaceae bacterium
TATCTGAGGGGTTATATTTAGTTTTTCTCTTTGTTAAGTTAGGTGAAATATAGACACTCATAGTGTCTTAAAAGTACTAAAAAACACCCATATTTGGAACAAGATTTGGAACAAATCGAGTCTTATAAAAATTAAAACCCTGTAAATCAGAGACTTACAGGGTTAAAATGTTGTACCTCCAGGAATCGAACCAGGGACACAAGGATTTTCAGTCCTTTGCTCTACCAACTGAGCTAAGGTACCCTTTGAAAGTTTGCAAATATAAAATCCTTTTTCATCCCCCCCAAGGGATTTACTCTAAAAATCTTTGTTTAAATTTAGCAACAAATGGATTGTGAATTGTATTTGATTGTCGATATTGGGAATACATTAGCGAAATTTTTCTTGTACAATGAGGATCAATGGGTTCTACAGGAAAAAGTAAAGCTCGATTTGTTTGTTGATAAAGCAGAAGCAATTATTGCAGATTACCCCAACATTAAAGCCGTTATCTATACCGATGTAAGCCATACTGTAGGAACTTTTTTTGAAAAATATTCAGATTCCTTTCCCGTTTTATCGGTTCAATCTCAGATGCATTTGCCGTTTACAAACAACTATGAAAGTCCCGAGAGTTTAGGTTCAGATCGAATGGTTTTGGCTGCCGCTGCTTGTAAGAATTATCCACTTACCAATGTTTTGATCATTGACTTGGGCACTTGTATTACCTATGATTTTTTATCCTCTGATGAGGTTTACCACGGCGGGGCAATTTCTCCTGGTTTTGAAATGAGATACAAAGCGCTTCATCACTTCACAAGCAATCTCCCTCATTTGGATTGGCAAGCAGTGGATCACCCAGAGGGAAAAACCACTCATGGGGCAATACATGCGGGGATATATTTTGGAATTCTTGACGAAATCAAAGCCAGAATTGAATATTATAAAAGCCAATATGATTCTTTAACGATTATTTTAACAGGAGGAGACGCTAATAAGTTGCCTAAAACATTAAAAAATAGCATATTTGCCCATTCAAATTTTGTTGCAGAGGGTATGCTCCATTTGCTAAAATTGAATATGAATTCATGATAAGATCTACATTAAGCGTTTTTGTATTGCTTGCGGGTTCATTCCTGTATTCACAGTATGGAACCAATTCCCCATATTCCTACACGGGTTTGGGGGAAATAAATTTTAAAGGAACTCAAATCAATCGGTTTATGGGGGGGCTTGAAATTTATAACGATTCCATCCATGCAAACCTGTCCAATCCCAGTTCATATGGAACACTTAAATTGACCAATTATTCTGTGGGATTAAATTATCGGATAAATCATCTGAAGGGGGGTGAGGTTAGAAAAAGTCTGAATTCTGCTTCGTTGGATTATATTGGGGTGGCTATACCCACCCGTCGGTTTGGTTTTGGATTTGGGATCATCCCTTATACATCGGTAGGATATAGATTGTCTCACTCAGAATCTCTCAATGGAGAAGAAGATGTCATCAATGTTTTTGATGGAGAAGGGGGCGTCAACAAGGCCTTCTTTTCTTTAGGTTTTAAGGCTTTAAAGTATTTTAGTTTTGGAGCCACTTTCAACTATAATTTTGGTCAAATCATACAGGAAACCGGAAGGTATCAAAATCAGGTTTCTTTGGGAACAGTTTTGGAGAATAAATCCAGTATTTCAGGAGTAGATCTAAAGTTTGCTGCCCATTTGGAGATTCCTATTCGGGAGACGATGAAGATGCAAGCCATGATTTCATATGCTCCACAAGCCAATTTAACGTCGACCAATTCCAGACGATATTCCACACAAGCTCTATCATCAGCTACGGGTTTTGGGGAAAGATTAGAAATTGATTTGGCTGCTGTAGGTTTGAATAAATCTAATGTTAGAATACCCAACGTTGTCAGCTCAGGTGTAGGAGTGGGTAAAGAACGTAAATGGTTTGCAGGAGCGCAGTACACGATGAATGGGATGGGTGACTTTAGTCACAAATTCTTGAGCACACCTGATGTTGACTATCAAAATGGATATCAAATTTCATTGGGAGGCTTTTATATCCCGGATTACAGATCTATAACCAGTTATTGGAAAAGAATTGTTTTCAGAATGGGTTTCCGTCATGAACTGACAGGGATCATTGTAAATAATTTTGGATTAAAGGAAACTGGTATTAATTTTGGAGTAGGTTTACCATTAGCCGGTTTCTCAAATGCCAATGTAGGATTTGAGTACGGTAGCAGAGGTAATGGAAAAGAGAGTTTGCTTAAAGAAAATTTTTGGTCGTTTAGAATAGGATTTTCCCTGAATGACCGATGGTTTGTTAAAAGAAAATTTAATTAAAATAATAAGTGATGAAATTTTTAAAACTATTTGTTTTTTGGATTGGCGCCATGGCGGTTCTCCCTATGACAGCTCAAAATAGCGATGAGTGTTTGCAGAATTTATCCATTTTTGCAGAGTACGCCAAAGTAAAAAATTATGACGAAGCTTATGGACCATGGATGAAAGTAAGAGAGCAATGCCCATCGCTCAACGTAGCCATCTATTCCTATGGAGAACGCATTCTCAAGGAGAGAATAGAAAAGGCAGGTCCAGAAACGCTCCTGGCCGAAACCTCCGATTTGATAAAGCTTTATGACCAATGGCTTGAGAATTTTCCCACCAAAAAAAACGTGAGTATAAAGGGAGATATCATCAGTAGCAAAGCCCAAGCCATGTTGGATTACAAAACGGCTGATAAAATGGAGGTTTATAAGACTTTTGATCTAGCATTCAAAACTGATGCCAAGAGTTTTACTAATCCCAAAGGATTATACAATTACTTCAAAACCCTTTATGACCTCTACAAAGAAGGAACGCATGGTGTAAAAATGGAACAATTGTTCAACAAATACGAAGAGGTTTCTGAAAAGTTTGATTTAGAATCTGTAAATCTGGCCAAGAAATTGGATGTCATCCTCAAAAAAGAGGAAGAAGGAGTGCCCATTAGCAGTCGTGAGGTTAGAAGTAAAAGGGTTTATGGAATCAATAGTAATGCTATCGGAACGTTTTTGTCCAATCTGGATGCTATTATTTCTCAAGAAGCCACTTGTGTTAATTTGATCCCCCTCTATAAAAGAAACTTTGAAGAATTCAAGTCGGATGCTATTTGGTTGAAAAGGGCTGCTTCTCGTTTGGACAGTAAAGAGTGTTCCGATGATCCGTTTTTTGTGACTCTTGTTGAAGCATTACATACCTTAGATCCATCTGCAGATTCTGCCTACTATTTGGGCATACTGAAAGATAAATCTGGAGACAGCAACGAAGCTTTGAAGTATTATGAAGAGTCTATTTCCTTGCAATCAGATCCTTATAAAAAAGCAAAGATTCTTTATAAAATTGCCATCAAGTTCAAGAATGCAGGGAGAAAATCTTCAGCCCGAAGTTATGCTCAAAAAGCATTGAGTTTTCAACCTTCAATGGGGCGTGCCTATTTGATGATTTCAAACCTCTATGCTGGCAGTGCCAACGATTGTGGAGAGACTCAATTCAACAAGAGAGCCGTTTATTGGTTGGCCGCCGATATGGCCTATAAAGCCGGTAAAGTGGATGCTTCTATCGAAAAACTGGCGATTGAAACGGCCAAAAGTTATGAAGGTAGAGCTCCTTCCAAAACCGAAATTTTTACCGAAGGGAATCAAGGAACTACCATCAAGTTCGATTGTTGGATTAATAGCAGTGTAAAAGTTCCTCAATTATAGATGCCTTCATCGTTCCATAAATTTTTAATCAATGGGGTTATAGTTTGGACTGTGACCCTGTTTTTTTCTTGTGAGGACAGTAGCGCTACTCTAAAGCAGATCAATCGGTTCAACGAAAATCCGGTAGGAGTTGCTCATAACATTCGACTGAATTACACAGATTCAGCCAAGGTAAAGGCTATTCTCACGGCGCCTTTGCATTTGGATTATACTCATTTTAGTTTTCAGTATTCTGAATTTCCCGAGGGGTTAAAAATTATTTTTTACAACAACGAAAATCAAGAAAATACTGTAATTGCCGATTATGGGATACTTTACAATCAAACAAAAATTGTTGACCTACAAGGTAATGTAGTACTTTTATCTCACGATGGATCTCGATTGGAAACCGATCAGATGTATTGGGATGCCGAAAAGGAGTGGCTTTTTACCGAAAAAGCTTTCACTTTTGAAAGTGTGGATTACAATCTTGCCGCCACCCGATTGGATACCAATAAAGAATTTAGTAAATTTCAAACAGGAAAGCTATCGGGAACTATAGCTGTAGAAGAAGAACAAGATACTTTAACCGTCGATGAAAAGTTATAAAATTTCCGAAATTCTCTATTGGCTAATAGCCCTAGTGGCCACTTATGAGAGTTATAATCAGTGGAGCATCAATCGTCAAAAGGCATATATTTTTATTGGGTTTGCCTTTATTTCTGTCTTTATGGCCTTGTTCAGAAGACATTACAGAAAGAAGTTTAAAAACAGGGGAAAAACCTCTCCATGATCATTTCTGACCTCGTCATTCTTATTTGCCTCATTCTTTCAGCCTTTTTTTCAGGGATGGAAATTGCTTTTGTTTCTGCCAATAGAATTTATTTGGAAATAGAAAAGCAACAGACGGGATGGAATGCTAAGTTTTTGAATTTTATCACCAAAAATCCTTCCCGATTTATCGCCACCATGTTGGTGGGAAATAATATATCACTGGTCATCTACGGAATATTTATGGGAGACCGTATTTTGGAATTACTTTATCCAGAGACCCTTTTGAATGGATTTGTCAATATCCGGATTGTTTTAATACAAACGGTCATTTCTACTCTTATTATTTTGCTGACAGCAGAGTTTTTGCCAAAAGTTTTTTTTCAACAATTCTCTAATTTTGTGATGAAAGTTTTCGCCTTTCCTACTGCTGTTTTCTATGCCGTATTTGCGCCCATAACTGCCATGATCATCAAGTTATCCGACTTTATCCTTATGAAGTTTTTCAAAACCAAAGGAGATCAAATTCAACTGACTTTTACAAAAATAGAATTGGGAAATTATATAGAGCAACAGTTGGAATCAACTAAAGACATACAAAACGTTGACAGTGAAATACAGATTTTCCAAAATGCTTTGGAATTTTCGGAAGTAAAAGCCAGAGAAGCTATGGTGCCCAGAACAGAAATAGTTGCGATTGAAGATTCCGCTTCTTTGTCCGAAATAAAAGAGCTTTTTACTTCCAGCGGCTTGTCAAAAATTCCTGTTTTTGAGGAATCCATCGACGATATTCAGGGCTATGTCCATGCTTTTGAGATGTTTAAAAAACCCACCGATCTCAAAAAAATATTACTTCCGGTCGCATTTGTTCCCGAAACGATGAAGATCAGCGAAGTGCTCAAATTATTGACCAAACAAAGAAGAAGCATTGCGGTTGTATTGGATGAATACGGGGGTACATCGGGCATCATTACAGTAGAGGACATCATTGAAGAGCTTTTTGGAGAAATTGAGGATGAGCATGATCACATCGCGCTCTATGAACATCAAATTGAAGAGAATGTTTTTGAGTTTTCTGCTCGCTTGGAGGTGGACTACATCAACCAAAACTATAATTTGGACCTTCCAGAAAACGAATTCTATGAAACCCTTGGCGGATTGATAGTTTATACCAAAGAAGAAATCCCTAGCCAGGGATCTCAAATCACGGTTGACCATTACGAGTTTGAGATCAAAGAAGTTTCTTCCACCAAAATCGAAAGAGTAATCCTAAAGGTTAAGAAAGAAAATTAATGGATTTGGACCCATTCATCATGGTCGGTTGGGAGTCCTAACCCTCTAAATAACAAAGCGATTCTTTTTTATAATCAAAAAGGAAATTGTATTTTCGCATCCGACTCAAAAAAAAAATGATATGGCAGTTTTAGGTCAAATTAGACAACGTTCTGTATTCCTTATCCTGGTTATAGGTATGGCACTATTTGCCTTTGTGATTTCAGGAGTTTTCGATGCAAACTCATCTGGAAGTAACTCCAGTGATCCTATAGCGATTGTAAATGATGAAGAGATTGATTTGACTTTTTACAGGCAACTGGTAGAAAACACGGAGAGATCTTATAACCTTTCTACCATGCAGGCAGTCAATTCTGTATGGGATCAGCTGATCAGGGCTAATATTTTCAGACAAGAATTCGAGCGTTTGGGGATTGATGCAGGGAAAGAGCAGATAGAAATGATTTTGACCCAAGACGAGAGAATTGTTCAAGATCCCAGATTTCAAAACGAAACAGGGTTTTTTGATTTCGGAATTTTCACCGATTATATCAATCAATTGCGTTTCGAGAACCCTCAAGCATACGACAGTTGGAAACTACAAGAGGAAAATTTAGTAGGCCTAGCCAAAGAGAATATTTATTACGATTTGATCAAGTCCAGTACTGGGTTTACAGAGCTGGAAGGAAAAAATGCTTACCATAGCAAAAACGATAAGGTTAACCTCAGGTTTGTAAGACTGCCTTATGAGGGCGTACCTGACAGTCTTTTTGAGATCTCAAATGCCGACATCAAGAAATACATCAACGAAAGAAAAGAGGATTATGAGACTGAAGAAAGCAGAAGTGTTCGATTTGTGATTTTTTCAGAAGAAGCCTCAGAGGCGGACCAAAATCAGATCCGTAGGGAGCTGGAACAACTCAAATCTCGAAGAATAGAGTACAATGATGTATCGAAATTAACCGATACCATAGAGGGCTTGGCCACGACTAAAAATTTAACGGAATTTTTAGAGCTGTATTCTGAAGTACCCTTTGATTCTATTTATAAAACCAAAGGAAATTTAGCCAGTGAATACGCAGATATACTTTTTGGACTAAATATTGGAGATGTTTTTGGTCCCTATAAAGACGGCAATCAATTTAAGGTGTCTCGTTTTTTAGATCGTAAAATAGGAGGTTCAATAAGAGCGAGTCATATTTTGATTACCTACCAAGGAGCCGAAAGAGCGAATCCCAATGAGACCAGAACCAGTGATGAGGCAAAAAAATTGGCGCAAGAAGTGTACCGTAAAGCCCTAAAAAACCCAGACGATTTTACCCAATTGGCCATTGAAAACTCCGATGGACCCTCCAAATCCTTAGGGGGTGATTTAGGATTTTTTCAAGAAGGAGCCATGACCGAAAAATTCTTCGACTTTTGTAATCGTTCAAAGGTGGATAAGATAGGTTTAGTAGAAACAGAGTTTGGCTTCCATGTAATCAAAGTAACGGATAAAGAAGATGTTGTTTTGACGGCTGATGTGGTCAAAGAAATCATTCCTTCTGAAGAAACTTCCAATGGAGTATTCCAAAAAACGACCCAGTTTGAGATGGAAAGCATCAAAAGCAAGGTTTTGGATACCGTTGCAAAACAGTATGACTACGATGTGAAATTTGTACAAAAGGTGAATCTTTTGGACGAAAACCTTCCCGAATTACCTCGTCAGAGGAATTTGGTGCAGTGGTTGTTCAATGAGGATACTCAATTGGGTGAGGTCAAACGATTTAGCCTCAACACCGGTGGGTACATTGTAGCACAATTGTCGGGAATCACTCCTGTAGGGATGGTCAATGTTGAGGCGATCAGATCTGAGGTTACTCAAAAAATATTGAAGGAAAGAAAAGCCGCGTATTTACTTAAAACACATGCTGACAAAAAAACTTTAGACGATTTGGCCAGTGCTACGGATAAAGAAATTGAAACAGCTTCGGCAGTAACTCAAGAAAACACAGTATTGGCAGGAGCTGGATCAGAACCTTATGTCATTGGATCTGCTTTTGCACTCGAACTCAATCAAGCTTCTGGTTTGATTCAAGGAAACAATGGAGTGTATATGATTGAGGTTGTATCCAAAGAAATTGCCGATGAAATGGAAAGTTATAAAGCCTATGCCAATGCGCTTCAAACGGAGGAAAACATGAGGATCAATTCTGCTATCTACGAGGCCCTGCGTTCCAGTGCAAAGATAGAAGACAATCGACAGTTGTATTATTAGAGAATGATTTCTTGATATCCCAATACTACTGGAAAACCTTTATTTTTAAAATATTCAGGAGTGTTTGGATTTCCACAAGCCAAAACAAAGTCGCCTCCCCATGCGCCAAGGCTTTTGACAGATCCACCAAAATCGCTGAACAGTCTTTCTTTTACCGGTATTATCCCCAAAATATTTCCGATAAAATCCTCGTGTTCGATGAGTATTTGCTCAAATGTTTTCAGTGATTTTGCCTTTATCAAAGACTGAGTGAGTCCAGAAGACTGAGTGACTTGTTGGGGACTTATCTTTTGTTTTTTAAACTGGTTCACAGCTTCTCTGCTGTTTTTCTTTTGATTGAGGTAAACAAAATATAAATGGGATTTAAAAGGAGGATCAAATTGACAGATTTGGATTTTGGGCCCCATGGGATCTTTTTGATAAATCAATGGACCTTTTGCTGTAGCACATGCAATGTCATAACCACTGCCTCCAAAACTGGCTTCAAGAAGTGTGTAGGGATCGGTTTGAGACCATTGAGCGAGGTTTGAAATCAATGTAGAAGAACTACCCAGTCCCCAATGACGGTCAAATTCTAGACGGGTGGCGACTCTTCCCCCTTCATCTCTTAGAAAATTTTTATTTTGACGCCTGATGGCTTTAAGAAGGGTAACCAAATTTTCAGCAGTTTCTACCGCGCTGGTTTCAATAATCTCAAAATCAGAAAGGGCGATCCGTGCACTGAACCACAATCGATGATTGATGTCCCAACTTTCCCATTTCAGTATTTTTGAACCATCGGGTTCAAATTCCAATGACTGCCCTTTTTTGCAGGGTAAAGCCAATGACTTGGTTCCTTTTAAAACCATATATTCTCCAGAGATCAATAGCTTTCCATGACTGTAAAATTTCATCATAGGGTCATGGATTGGATTTTAAAAAATCGGAAACCGCACTGAAACTCACCGTATGGGTTTTAAAAAATTCCATTGCTTTCTCCTTTTGAAACTTTGAGGCGTTGAGTTGATTGAGAATATTCAGTAGGTGCATCTTCATGTGTCCCTTTTGGATTCCAGAGGTAACCAGTGATCTTACGGCTGCAAAATTTTGAGCCAAACCCGCCACTGCTACAATTTCCATTAAATTTTTTGCATTGGGATTTCCCAGTAATTCCATGGACCATTTTACCATGGGGTGCAGTTGGGTAAGCCCACCTACGGTGCCCAAAGATAAGGGCAGGGTGAGTTGGAAAACAAATTCGTCTCCCTCTAAAAAGGCATGACTTAAACTGGAATAAACGCCACTCTTGGCAGCATAAGCATGAACTCCGGCTTCCACTGCTCTAAAGTCATTTCCTGTTGCAATCACTACGGCATCGACA
>JAURMQ010000070.1 GCA_030830625.1 Flavobacteriaceae bacterium
GGGTTAGTTCGAATTTCTTTTTCTTTTAGATCAGAAACACCGTCTCGGTCAGAATCAACTGAGATTGTTGGATCTAATGGGAAGTCATCACTTCCATCGGGAGAGCCATCCCCATCGCTGTCAGGATTTAGAGGATCTGTTTGTTTTTTTATTTCCTCGCCGTCGTTCAATCCGTCTGAATCAGAATCCGCTTTTAGCGGGTCTGTTCCTAGTGCAATTTCCTCTGTATCCGGTATATTATCGTTGTCATCATCTGGGTCGGAAAAATTTCCAATCCCATCTTTATCGGTATCTATGGTTTCTTTTTCATCCAAGGGGAAGTTATCTTCTTTGTCACCAACTCCGTCTCCATCGGTATCAGGATTGTTTGGGTTTGTTCTTCTGTCCACCTCCTGCCCATCGCTAAGGCCATCGTCATCACTGTCGGGATTATAAGGATTGGTTCCGATTTTTAATTCGTCAACATCAGCAACTTTATCGTTGTCGTCGTCATCATCTTCATCGTCTCCAATACCGTCTCCATCAGTATCGCGACTTTCCCCAGCATTTAGAGGGAGTTGGTCTGAGCCATCCTTTGTTCCGTCGTTGTCTGTATCTGGGTTATTGGGATCTGTTTTCAGCAGAATCTCCATTCCATCCAAAAGACCGTCATTGTCGGTATCGGGGTTTGAAGGATCCGTATTTTGTTCTTTTTCCTCCCCATCCAAAAGACCGTCGTTGTCTGAATCAGGGTTCAAAGGGTTTGTGTTGTTTTTTATTTCCTCTCCATCATTCACTCCATCCTGGTCTGTATCGGGATTTTCTCTATTGGTTCCGTATATAGATTCGTCCTGATCGAGTAATCCATCATTGTCATCATCGGGGTCTTCTCCGTCAGGAATTCCATCACCATCGGCGTCATCAGCGCGATTAGGATCTAATGGGAAGTCATCATCCCCATCCAAAATTCCATCTTGATCTGTGTCAGGATTTAATGGATCGGTACCCAATAGGGCTTCCTCACCGTCGTTCGATCCATCTTGGTCGGTGTCAGGATTATTGGGATCCGTCCCCTTAAATAATTCGTCTGTATCCAGCGAGCCATCATTGTCATCGTCGGGATCCATATTGTCTCCAATTCCATCCTCGTCATTGTCAAAGTCCTCGTCAGGATTATTGGGTAACCTGTCCTTGCCGTCGGGAATACCGTCGCCATCGGTATCTCTTTTTAATGGATCTGTACCCTGTTTATTCTCCACTCCATCGGAAAGACCATCTCCGTCCGTATCATTTTTTTTCGGATCGGTTCCCAATTTTACTTCTTCAAAATCGGTAAGTCCATCGCCGTCGCTATCGGCATTTTTGGGATCCGTTCTTCGTGAAAGTTCCTCAATATCTGAAACACCATCGTTGTCGTCATCCAAATCCATATAATCTCCCAATCCATCTCGATCAGTGTCGGTATCTTCAAAGGGATCGAGAGGGAAGTGGTCATCAGGATCAATGGTTCCATCCCCATCAGTATCGGGATTATTGGGATTTGTCTTTCTTTGAAGTTCACTCCCGTCATTGAGTCCATCCCCATCAGTATCGGGATTGTAGGGATCGGTACCTATTACATATTCAAAAGCATCATCCACATTATCCCCATCATCATCAGGATCGATATCATCCGGGAGTCCATCCCGATCAAAGTCAGCGATTTCAAAAGGAGAGAATGGGAATGCATCATCGCCATCCAAGATCCCGTCATCATCGGTATCTGGGTCATTAGGATCAGTGCCCACAATTCTTTCTCTAGCATCCATCAATCCATCGCCATCGGTATCTGGACTAAAAGGATCTGTACCTAATATTTTTTCATCTCTGTCAGATAAACCGTCATTGTCATCATCGAGGTCGGCATTGTCTCCTATGTTGTCTTTATCATTGTCTTTATTTTCTTTTGGGTCGAGAGGGAATACATCATCAAAGTCATTGTAGGAATCTCCATCGGTATCGGGATTGTTGGGTTTGGTTCCCTTTTCGAATTCTTCAAGATCGCTCAATCCATCTAAGTCTGTATCTATCAGAAGAGGATTGCTTCCAAACTTTATTTCATCTTCATCTAAAAGTCCGTCATTGTCATCGTCGGGGTCCAAACTATTTATTATACCATCTTGATCTGTATCCTCAACTTCCTGAAGGTCCGAAACCGTAATGCTAATCGTTTGAGATGAAGAATTTCCTGAGGTATTGGATAAAACTACAATAATGACATAGATGTTGTCGTTATTGGAGTCCAAAGGATTTTCATAATCTGGCGACTCAATGAAACTTAGACTCCCCAAATAGGGCGGTTTTGCGGAGGTAGATTTAGATACTGAGAATAAAGAAGCATCTTCCCCAGTAATAGTGATCGAAGCATTTTTTGAAGCGATTAAGGTTGCAGCAGTGCTCTGATTTTCCTCAACCGTAAAAGTTGTTGATGCCGTATAGATTGGGGCTGATCCGTCATTAATTGTTATCGTAAGGCTTTCTGTACCCACAAAAGTTCTTGACACCGTATCGATTCCTGTAACAGTAGCAGTGTATTTTCCAGGAGTAAAGGCTGAAGTATTTAATGGGTACTTCCATATTTTATTGGATTCTCCAATACTCATAGTGTAGGAAGAGGTAAATGAATAGGAGGAAGAAATAGAATTAGTATTGGAGCCGATGGCCGAAGATATATTTAGGAGTGCTTGGTTGGTAATGACAAGTACAGGAGATGGCTGCATACTCTGAGAGAAAGTTGCCTTAATCAAAAGGTTTGCCCCCGAATCAATGACATTGTCAGCGTCATCGGTTTCAATTGAAACGGTGGCCAATGATGGACATACTCCCCAAAGGGGTAAATCTGAAGAATTTAATTGAGTATTATTTGAAAAATTATTAGGGGAGGAGTTGAAATTAGAAACGCACCACAATCTCAAACTGTAGCTGAAGGACGATGCGCCAAAAAACATTTCCTCCAGACCCCCTGTGTTAGGAGAGGTGGCAGATACATCCCATCGTCCAATATTTTGATTGAATGAAGTTGCCCCTCTGAACATCGAAGACATATTGGTCACACTGGAAGTGTTCCAGCCCGATATATCTTTGTTAAAAGCAGTAGCATCCCAGAACATGGCTTGCATTATATATACCTTTGACACATCCCAATTTCCAATATTTTGATTAAAGGCATTATTTTTCCAAAACATTACATGCATTTCAGTAACATTTGAAGTGTTCCAACCCGATATATCTTGATTGAATGAGGTTTGCATAAACATTCCAGCCATACTGGTAACATTTGAGGTATCCCAAGCCGATATATCCTGGTTAAAAGCAGTAGCATTTTTGAACATATCGCGCATGGAGGTTACATTAGACACATCCCAACCGCCAATATTTTGATTGAATGAAGTTGCTCCTTTAAACATTTCTTTCATATCGGTTACACTTGAGGTGTTCCAAGCCGATATATCCTGGTTAAAAGCAGTAGCTTTATTAAATATAGAGGCCATGGAGGTTACATTAGACACATTCCAACTGCCAATATTTTGATTGAATGTTGTATTTTCATTAAACATCGCATCCATTGATGTGGCGCTGGAAGTATCCCAATTACCAATATCTTGATTGAATTTATTCGTCTGGCTAAACATAAAAGCCATATTAGTAACACTTGAGGTATTCCAATTACCAATATCTTGATTAAACTCTTTAGCATTTGTAAACAAGCCGTACATATTAGTAACATTGGAAGTATCCCAGTATCCAATATCCTGATTGAAAGAATATGCCTGTAACATAGATTGCATGTTGGTTACATTCGATGTGTCCCAGGAACCTATGTCTTGGTTGAATGAACTTGAATTTTGAAACAGATTACTCATATCTGTAACCCGACTGGTCACCATTTGATTCCAATCCGTATCATTTTTAGATTTTGCCGCAATCATAGTGTTATCGACAGCTGTGTAGATCAGACCATTCACAATTCCCTGATCCCCAGCATTACAATCAATACATTTTACAGTAACACCATTTGCGTCTAAAAAGAAGGAGGATTTGATGGTGAAAGTTATACTGTCTGTTCCAGAATAATCATTCCCAATGGTATCTGTTCCACTCACAGTAACGGTGTAATTACCAGGAGCAAGGGTAGGAGTAGAGGTATTCCAACTGAAGGTGTAGCTATTGGTCCCACTTATTGGGGTCATTGCCACTTCAGTCACAGCACCTGTAATTGATAGGGTGGGGTAGGCAGCCATAGGTTTTGAGAAGGCAGCTGTTATGAGTACCGAACGGGTAGGGGAATAGGTCGTTGAGATAAGGTTGTCTGAGTCGTTACTGGACAGAATTACTGTTGGTTGTGTAGAGTCAATGGTGAAAGTGATGCTGTCATTTCCAACATAGGGATTCCCAGCGGGATCGATAGCAGAAATTGTTGCTGTAGTAGAGGTCAATGTAGTTGATGGAACCGTCCATACGTATACTCCTTTAAAATATTTGGGGTCGATCCAGTCCCAACCCCCAGCAGGCTCACTATAATTTTCATCGTAGGGATCCTGATACAGTCCTACCCAGTAAAATTCTGTTGGGTTAAAAATTGATGAAGTTTCAAAAAGTGTTTTGATGTAATTGTATTCGGCGTTGGTTTCAATGATTAATAGAGCTGCATTGTCGTTTTTCAATTGGTTGATTTCATTTTCAATTGAATTGGTTTTAGAATTGGAAACAAAATAATTTGAATTGCTGAAATTTCCGACATATGTGTAATGGGTTATGCTGATCGTGCTGCTTTCGGTCTCAACAAATGTGTAATATGAAGTTCGATTGCTGCTGTAATCATCGAAAGTAAGTTCTTGATAAAGAGTGTGGTTTATAGAAAATTGATAACGCATGTAAGCATACGATTCTGAGAATGCTCCATTGTTATTATTGGGCGCCTTTGAATTGCCTACAGGATTGGTTTCCCAGTTGGCTTCAAAATCAAAAAAATCATCTCGCACAAAAAGAGCGTTGGTTACGATCCCCGATAGACTGATGGTCGGGTAATCGATTAAATATTCACTAAATGTGGCAGTAATGGAAACCACATCCGAAACCGTAACGATATTATCATAGTCAGAATCGGATAATATGACCGTTGGAGGGGTGTTGTCTAATTTTTGTTTGGTATATACTCTAAAAATATAGTCCCAGTTGGCATTGTTTGAAGCCTTACCTCGGGTATAAGGATTTCCAGTATGTAAATCCAAATATCCAACATTTATGATTCCTGAGGTTAGTTCAAGTTTCATGGTTAGAACCTCTTCGGCGGATACGATAATCCTGAGTGAGCTTAAATCAAAATCTACGTATTGCCCACCATAATAGTTTCCGTTGGAATCATTGTAAGGGGGGGTGAATAAGTTTTGACTTTGGGCAACTAAGGGCCCATCGGTTCCCTCCCCCCGGTAGATACTTATTTGAATGGGTTGAGCGACCCCGTTGATTACAGGATTGGCCATTTTCCAAGATACCCTCGATAAATAACCGGCTTGAGCTACGGTAAAGGACTGCCATTGAGAGGTTCCTCCAGCACCCGCATTGGACGAATAATTTTCTTGATCGAGAACTTCGGTATTTGAAGTGGTGGTCGTGAAATGGGCACCCCTATCACTGTGGACATGAGCACTTAATGGGGTGCAGTTGATTACTAACGAAACAATGGTTAAAAAAAGGATGAAAGCACTTTTTAATTTCAAATAATAACGCCCCACAATTATTTTATTTAATCACAACAAAGAAACTAATATTTCCACCTAATAAATTATTAATATAGTAAATAATGATTTCAATTTCAAATCTTTAAAAAAAATAGGCCTTAGTAATTTAAATTTTAAAATATAAAATAGGGGTGAAAGTGGTCTATAAAGACTCCAAAGAATAGATTTTTGAAAGATTCAAAGTATCCCCCATTTTCAATTGGAGTTGCTTGAGGTCAATGAAAAGATTTTTGATTGTATCCTTATATTGAATTTTCTCAGAAAGATCATTCATTTCAAGAGGATCGTTTTTTAAATCAAAAAGTAGTGTTTTTTTGATTTTAGGATAAAGTATTAATTTGTAATTCCCTTTTCTGATCATCCTCTGAAAATCAATGTATGCTCCATAAATCCCTTCGGGATATAGTGGTTTGTCCTCTTTTCCTTGGGCTACATTTAAAAAGCTTTTAAATTCTATCGAGGGAAGGGCACTTATATTTCCTATGTGCAAGCTTGTAGCCATGATGTCTTGGAGGTACACTTCATGATTTATTTTCTGGTTTTTAGGGATGTCAGGTCCCGTCACGATGAGAGGTACTCTGATGCTGTGATCAAACAGGCTCTGTTTTCCTAAAAGCCCATGTTTTCCGACAGACAATCCATGATCGCCCGTAAAGAAAATATAGGTATTGTCGGCTTTGCCAGAAGCTTCAAGCGCCCTCATTATTTCACCAATTTGTTCGTCTAAGTGAGAAATGATGGCATAGTATTCTTTGATATGCGTTTTGATTGCATAAGGGGTTCTTGGAAAGGGAGCTAGAGCTTCATCTCTGAGGGTTTTGGGATTGCCTATGGCATCCTTATAAGGATATTCGGCAAGCCAATTTTTGGGTAAAGGAATGTCCTCTAAAGGATAGCGATCCAAGAACGATTGGGGAGATTGTCTTGGATCATGGGGTGCGTTGAAGGCGATATACATGAAGAAGGGTGCGTCTTGTTCATGGGATTGTTTTAGAAAATCGATTGCATCGTCTTTACCTACCTCACTCCAGTGTTTTCCACCCTCCCAGAATCCTCCGTTGAGCGAATCGCTGGGGCTCCATGTGTCCTTTTCTCCCTCGATAGGACGATTGTATCCCTTTGGATTATCTTTTCTGAAAAAGTCTTTAGGCATACCGGGACGTACATTACGAACGTTTTGAAAAATTTCCTTCGGGTCAATCGCTACATGCCATTTTCCGCTCATATAGGTTTGATACCCCTGTTTTTCCATCAGCTTTCCCCAACTGTTTTCTTTCTCCTCTACGTTTTTTTTATGGTGCCATTGATCGGTAAGTGCCTTGGCTTTCCAAATGGACTTTCCAGTAATGATCATGGCTCTAGAGGCCATACAAACGGCACCGTTCCACCCTCCCATATTGAACGCTTGTGTGAAATGGGTTCCATTGTGGAGCAGTCGGTCTAAGTTGGGCGTTTGGATGATGTCATTACCCAAGGCGTGAATGGCATCATAGGTATAATCATCGGCAAACAGGAATAAGATATTGGGTAAGTTGTCTTTCGATTTTTTGGAGGGCGATGCAGTACAGCCCATGATTAGTAACAACAGAAAAAGACTACAAAAACGCAACATAGGTTTATGGATTATTAAGGTCAAAAATGTTTTTCATTACGACCCATTTTTCACCAGTTTGGGCAATGGGTAGTTTTTTTTGATATTGAGACATGAGTTCTTCCCATTTGATGACAAAGGGGTTTTGACTGTCCATTTTATTTTTTCTTTCAAAGCTAAAACCATCGATGACTTCAATGATCATGAACAAACGATCGCCGACATGGTAAATTTGCATATTCTGTATGCCACTGTCTTTGATGCTTTTGGTGATTTCTGGCCAAATCACTTTGTGATGTTCTATGTACTGATCGATTAAAAGGGGATCATTGATCAAGTCGAGCGCCAGGCAATATCTTTTCATTTTAGCCTTGATTCGAAACCTTTTTGCCATAGTAGGCGATGAATAGAAAACAAAACAGGGGGAGGAGGAAAGAGAAGTTGACTTCCGATACACCCAGTATTTGCAAATCATCGACATCGCTGCCTCCTAAGTCAATGACCATGCCTTGTAGCTTTGGCATTAAAGCACCCCCCACAATAGCCATCACCAAACCAGCAGCTCCAATTTTAGACTCTTTTTCATCCAAATCCTCCAAAGCGATACCGTAGATGGTGGGAAACATAAGGGACATAAAAAAGGAAATGCCTACAAGAGCATAAAGCCCTACAATACCTTCAATAAATACAGTTCCCAAAACACAAACTCCAGCCATTAGGGCAAATTGGAAAAGTAGCTTTCCAGAATTTACAAACCGTAAAAGATAGGTTCCAATGGCACGACCAATCAGGAATACAATAAAGCAAATAAATTGATAGTTGGCTGCATTTTCACTGGATATACCGATGGCTTCAGCATATTGATAGATGTAGGTCCAACACATGATTTGTGCACCCACATAGAACACTTGTGAAAAGACTCCATTGCGGTAATTTTCGTTTTGAAATAGGCTGCTAAAAGTTGCACTCAGTGGGGCCATCTCTCCATCGTCTTTGGCTTGAGGCATTTTGGATACTGCAATAAGAACAAATACCGCCATGACGACCAACCCTAATATCACATAGGGATCTCGAATCACCATCAAATCGGCAGTACGGATCATCACTTTTTTTGCAGTGTCTAAGGTTGTAAAATCTCCAATATTGTCGGATTGTAATTTTTTAAGAACAAATTGTTGGGCGACCAATAGCCCGAGGATGAGTCCTAAAGGATTGAACGCTTGTGCCAGATTAAGTCTTTGAGTGGCAGTAGATTTGTCTCCCATTGCCAAAATATAGGGATTGGCAGTGGTTTCTAAAAATGCCAATCCAAAGGTTAAAATGTATAATCCCAGACAGAAAAACCAAAATTGTTCTGTAATGGCGGCAGGGTAAAATAGGAGGGCTCCACCAGCATAAAGAGCCAAGCCAATGAGAACTCCAACTTTGTAGGAGTATTTTCTAACAAACAATGCAGCGGGCAGGGCCATACAAAAATACCCTCCATAAAAGGCCATTTGTACCCAAGCCGCTTGTGAATTGGATAATTCAAGTACCTTTTTAAAAGCTTGTACCATGGGATCGGTGACTGCGTTGGCAAAACCCCAAAGTGCAAATAAAGAGGTGATCAGTATA
>JAURMQ010000071.1 GCA_030830625.1 Flavobacteriaceae bacterium
AGGTTGACTCCTTTTTTGGATTTTAATCTTCCTCCTTGAATTACTTTGGCGACAACTTTAGCTTTTTTATCTGTAGAAACGACTTCAAAGATGAGTTTCCCGTCATCCAACAGAATTCTTTCTCCGGGTTGAACATCTTTGGAGAAATTGTCGTAATTCATGTATACTTTTTCTTTGTCACCCATAAAGGATTCGCCGTTAATGAAGGCGATTTGGTCTCCAGGAGCTACAATGGTATCTTCTTCTACCATTCCAACTCTGAGTTTGGGACCTTGAAGGTCAGCCAGAATAGAAGTATTGGAATTGAGTTTTTCGCTGAGTTTGCGGATCGTTTTTATTTTTTTGGCTACTTCCCCATGATCGGCATGAGAAAAATTGATTCGGAAGACATCTACTCCCGAAAGAATCATTTGCTCCATCACCTCAACACTATCCGATGCCGGACCTAAAGTGGCTACAATTTTAGTTTTTTTTCTTCTACTCATCAATCTAAATTTAGACTAAAATCAAGGCAAGAGACACTTTGATCCGGCAAAAAAGAGTATGAAATTTCTTCAATAGCCTCCATTTTTTCAATCAAAACGTTTGCTTCTATACCTGAGTTAATTTTTAAGATGTAGTCTGCATCTTTTAAATCCTTTACCAAATATAATTCTTTTGTTTCAGGTAAATCAAATAAGCGGGTCCCCTTTTGAGGATCATTTTGTAAGATCAAACATCTATTGGAAAAGAGCCGAATTTCAATTCCTTTGATAGGGTCGATCCACTCGTAGCTTTCAAAAGGAAAATTTTTTTTCGGCTGATCTTTACTTTTTTTAGATCGAACGAATTTAGATTGGCAACTGCTGTTGAGTAAGAAAGCCAAAAGATAGCCTTCACAAGTGCAGTGAATGGCAATCAGAGAAAAATCATCCTCAACGATTTCGTCTAAAACATAATGTTTGACTTTGGCCATTAAAAGTTTCCTTTGAGATTCATAATATGAAAGGCTCTTCGAGCAGCAGTTTCCTCCGATTTTTTCTTTGAAATTCCTCTCGCTTTTACAATTTGTTTTTCGTTGAAGTAAACCTGAGTCGTATAATTAAATTCGGGATCAAGCCCTTCATCGGAAGTGGTTTCAAACCGCACATTTTTTTTTGTCTTTTGTCCCCATTCTACCAACAATCCTTTGTAACTCAAAACCACGTATTGTAATTGATCGACCTCCACATAGGTCCCCAAGATTTTATTCAAAACAAAGTCTCTGCATTTGTCGTGCCCTCTGTCTACAAGGACAGCGCCTATCAAAGCCTCAAGAAGATTGCCGTGAATATTGCTGCCAAAATTTATTTTATTGTCAAGGTCCATCAAATTGATCAAGCCCATCTTTTCCCCAATACGATTAAGATTATCGCGACTGACAATTTTTGCTCGGTATTTGGTGAGTTCCCCTTCTCTTGCATGAGGAAATTTTTTGTACAAAAAAGAAGATACTACAATACTGAGCATAGAATCTCCCAAAAACTCAAGCCTTTCAAAATTGACTGAATTTCCATCGTCGTCCTTTAAATTTAGAGATCGATGGGTAAATGCAGTGCGATATATTTCTTTGTTTGAAGGGCTAAGAGCCGTAATTTCTCTGAGCTTACCGAAGAATGTGTTTTCTTTTTTTACAGAGGGTTTCAGTAAATGGCCTAAGAAATTCACATTATGATTTATGTAATTCTTTTGAAAATAACGCAAGCATTGTGACCACCAAAACCAAAAGTATTGGACATGGCCACGTCAACGGTTCTTTTTTGAGCCTGTCCTAATGTGAAATTAATCTTAGGATCTAAGTTTTCATCAGCCGTTTGGTGGTTTATAGTAGGGGGCACAATGTTGTTTTTTATAGCCATAATAGAAGCGATGGCTTCAATGGCTCCAGCAGCTCCCAAAAGGTGACCCGTCATGGATTTGGTAGAGTTGATATTGATGTTATAAGCATGTTCTCCAAATACCGCTTTTACTGCATTGGTTTCGGCCACGTCGCCCAATGGGGTTGAAGTTCCGTGCATATTGATGGCATGAACATCTTCAGGCTTGAGGTTGGCATCTCTCAAACAATTGATCATCACTTTTTTGGCCCCTATCCCCTCAGGGTGAGGAGCGGTCATATGATGAGCATCAGCAGAAAGTCCTCCGCCTGCCAGTTCTGCGTATATTTTGGCCCCTCTGGACTTTGCGTGCTCGTATTCTTCCAATATGAGTGCGCCGGCTCCCTCTCCCAAGACAAAACCATCACGGTCTTTATCAAAAGGACGAGAGGCCGTTTTGGGGTCATCATTTCTTGTGGACAGAGCATGCATTCCGTTAAAGCCTCCAATGCCTGCAATGGTAACGGCTGCCTCTGAACCACCCGAAACAATTATATCTGCATAACCCATTCTGATGTAATTCAGGGAATCTATCATTGCATTTGAGGAAGAAGCACAGGCGGATACAGTAGCAAAATTTGGCCCTCTCAGTCCATGTTTCATCGATATGAGTCCAGGAGCGATATCCGAGATCATTTTGGGAATAAAAAAGGGATTGAATCGGGGGAATCCATCTCCATCGGCAAAATTCAAAACTTCGTTCTGGAATGTTTCCAATCCGCCAATTCCAGCTCCCCAGATTACTCCAATGCGGTCTCTGTCTTCTTTGTCAAAATCTAAACCTGCATCTGCAATGGCTTCGTCAGTTGACACCAATGCATATTGTGCAAATCGGTCGCATTTACGTGCTTCCTTACGATCCATAAAATCCAGTGGATCGAAATTTTTTAACTCACAGGCGAATTGAGTTTTAAATTTAGAAGCATCAAAATGTGTGATGGGTGCGGCACCACTTGTACCAGATAATAAACCCTCCCAATAAGCAGGGAGGGTATTTCCTATAGGAGTTAAGGCTCCCAATCCGGTAATCACTACACGTCTTGGTTTCATTTAAGCCAAATTTTACTTTGCTTGTTCAATAAATTGAATGGCTTGACCAACCGTTGCGATGTTCTCGGCTTGGTCATCAGGGATCTGAATGTCAAATTCTTTCTCGAATTCCATGATAAGCTCCACGGTATCTAAAGAATCGGCACCTAAATCGTTGGTGAAATTAGCGTCGGTAACGACTTCATTCTCGTCTACACCTAATTTGTCAACGATGATTGCTTTTACTCTTGATGAAATATCAGACATAATCAAAATTTGTTTTTAAATTACTGTGGACAAAAATATAAAACTTTGAGTCAATTCACTATTGAGGGTAAAAAATATAACTTTTCTTTGTGTTGATCATCGTTCAATTATAAATGAAATATCGCTCTGTCATTGATTTGTAGGAAAATTTATGGAGAATAAAACTTTTAAAAGAATTATCCTTTTTGCCTCGGGTTCTGGCACTAATGTCGAAAATATCGTCAGATACTTTCAACACAACTCTCGGCTTGAGATTGCTATGGTCTTTACCAACAACCCCAATGCAGGCGTCATTGATCGTATTTCCTCAACGAAAATTCCGGTTACCATTTTTGAAAAAAATCAATTGACCGATGGATTTTTATTGAATCAAATCCAGCTATTGAATCCCGATTTAATTGTATTAGCAGGTTTTCTGCTGAAAATACCACCAGATTTTACCCAAATTTTTTCGAATAAAATCATCAATATTCATCCTTCTCTACTTCCCAAGCACGGAGGTAAAGGGATGTATGGGGAAAGAGTCCATCAATCCGTCAAGGATGATGGGGATACAGAAACAGGAATCAGTATTCACTTTGTCAATGAGCATTACGATGAAGGAGCCATTATTTTTCAAGCCCAAGTTTCGGTAGATGAAAAGGACTCGGTTCAAGACATTGCAGACAAAGTACATCAGCTGGAATACAAACACTATCCAGAGGTCATTCAAAACCTTTTATTTGAATAAATGTCCAGTAAAATCAATATCTATACTGATGGTTCATCGCTCGGAAATCCTGGGCCAGGAGGGTATGGAATCATTATGGAATGGGAGGGAAAGCAATATGTGAAAGAATTCTCTGACGGTTTTCGACTCACCACCAATAATCGAATGGAGCTTTTAGCTGTAATTGTTGGTTTGGAGACTTTGAAAAAGCAACCCATGGAGGTAGTCGTTTATTCCGATTCTAAATACGTGATCGATGCAGTCCAAAAAAAATGGGTGTTTAGTTGGGAAAAAAAAGCATTCAAAGACAAAAAAAATTCCGACTTGTGGAAACGTTACCTCAACATCCACAGAAAACACAAAGTCCATTTTCATTGGGTTAAAGGTCATAATGAACATCCTCAAAACGAACGTTGTGACCAATTGGCAGTCCAGGCAGCCAAAAAATTGGCGGTCAATATCGACTCCTTTTTTGAACAAAACCAACAGAAAACGACCCCAGCATAGAACCTTGACAACTCATCAATAAATCTTTGACGAAATTTTCAATAACCCCTTTTAAGTTTATTATTTTTGTTTAATGAAACACAAATTATTGGTGGTAGGTACCATGGCCTACGACGCCATTGAAACTCCCTTTGGAAAAGTAGATAAAATTTTAGGAGGTGCTGCAACTTACATAGGTTTGTCTGCCTCACGATTTTCTTTAGACTGTGGAATTGTTTCGGTTGTTGGGGAGGATTTTGAAAGCCAAGACTTACAATTGCTCAAAGACAGGGGGGTGGACCTCTCCGGGGTTGAGATAGTCCCCAATGGGGCTACATTTTTTTGGAGTGGAAAATACCATAACGACTTGAATACCAGAACGACAATAGACACTCAATTGAATGTTTTGGAAAATTTCAATCCCAAAATCCCTGAGCATCTTAAAACCCCTGATCTTGTAATGTTGGGGAATTTATCCCCCGATGTACAATTGAAAGCATTAGAACAACTAAAAACCAGACCAAAACTCATTGTCCTGGATACCATGAATTTTTGGATGGAACATTTTAGACCTGCTTTGGATGAGGTAATTGCCAAAGTGGATGTAATATCGATCAATGATGAAGAAGCAAGACAATTGACAGATCAGTACTCATTGGTCAAAGCCGCCGAACAAATTCAAAAGATGGGTCCTAAGTATGTCATCATTAAAAAAGGAGAACATGGGGCATTGCTCTATCACAACAAGGAGATTTTCTGTGCACCCGCCCTTCCATTGGAGGATGTTTTCGATCCTACGGGTGCCGGAGATAGCTTCGCGGGGGGGTTTAC
>JAURMQ010000072.1 GCA_030830625.1 Flavobacteriaceae bacterium
CAAGATAAAATTCAATTTGGTAAACTCATCATCGACAAGGAGCAGTACGAAGTGACCCAAGACGGAAAGTCCTTTTCCCTGCCCAAAAAGGAATTTGAATTGCTTTACCTTTTGGCTTCTAAACCGGAAAAGGTAGTGAAGAGAGAAAAAATAATGGAAACGGTTTGGGGGAGTGAAGTAGTAGTCGGTGACAGAACCATAGATGTTCATATACGAAAACTCAGAGAAAAAGTAGGCGATAAATATTTTAAAACTGTTAAGGGGGTAGGCTATAAATTCATCAAACCCTCCAAATAAAACCGGTGTTTATTTTAAAAAATTACAGAGTAGCATTGAGCATTTCGGCCTTTTTGGTCTTGATGTTGGTTTCTTTTATGTACCTGTTTTTTTACACCAGTGGAATAGAGCTCTCCACCGAAGATCGGGTTCAATTGATTATATTTCTCGTTTTGTTTTTTTTTCTATCGGTTTTTATCATTCATTATAGAATTGAAAGATTCATCCTCAACAAAATAAAAGGCATTTACAACGATTTTTCTCCTGTTGGAGAATCGATGAACAGTCAGACGGTTCAAACCGATATGGAATCACTGCGGCAGAGCATGCAAAAATTTGCCGACGACAAAAAACTTGAAATAGAGCTCCTAAAGGACAAAGAAAATTATCGTAAAGAGTTTATTGGTAATATATCCCATGAATTAAAAACTCCTCTTTTTACCATTCAGGGGTATGTACTCACCTTAATGGAAGGGGCGATAGAGGACAAAAACGTGAGACAAAAATACCTCAAAAGAACCGCCAAAGGAGTAGAGCGATTGATCTATATCGTCAAAGATTTGGACTTGATCACTCAATTCGAGTCTGGAACCAAAACCATTGAACGGTCTTATTTCGATATCATACAACTCATAGAAAATGTTTTTGAATTGTTAGAAATGCAGGCCATCAAAAATAAAATAACGATTGGCTTTGATAAAAAATACGAATCCGCTCAAATGGTCTATGCCGACGAAGAACGCATCCAGCAGGTACTGACCAATCTGATCATCAATTCCCTCAAATACGGTGTTGAAAATGGAAAAACAGAGGTAGTGGTACAAGACCTCAATGCGGATAAAATAATCATCAGGATCAAAGACAATGGAGAGGGGGTTGCAGAAGAACATTTACCCCGTCTTTTTGAACGTTTTTACCGCGTTGACAAGACTGGGAATCGAAAAGCAGGAGGCTCAGGTTTGGGACTCGCCATCGTCAAACACATCATTGAGGCCCATCAAGAAAAACTCCTTGTGGAAAGTAAACCTGGGGTGGGATCTGTTTTTTCTTTTACCCTACAAAGGGTCACGAAAGAAGTCAAACAACTTCATTCTTAACGTTGTGGAGGAAACTCCATCATTGCATTTGCATTATGGGAAGTAAAAATAAACTTAAACGATTTAAGGAGAACGAAACCTTTAAAAATGTCATTCAACCAGAACGCGGGCTTTTGGAGAAGGACGCCTTTGCACTCAAAGGGCAGTGGCACAAGAAATTTTTCAAAAACGATCACCCTATTGTTTTGGAATTGGGATGTGGAAAAGGAGAGTACACTCTTCATTTGGCCACCCAAAATCCTGACAAAAATTTTATTGGAGTGGATATTAAAGGAGCACGATTTTGGCGAGGTGCCAAAACGGCCTTGGAGGAAAAACTTGACAATATTGCTTTTATAAGAGCACAAATAGAATTGATCGATCGCCTTTTCGCAGACCATGAAGTTGCTGAAATTTGGATTACCTTCCCCGACCCGCAGATTAAGTTCAAAAGAACCAAGCACCGCCTCACCCATCCCGAATTTTTAAAACGATACCAGCAAGTATTATACCCCCAAGGCTCTGTGCATCTCAAAACCGACAGTGAATTTTTACACGGTTACACTTTGGGTATTCTCAACAACCCTGCCTACCAATTGCTTTATGCTCATCACGATATTTACAACAATTCGCAAGCACCACCTACTGCAACTGCAGTTCAGACTTTTTACGAAAAGATGTTTTTGGAGCAAAACAAACCCATTACGTACCTTCAGTTCCGGTTTCTCTGATGTCACGTTTTTTCAATCAAGTATATCAAGTAGTCAAAAAAATCCCAGAAGGGAGGGTCACTACCTACGGGGCCATCGCACGTTATGTAGGGCATCCTCAGAGTGCAAGGACGGTCGGCTATGCCATGAACGCGGCCCATACTTATACCGACGTCCCCGCGCATCGGGTGGTCAATCGAAAGGGATTACTCACCGGAAAGCATCATTTTCAGGGGGCTAAATTAATGCAACAGTTGCTTGAAAATGAAGGCATCTCTGTAAATCAGGATCAAATCGTAGATTTTGACCGTTTTTTTTGGGACCCCACTACGGCACTTCCTCCTTTCGAAATCGAAATCTAAACTTTTGTTTCCGAACAGATTAGAGTATATTTGTTATCGAAAAATTTAAGTCAAGGGGAGATGAATTTGAACAAGCAGGAAGTAGTGGAGGCGCTGAAAACCATCACCGCGCCCGGTGCTGGAGAAAACTTGATTGACAGCAAGGCAGTGACTAATATCTTGATTTTTGGTAATCAAATTGATATTGATGTTCGTTTACTCAACCCCAGCCTACAAGCTCGAAAAAAATTAGAGGTCACTATACTTGAGGTGATCCACCAAAAAGTACATCCTAAGGCCAAAATAAAAATCAACACCACAGTAGAGACACCACCCGCTGCGGCACCCATAAAAGGCCAGCC
>JAURMQ010000073.1 GCA_030830625.1 Flavobacteriaceae bacterium
CCATCATAGCGATTTCATCAGGCAAAGGAGGCGTAGGAAAATCTACCGTAACCGCCAACTTAGCAGTCACCCTCGCCCAAATGGGGTGTAAAGTCGGGATTTTGGACGCTGATATTTATGGACCTTCCATACCCACCATGTTCGATATGGAAGGCCAAAGACCCTTATCGGTCAAAGTGGAGGGCAAATCCAAAATGGCACCCATCGAAAATTATGGGGTTAAGGTATTGTCCATAGGGTTTTTTACAAAACCCGACCAAGCAGTAATCTGGAGGGGCCCAATGGCCGCAAAGGCACTCAACCAAATGATTTTTGATGCCGATTGGGGAGAATTGGATTTTTTACTCATCGACTTGCCTCCTGGAACTGGCGACATTCACCTCAGTATTGTTCAATCCCTTCCCCTCAACGGAGCGGTAGTGGTAAGCACGCCTCAAAATATTGCTTTGGCCGATGCCAAAAAAGGAATCGCCATGTTCAATCAAGAAAACATTCAGGTACCCGTTTTGGGAATCATAGAAAACATGGCTTATTTCACACCCGAGGAATTACCCGATAATAAATATTATATTTTTGGAAAAAGGGGAGCAGAAAATCTGGCCGAAGACAAAAACGTACCCTTCTTAGGCGCCCTACCTTTAGTGCAAAGTGTGCGTGAAGCAGCCGATCTGGGAAGACCTGCAGCATTGCAAAAAGACACACGCATCCAGCAATCTATGATAGAAGTAACCCAAAATATGGTAACCCAATTGCTCAAAAGAAATACCACTTTACCACCAACCAAGGCCGTGGCCATCACCAATAGGGTAGGCTGTGCAGCAATAAAATAAAAACATGGATTCACGAGAAATTGAAGAAAAAGTATTGGTGGCACTGGAAGAAATCCGACCATTTTTGGCCTCCGACGGCGGGGACATTTCACTGGTAGCCATTGAAAATGACAAATTGGTTAAGGTTCAACTCCACGGGGCATGTGTGTCTTGTAGTGTGAATCAAATGACCTTAAAATCGGGTGTAGAGATGACCATCAAACGACATGTTCCTCAAATCGAGCAGGTCATTAGTGTTGATCCTTCCTGAAACATATGATCAAAACCGACATCATCATTATTGGAGCCGGTCCCACCGGTTTGTTTGCCGTATTCGAAGCAGGCCTTTTGAAGCTCAAATGCCACTTGATTGATTCCTTGCCACAGCCCGGTGGACAATGTGCCGAAATTTATCCCAAAAAACCCATCTATGATATTCCTTCTCAACCCGAAATCATGGCAGGAGATTTGGTCGAAAAACTCATGACTCAAATCCAACCGTTTCAACCCGGATTCACTTTGGGTGAAACCGCATTGAAGATTCAAAAACAAGCCGACGAAAGTTTTGTTGTCACCACCGATAAAGGAACTCAACATCGCGCTCCTGTGGTTGCCATAGCGGGAGGCTTGGGTACATTCGAAGCGCGAAAACCCAAAATAGTAGGATTGGCCCAATGGGAAAATAAGGGAGTAGATTACATCATCCGCGATCCCGAAAAATACCGTAACCAAAAAGTACTCATCGCTGGGGGAGGCGACTCCGCCTTGGACTGGACCATTGTTTTGGCAGATATAGCCAAGGAAGTGACATTGATCCACCGTCGCAACGAATTCAGAGGGGCATTGGACTCAGTAGAAAAAGTTCAAACCCTCAAAGATCAAAACAAAATTCAATTGATTACTCCTGCCGAAGTTACCGCCTTGAATGGACACCAAGAATTGGAGTCTGTTACCGTAACCCACCAAGGCCGTCCTAAACCATACACTGTCGATTATTTCATTCCTCTTTTTGGGTTGACTCCCAAATTGGGTCCTATGGCCGACTGGGGATTAGAGATCGAAAAAAACGCCATCAAAGTGGACAACAGTTTGGACTATCAAACCAATATTCCTGGAATCTATGCCATAGGGGATGTCAATACCTATCCCGGAAAGCTCAAACTCATCCTCTGTGGTTTTCACGAGGCTACACTGATGTGTCAAAGTGCTTTCAAGCGCATTCATCCCGAAAAAAGAAACGTATTAAAATACACTACTGTCAGTGGTATCACTGGATTTGATGGGAGTCGTAAAGAAGCCCAAAAATCAACCATTAAAAGCATCAAATAAATGGACATCAAAATCACTGTGATCGACCGAGAAGGCGTTGCGCATCATCTGGATGCCCCTACCGATATGGCCATGAACCTTATGGAAGTCTGTAAAGCCTATGAACTCCCCGTTGAAGGAACTTGTGGCGGTATGGCCATGTGTGCCTCTTGCCAGTGCTATATATTGAGTGACCACGAGTTAGGAGAAAAAAACCCCGATGAGGAAGCCATGCTGTCTGAGGCTTTTCACCTCAAAGAAAACAGCCGTTTGGGCTGTCAGATTGTAATGGATCAAAAACTAGAGGGGCTAAAAGTAGAATTGGCACCAGAATAATCTGCTCCAGTCTTTTAGCCCCTCGTTTTGTGTAAGAAAAATCTTTCTTTGTTAAAGAATAACCCTCAGCACAATTCGTTTCTAGTGACCCTCCTCAAAGAAAGAATTGTTCAAGTTTAAGGGATTTGGTTTCTTACACTTTGATCATCCTAGTGCTTTAAAAACCCATCCATTCAGACTGCCCGCAATACCGAAATAAACTACATTCCAGGCAGCATCCACTAAACTGGCTTCAATGTCCATCAATTCCATAGTACCCAGGGCTACCATTTTGATGCCCAGTCCGACAAAAAGCCCTATTATAGCTCCCAGTTTAAAGCCATTTTTCAGGTTATAACGCCCTTTAGCCCATTGGCTGTAAATCAATGAAATGAGGTAGGCCTCTACAAATACGCCAAAAGCGATATAGTTCATATCGGTTGCCGTTGTTGAGGGCATATTCATAAAATGTTGTGAGAAATAGTCAGCGGCGATAAATTCATAAAAAATCCAACCACTAAAAAATAGGAAAATAAAACCCACCAGTGGCCCAGTAAAAGTAGCTTTTGAATTCATAAGTGTAAATAAGATTTGGTTTCTAACCTAAGTTACAAAAAATTCAGTAAAACAATCCCTCCGTTCAAAAACGCAGCATAGAAAACCCACAAGAAATAGGGAAAAAGTAGTCGTGCGGCCAAAAGATCAATCGTTTTGAACTCTTCTATGGTTTTCATAATCAAAAACAACAAAATCAAAATCACGACCATGCCCCAAAGGGGGTTTCTCAATCCGAAGAATACCAAGGACCAAAGTCCATTGACCAGCAGTTGGAGTCCAAAATAATACAAGGCTTTTTTTCCTTTTTGCTGGTGGATTCCATAGTGCCTTATTCGTCCCACAGCTATACCCATCAAGAGATACAACATTGTCCAAACCGGTGCAAAAATTTGATCCGGAGGGGTGAAAAAAGGTTTTTCAAGTGTGGTGTACCAAGTTTTGACCGACATCTGTGTGGCCTGCCCTGCCAAAAAACCTACACCCAAACAAAGGATTACTCCAACCCCTATCGAAAAAAATAATTTTCTTTTCATATTCAAAACTAAACATTTTCGCCCATCTATATTTTTTTCCACCCCGAGCATCAAGTATCTTTGTAATCCATGCAAAATGATTCATTTGTTTTCGAGGCCCTTTTCGAGGCCCAATTCCAGACCCAATGGCAAGCTCCAAGTAATATTGCCTTGGTCAAATACTGGGGAAAACACGGCTCCCAATTGCCCAAAAACCCTTCCATCAGTTTTACCCTCTCCAAGTGTGTCACGACAACTTCAGTACATTTTTCTCCTCAAAAAAAAGGAGAAGCGCGATTTGACTTTTTGTTTAACCAAAAAAAACAAGCCGATTTTCATCCCAAAATTGAACAGTTTTTGGATCGAATTACCCCTTATTTTCCTGCCTTAAAGCAGCACCATTTGTCCATTTCCAGCCAAAACTCTTTTCCACACAGCAGTGGCATCGCCTCCTCTGCATCGGCCATGGCAGCCCTGGCCATGTGTATTGTAGATTTCGAAAAGCAACATCATCCCGATTGGAGTGCTCCCTCCATGCTTCAAAAAGCCTCTTTTTTAGCCCGCTTGGGATCGGGTAGTGCCGCAAGAAGTATCGCAGGCCCTTTGATGGTTTGGGGACAAAGCGAGGATTTTTTGGGCAGCAATGACCAATACGCCATTGTTCCTCAAGTGAACTGGCACCCCGTTTTTAAGGAGTATCAAGACACCATTTTGGTAGTGGACAAAGGAGTCAAAAAAGTAAGCAGCACCTTAGGACATGGATTGATGGATGGACATCCTTTTGCCTCCCAGCGCTTTGCACAAGCCCACGATCACATCCAACAACTCAAAACGGCTCTCACTACTGGCGATTTGGACCAGTTCATCGACCTCAGCGAGGCAGAAGCCCTTACACTGCACGCCATGATGATGACCTCCAATCCCCGTTTTGTGCTGATGCAACCCAATACCTTGGCCCTAATCCACAAAATTTGGGATTTTAGGGCGCAAACCCGACGACCCTTGTGTTTTACCCTCGATGCCGGAGCCAATATACATTTGCTTTATCCTCAGCAAGAACGGATTCCTGTTCTGGATTTCATCAAAAATGAATTACTTTCATACTGTCAACAAGAACAGTACATCGAAGATCAAGTAGGAAATGGCACTCAAAAAATACCGCTCCCCTAGATGAAAGGACCATTATTTTACGCAAAAATTTTGCTCTTTGGAGAGTACGGGATCATAAAGGATTCTAAGGGGCTGTCTATTCCTTATAATTTTTTTAGAGGAACATTACAATTTGCAGATCAACCCACAGAGACCATTCTAAAATCTCATCAAAATTTGATCGATTTTGTTGCTTACCTAAAAACCCTTTCTACCGATAGGCTTCCTTTGGACTGGAAACGCCTGCAAGCGGACTTAGATCAAAAACTGTATTTCGACAGCAGCATCCCTCAAGGCTACGGTGTGGGCAGTAGTGGGGCTTTGGTAGCGGCTTTTTACGACCGATATGCCTTGGACAAAATCACACCCGAAGAGGCCTTGAGTCCCGAAAAGCTGATCCACCTCAAATCCGTTTTTGCGATGATGGAGTCTTATTTTCATGGACAGTCCTCTGGTTTGGACCCGCTGAACAGTTATTTGAGTTTGCCCTTACTCATCCATTCCAAGGACATCATCGAAACTACTGGACTCCCCCAACAAAACCCTAAGGGTAAAGGCGCTGTCTTTTTGCTCGACAGCGGTAGTATGGGTGAAACCGCTCCCATGGTGGCGTTGTTTATGGAGAATATGAAACATGAGGGATTCAGTAAAATGATGCGGGAAGAGTTTTCCGATAGGACCGACCGTTGTGTAGAAAATTTTCTTAAAGGCAATTTCAAATCCCTTTTCGGGGATATCAAATCCCTCTCCGCTTTGGTATTAAAATATTTTAAGCCGATGATTCCACAGGAGTTTCACGAGCTTTGGAAAAAGGGCCTGGACACCAACGCCTACTATCTTAAACTTTGCGGTTCGGGCGGTGGCGGCTATATACTTGGATTTACCAAAGACTTAAAGGCCGCTCAAAAAGTATTGAAAGGTCATCGCCTGGAAGTGGTCTATCATTTTTAGCCCGCAATACACTCTCCTGATTGATGGAAATCAAAAGCTGGAATGAAAATTTTGATTTTTATTGACTATCGAAAAAATAGATTTTACCCCATGAAAAACCCCAAGTCATCCGATCCCTTTTTCTTATCCCTTTTCGGTCTTTTTGCGGTGGTGCGCGGCTATAATATTGTCTTGCTGGTCTTGGCCCAGTACCTCACTTCTCTCTATGTACTGGCCCATGAGGTCCCTGTAAAGCAGTTAATGCTCGATCCACAGCTTTTTGCACTGGTATTGGCCACTGCTTTTTCTACCACTGCAGGATTCATCATCAACAATTTTTACGATACCGAAAAAGACCGCATCAATCGACCCCAAAAATACCTTTTGGAACATCTCATTTCCCTGCGGAGTCAACTCTTACTTTATTTTTTTCTCAATACAGCAGCACTGATTTCAGCGGGTTTTGTCTCTTTTAAAGCCCTTTTGTTTTTCGGGTTTTTTATGGCAGCCATTTGGATTTACAGCAGCAGCCTCAAGCGGCTTTTTTGGATCAGTAATGTCATTGCTGCCTCCTTAGTGGTTTTCCCTTTTTTCGCCATTACCCTCTATTTTAAAAATTTTCAAACCCTCATCATTTACCACGCTCTCTATCTTTTTTTGCTCATCCTCAGTCGCGATATCATCAAGGATCTGCAAAACTATAAAGGAGATTGGGTGATTCGTTATCAAACCTTACCCGTTGTTTTTGGGCATACCCCCACCAAAATAATACTTTCAATCCTCTTTTTGCTCAACTTATTCCCAATTTTTGCGCTCATTAAGAGTGATTTGGGTCTTGTGGAGTATTACTACTATTGGAGTGTTTTTTTGCTGTGCGCTCTGCCCTGTATCCTCTGGTGCGGATCGACACAAAAAACGTACCTTTGGATTCACAATGTGCTCAAAGCCCACATACTGTTGGGAGTATTAAGCATCTGTTTTATGTACAAATAAGAAATTCGTGTCAAAAGATCCAAAAAAAAACTTGTCCTCCCCAAAAAGTACCCGCCTCAACAAGTATTTATCCAATGCTGGAATCTGTTCTCGTCGGGAAGCGGATCAGTTCATCACCATGGGCTTGGTAAGCGTGAATGGCAAGGTGGTGACCGAGATGGGTTTTCAGGTACAGCGGGGCGATAAAGTACGCTATGACGATCAGCCGGTAAACAGCAGCCCACCTGCCTATATTTTGATGAACAAGCCCAAGGGTTTTGTAGCCACCAAACAAGGAGGTGATATCAAAAAATCGGTTCAGGAACTGCTCCGCAGCAGTTTTTCCGAAAAAGTACCTCCTGTAGGCGATATGGGAAGAACCGTTACCGGTTTATTGCTGATGACCAACGACGCAAAACTGCTCAAAAAAATGGCAAATCCCCAATCGCGCTTTCCTACCATCTATCATGTTCTTCTTGAAAAAAATGCCGAATCCGAAGATATCGAAGCCCTCACCAAGGGCATACGCATCATGGATAAGGTTCATAAAGTAAAAGCGGCCGCCTATATTCAAGGGCGTACCAAAAAAGAAATAGGAATCGAGGCTTCCAACCTCTCTCCAGGCTTGCTCAAAAAAATCTTAGAAAAAAGAGGACTCAAAGTAGTTTCTATGGACAGAGTTTTGCTCGGATCCCTCACCAAAAAAGATCTTCCTCGTGGAAGATGGCGTCCGTTGACCCCTCAGGAAATTCAGTTTCTCAATATGATTTCTTAGGCTGTCCCCCTTTTTTTGTGTAAATTAGTGACACAAATTGTTATTGTTTTACCTCATTCCCCAATGTTGTAATTCCTAAAAATACCTACTTATGATTTTTTTGCTGTCCTTGTTTTTTGCCCTGAGTTGTTTTATTGTCGCAGTCAGGATTATTCAGGAGTTCAAGAGTGGTTTCGACTGGTTTTCGGGGTCATTGTACTTCATTATTTTTTTAGTGAGTTGTGGATTGTTGTATGTCATGATTTTTGGGATGTACTATATTATAAAAGGTCAAGGAGTTTAGCTACGACAGAATTTTCTTACCCTTCTTATTCATTAAGACACCCTTTAATAAGGAAAGAGAGGGTTATTTTTGCTATACGTACTTTTTTGGAGACTTTCTTTTGGGGATACCCACAGACTATCCCTACTGACAAAATTTAAGAGTACCATAGAAAAATTTCTGAATGTTATTTTGCCCTCAGGTTTCGATTGTTACAAAAATCCATAAGGAGATTTTGATAAACGTTATCACTCCATTAATACCGTTGAAAAAGAAAAGATTCAGATTTTACATTAAGCTTAACAGCGACAAAAAAATTCCAAATGGTCCGATTAGGGAGGGAATATCATTCTTCTCTGCTGAATTTTTAGGGTATTTAAACACAGACAATATTTTTATTGGATTGTTCCAGAACGGGAGGCACTGCTTTATGTAATTTTAGAGAGGAAGTCCCAGAGGGAATATTGTTTCACAAAGGAAGCATCTCTATACTGATTTCCTCGTCTGTTTTTAGAATCAAAATACTCTGAATTCCGTTCAATATGTTGAATATAAAATGAGGATTCATCTGAGCTCTCAGCGATTGAGCTTCTAACAGGGAAATTTGATTTTCAAACATCTTAGTTTTGTTTTGGGTCGAGAAAAAACAATACAGCAAAAATCCCCCCATCATGATACAAAAAAATATCAAGCTGAGGATGCTGTAAAATTGATTGCCCAAATCTAGACTGTCTGTGAATTAAAACATAGGTCAAATTTACCTTATTGAGTAAATAAAAATAAAATTTAACACAACAGTTTAATTGTTAAATAGCATTAATAGTCGATTAACTTCATCCCGAATGACAAAAATAATTGTCAAACGCTGCTTATTAAGCTTAATAAAATAGATGAATTAACGGAAATTTTTGACAAAATCAGAAATTGAGTTTACTCCTTTTTGTTCCAAAAATTTGATGAATGCAGACCCAATGATGGCGCCTCTACTGTAACGAGTAGCGGCTTGAAAAGTTTCGGAATTACTGATTCCAAATCCAACCAATTGAGGGGTTTTGAGTTGCATTTTTCCGATGCGTTTGAAATAGTTTTCTTGGGCCTTTCCAAAGGTATTTTTGGCCCCTGTAACACTGGCACTACTCACCATATAAATAAAACCACTGGAAACCTTATCGATATAGCGAATACGTTCTTCTGAGGTTTGTGGGGTGATCAAAAACATATTGTACAAATTGTATTGGTCAAAAAGGCTTTTGTACTGCTGGTGGTAGAGCTCTACGGGCAGATCGGGGATGATCAAACCGTCTATCCCTATGGCTTGACATTTTTGGCAAAAACGCTCTATACCAAATTGCAGCATTGGGTTGAAATAGCCCATCAATACCAACGGAAGGTGAATGCTTTCTCGAATGTTTTGCAATTGGTCAAAAAGTTTTTCGGTACTCATGCCATTGCGCAAAGCTTGGGTCGAGCTTTCCTGTATGGTCGGGCCATCGGCCAATGGGTCGCTGAAAGGCAAACCAATTTCTACCATATCAACGCCACTATCTTGTAATGCCTGTAGAATGGGTACGGTGTCTTCCAATTCAGGATGTCCTGCTGAAAAGTAAATAGACAGTAATTTTTGGTCTCCTTGAAAGCTTTGATCTATGCGATTCATTTCAGTTTAAAATAGTCTATATAGGTCTCTAAATCTTTGTCTCCCCTTCCAGAACAGTTGAAAACGATGATCTCCTCGGGTGAGAATTTTCTTACATCTAAAGCGGCAAAAGCATGTGCAGTTTCTATGGCGGGAATGATACCTTCCATTTGGGAAAGGGTCAATCCCCAATCCATGGCCTCTTGATCGGGAATGGAAATGAATTCTGCCCGCTTGGTCCGAAAAAGGTGGGCATGCATGGGTCCTACGCCTGGATAATCCAGTCCTGCAGAAATGGAGTAGGGTTCGGTGATTTGACCGTCAGGGGTTTGCATCAACAAAGTTTTACTGCCGTGGATGATGCCTTCCTTGCCCAAGGCTGAGGTGGCGGCACTTTCTCCAGTATCGATGCCTTTACCGGCAGCTTCTACAGCGATGATATTGACCCGTGGGTCGTCTAAAAAATGATAGTAGAGCCCTGCAGCATTACTGCCTCCCCCCACACAAGCAATCACATGGTCCGGATAATCTCTTCCTTCTTTTTCGAGTAATTGGGCTTGGGTTTCGGAACTGATGACCGATTGGAAACGGGCCACCATATCGGGATAGGGATGAGGTCCGACCACAGAGCCAATGATGTAATGGGTGTCTACAGGATTGTTGATCCAATCTCTAATGGCTTCATTGGTAGCGTCTTTTAGAGTTTTGCTGCCCGATTGTGCCGATCGTACCTCTGCACCCAACATTTTCATTCGGGCTACATTGGGGGCTTGGCGTTTGATGTCCAGTGCTCCCATATACACCACACATTCTATGCCCATCAAAGCGCAAACAGTGGCCGTGGCCACTCCGTGTTGACCTGCTCCAGTCTCGGCAATGATGCGACTTTTTCCCAGACGTTGGGCCATCAAAATTTGACCGATGGTATTGTTGATTTTGTGGGCACCCGTATGACACAAATCCTCTCTTTTAAGGTAAATCTTGGTGTTGTATTTTTTGGATAGGCGCTCTGCAAAATATAGGGGGGTGGGACGACCAACATAATCTTTGAGCAGCGATTTAAATTCTTTTTGAAAGGATTCCGATCCACTGATCTCAATATAGTTTTGTCTTAATTCTTCCACATTAGGGTACAGCATTTCGGGGATGTATGCTCCACCAAAGTCACCGTAAAACCCGTTTTCATCAACCTGGTATTTCATTTTATAGTGTTGCTTTAAATTCTTTTATGCGTTCAATATTTTTGAGCCCTGGTTCGCGTTCAAATTTGCTGTTGATGTCTATCGCATAAAGAGGCAAATTTAAGCTAATTATGGATGCAATAGCACTTTGATCTCCCGGGCCGATTCCACCGCTCAAAAAGAACGGTTTTGTCAAGGGGTAGTCTTGCAATACCGACCAGTCAAAACGCATGCCATTGCCACCGGGAAGATCCCCTTTGGTGTCGAACAAAAAATAATCACAGGCGGAGTTGTAAGCGTCCAAAACCGAAAAATCGAATTGGTCGTCTAAGGCAAAAGCCTTGATGATTTCCAAGTCGCTCAGGGCTTTAATTTTTTTGCAAAAATCAGGGCTTTCCTCACCGTGGAGTTGTACCGCTTGAAGCTGGTGTTGGGCAATGATTTCCTTTATATAATCTAAGTCGGCATCGACAAAAACTCCAGTTTTTTTGATGGTATCGGGCAGCGGAGGGGTGGCATCGCTGACATAGCGACGGGAGGGCTTCCAAAAAATAAAACCCATATAGTCGGGAGACAAGGCCGCGAGGCTTGTAATATTATCGGGGGATCGCATGCCGCAAACTTTCAATTTCATGAAGTCAAGGTATTGATGAATTGAGCGGCGGTTGCCCCTGGAGCATCTGTTTTCATAAAATTTTCTCCAATCAAAAAGCCCTGATAGCCATAAGGTTTTAAGCTTTGTATGGCCTCTACCGAACTGAGCCCACTTTCAGATACTTTCACGAAATCGTTTGGGATTTGCTCGGCCAATAGTTTGCTGGTGTCCAAACTGACTTCAAAGGTTTTGAGGTTGCGGTTGTTCACGCCCAGTAAATCCAAAGAAGGCATGATGGATTTTTCCAGTTCGGCAGCATTGTGAACTTCCAAAAGAACTTCCAATCCTAAACTTTGAGCCGTTTGAGAGAGGGATTTGATCTGCTTCCGATCCAAAACTGCGGCAATCAACAGTACGACATCTGCACCATGGGCCTTGGCCTCAACAAGTTGGTAGGGGTCGATGATGAATTCTTTTCGCAGCAAGGGTAGCCGGCAGACGGCTCGAGCGGCTGTCAAATCTTCCAAACTGCCTCCAAAATACTTGAGATCGGTCAACACCGACATACCACAAACTCCTGCAGCCTCATAGCCTTGGGCGACATCGGCAACAGACAGTTTACTGTTGATATTATCCCGAGAGGGGGAACGGCGTTTGTGTTCGGCGATGATGCCAGAAGCGCTGGCTTTCAGCCGTTCGATCAGCGAAAAGGTTTTACGATCAAACAAAGGCGATTGTTCCCAATAGTGCGTTGGGAATATCTTTTTCCGCAGTGCGACCTCCTTTATTTTGTCCTCAATGATTTGATCTAAAATACTCATGCGGCACTGAGTTTTTGTAGGGTTTTAAAAGCTTTTGCGGCCTTTCCAGATTGCAAAGCTGCTGTGGCTTTTTCAAATCCCTGCTGGGGGGTGCAGTCGGTGGCGGTGGCAATGGCCATGGCAGCATTGGCGCAGACCACATTGTTTTGGGCTTCGGTACCTTTACCGTCCAATACTGCTGTAAAAATGGCTGCCGAGGAGGGAATGCTATCTCCTCCGCAGATTTGTTTTTCACTCAAAGGCGCTACACCAAAGTCTTGGGCGGTGATCAGTTGTTCCCCTTGATTTCTGATGGCCTTGGCGGGTCCTGTGAGTGAAATTTCGTCGTATCCATCCAAAGCATACAATATGGTAAAGTTTTGATCTGTTTTTTGAAAAAGGTAACCGTAAAGCCGTGCGAGTTCCAGGTTGAATACTCCTGTGAGTTGGTGTTTTGGGAAAGCCGGATTGACCAGCGGACCCAGCATATTGAAAAAGGTTTTTACCCCCAGTTCCCTTCGGATGGGAGCGACCTTTTTCATGGCGGGGTGGAAGAGGGGAGCGTGGAGGTTACATATTCCAGCTTGGTCGATGCAACGTTTTAAAAAATCGCTATCGTTTGAAAATTTTATGCCCAAATGTTCCAGCACATTGCTGGAACCACAGCCCGACGATACCCCATAATTGCCGTGTTTGGCTACCTTGATTCCTGCACCCGCGGTAACAAAAGAGGCCAAGGTGGAAATGTTGAAGGTGTCTTTCCCATCTCCACCCGTACCACACAAATCAATGGGAGAAAACTCACTCAAATCGATGGCCAAACAGAGTTTTTGTAATGCTTTTCTAAAACCTTCGAGTTCTTCCAAAGTGATACTGCGCATCATGAATACCGTCAAAAAAGCAGCCACTTGACTGGGGTTGTATTGGCCTTCGGCAATTCCAGTGAGTATGTTTTCAGCCTCTTCGCTGTCGAGGGTGTGGTGTTGGGTCAGGCGGTTGAGTACAGTTTTCATAGTTCAGCTATTGATCCAGTTTTCTAACATTTTTTTTCCGTGTGGGGTCAATATGGATTCGGGATGG
>JAURMQ010000074.1 GCA_030830625.1 Flavobacteriaceae bacterium
AGAGAAACCGCAGTCAGTATGTTTTATACTTCCATTGTCTTGTTCTTTGGTTTTGCAGTATTTATGAGCTCCAATTTTGGGGGTACGGTAGCATTAGGAGGATTGATATCGGTCACCCTACTTTTCGCCATGTTGGCCAATTTGATTCTCCTTCCTTCTCTACTGATTTCATTAGAAGATACGGTAAGCAATGATAAGGTACTCAAACAACCCAAAATCAATATCATTTCCAATGACGACCCCAAAAAACCCTAATCCTATTTTGTAAATAAACCTATCTTTGCGGTGAAAATTAATGGCCATGAAGCATCTCCGATTAGCTGAATTACTCAAGCAACCCAAAAAATACGATAACGTTACAGTCCAGGGCTGGGTCAGGACATTCCGTGCCAATCGATTCATTGCCCTCAATGATGGCTCTACCATAGAAAACCTGCAATGTGTTGTTGATTTTGAGAATACTGACGACCTCATTCTTAAGAAAATCAATACTGGTGCAGCAGTCAAAATTTCAGGTCAATTGGTAGAAAGTATGGGAAAAGGGCAATCTATAGAAGTACTGGTCAAAACCCTACAAATTATTGGAGAAGCCGATCCAGAACTCTACCCCATTCAACCTAAAAAACACAGTTTCGAATACCTAAGAGAAAAAGCACACCTTAGGATTAGAACGGCTACTTTCGGCGCAGTAATGAGAATCCGGTCTGTGCTTTCCTTTGCCATACATCAGTTTTTTCAAGACAAAGGATTTTATTACGTCCACACCCCCATCATTACGGGGAGTGACGCTGAAGGAGCTGGGGAAATGTTTCGTGTATCTGTCTTAGATCCTAAAAATCCTCCTACCGACGACAATGGAGCAATCGATTTCAAACAAGACTTTTTTGGGAAGGAAACCAAACTTACGGTGTCTGGACAATTAGAAGCAGAAACCTTTGCCCAGGGCTTGGGGAATGTTTATACTTTTGGCCCCACCTTTAGAGCCGAAAACTCAAACACTTCTCGACATTTGGCCGAATTTTGGATGATTGAACCCGAAATGGCTTTTTATGATTTGGCCGACAATATGGATTTGGCAGAAGAATTCATCAAATACACCTTGAATTATATTTTAGAAAAATGTGATAAGGATTTGACCTTTTTAGATCAAAGACTGGAGCAAGAAGAAAAAACTAAGCCCCAAAATCAGAGAAGTCCAATGGGGCTGATCGAAAAAATAAAATTTGTCGTGGAAAACGAATTCAAAAGAGTTTCCTACACAGAGGCAATCGATATTCTCAAAAACTCTAAACCCAACAAAAAGAAAAAATTCAACTATTTGGTTGAAGAATGGGGAACTGATTTACAAAGCGAACACGAACGTTATTTGGTGGAGCAACATTTCAATGCTCCTGTAATCCTTTTTGACTACCCTGCGAAAATCAAAGCCTTTTACATGAGAATGAATGAGGATCAAAAAACCGTTCGCGCCATGGATATATTATTTCCGGGTATTGGAGAAATCGTAGGTGGATCTCAAAGAGAAGAACGTTTGGATGTATTGGAGCAAAGGATTAAAGTAATGGGAATCGATGCGGAAGAGCTCTGGTGGTATCTAGATTTAAGGCGTTTTGGAAGCACACCCCACAGCGGTTTTGGACTTGGATTTGATCGTCTGGTACTGTTTGCTACCGGGATGTCCAACATTCGAGATGTGATTCCTTTTCCACGCACCCCTCAAAACGCTTCATTTTAATCTATACTGCTCGCTTGACTTTTTTTATCTTTATGGAAGCAATTTCATGAAATGTTAAAACAACAGCTCCAAATAAAGCTTTCTCAAAAACTGTCTCCCCAACAGATTCAGTTGATGAAACTCATCCAATTGTCAACACTGGATCTGGAGCAGCGCATTCAGTCCGAAATTGGAGAAAATCCTGCGCTTGAAAAAGGGAAAGAAATTGATGAATACGAACTCCAAGACTCCGACCCCTACGATGAGTATCAGAATGATCAAAAAATAGATACCGATGACATCGACATCGACGCTTATTTGAGTGATGATGAGATTCCCAATTATAGAATACAGTCCAACAACCATTCTTCGGATGACGAAGACAGTGAAATTCCCTTTTCGGGGGGTACGAGTTTTCACGAATATCTCGAAAGTCAATTGCAGAATCTGATCCTTAAAGAAGAGGAGAGACCTATCGCTGAATTCTTGATCGGAAGTATCGACAACAGTGGTTACCTCCGCAGATCCGAGGAGGACATCCTTGATGATTTGGCTTTTACTCAAAATATTATCGTGGAAAAAGAGGAGTTGAAAAAAATTATCAAGAAAATACAATCTATGGATCCACCAGGAGTGGGGGCCAGAACCCTTCAAGAATGTCTTTCCATTCAATTGGCAAGAAAAGAGAAGGATCGACCTGAGGTAGAATTGACTCGGAAAATTATTGATACCGCTTTTGATGAATTTTCAAGAAAACACTACAAAAAACTACAGGATCGATTCCACTTGACGGAGGAAGAAGTGCGAGGTGTATTTGATGAAATTGCAAAACTAAATCCTAAACCGGGAGGGGCCCTTTCCCAAAGCAATCAAAACAATCATATTGTTCCTGATTTTATTTTGACCATCGAAAATGGGATATTAAAAGTTGCCCTAAACCGAAGAAATGCTCCCGAGTTAAGAATTTCCAATAATTATAAAGAAATGCTCTCAGGTTACGCTGAAGCGCCCCAAAAGAATAAATCACAACAAGAGGCGGTGCTCTTTATAAAACAAAAGCTGGATGCTGCAAAATGGTTTATTGATGCCATAGAGCAGAGGTATCAAACACTTTTCCTCACCATCAATGCTATAATCGATTATCAAAGTGCTTATTTTCTCACTGGAGATGAGCAAAAGTTGAAACCCATGATTTTAAAAGACATTGCCGACAAAATTCAAATGGATATTTCGACCGTTTCTAGAGTCGCCAACAGTAAATATATCGATACCCCCTATGGAATAAAGCTCTTAAAAAGCCTGTTTTCGGAGGGGATGAAAAATGAAGAAGGGGAAGATGTTTCTACCATCGAAATCAAGAATATTTTGGAAGATCTCATCTCAAATGAAAATAAAAAAAATCCTCTTGCAGATCAGGCGCTGTCTGTGCTTCTAAAAGAAAAAGGGTATAAAGTAGCCCGTAGAACAGTTGCGAAATACAGAGAACAAATGGATATTCCGGTTGCTCGCCTCAGGAAATCCATCTAATTATAGAATATAAAAAATCAATCCTAACTTTAAAGTTTGAAGTTTGGGATGGGTCGTATTTTGAAGTTGAACTTCCGACTTATAGATGGAATTTAAATCGTATTCCAAAAATAAATTCCAAGTATTATAACCCATCGATAAGAAAACAGCCGTATTGTTTTTCCTTAAAGAATCATTCTCAAAAGAGCCCCCATAAAAGGGGTTGAAATGGGCTCCAAAATTCAAGTTGTATTTAAAACCTCCATACATCCGCCAAAAATCCGTTCGATCTGCTGTTGAGGTTCTAAAGCGAAAGGAAAAAGGGATAACGAGTGAGGAAAAATTTTGGAGGTTTTTTTGACCCTCCCGCACGGCAAAAACAGTATTGCTTCCTTCAGATTCTATATTCAGATTCGATACCAATTTATTATATCCATACCCTAACCCCAAACCAAGTGCTATCGTTCCATTAGCATTGAGAGACATATCACGTACAAATCCAATTTGAAAATTATTTGAAAAACCATTTTGTTTGAATCCTTCAATATCCTCTTGTTGAAATTGTAAAGCAAAACTGATGTAAAATTGATCCTCTCGGTATTTGGTCTTATCCTCCTCCTCTTGGGCAAAGGACTTCCCACCCATGATCATACATAATCCAAAAAGCAAATATCGAACCTTCATTTTTAATCCAAAAACAGTACTAAGTTAGTTTACTCCTCTTTGGTTAAAAAAAAAGTGCCTATAATGGCACTTTTTTTTTAAATCAAAAGAATTCTAATCAATGTTTTGAGAGTAATCTCCTACACGAGTAGTATAATTGATTTTCAAAGCATTCACTTTTCTGAGTTCTTGTTTGATATCGGTAATCAGTCCCATCTTGGTATCCCCATCCACTTTCAAAGATGTGGTAAGCACGTTCTGTAATTCCTGACGCTTAGAAGCCCGTTCAGCCAATACAAAAGCGGCTACCTCAGAAACCGTCGCAAACTTATCATTTAACTGAATACGAGCTTGGGTTCCATACTTGTCGGTATAACGGCTGGAGGGTTCTCCAGCATAAATGTACATGACACGATCTTTCTTATCCAATTTCTGGATTTGATTCGCAGCGGGTAATTGATTTTTTACCATCAGCGTACTGTCTCTCATCACCGTAGCTACCATAAAAAAGAACAACAACATAAATACAATATCAGGTAAAGACGCCGTAGAAATTGCGGGTAATTCTCCTCCTTTTTTCTTTTTAAACTTTGACATTATTGCTTTTTTTAATTCGTTTTACTGGGTTCTGCTTCAGAAAGTTTCTGAGGAAACATCAATTTGACCTCATCCAATTTTGGACTCAATCTTTCTTTTTCTTCAGGGGATGTTCTGGGATCCGAAAATTTCTTATTGGCCTCAACAAAGCTTGATGCTTCATTGGGAAATAGTCTCATGTACTCGCGATCCCTAAGGTCATTATATGCAGCTACCAATTCATTCTGAACAGCGATATAAACCTTATACGATGTCTCTCTGTCATTTTTCAAAGAGATAATCGCTTTATCGGGATTATCAGAAGATTTAGGATCACGTTTACCTTGACAAAAGTCACAGGCATCTTCTCCTTCTCCTCCTCCATTATCAAGAAACTCAATCGCTAAGGCACGCAAATCAGAAATGTCTGTCAATTCTTCTTCAACCAACAATTGATTGTTTTTATTCACCACTACCGTAAAGATATTTTTCTGTTTGATAATGGGAGGATCTTCAACATCTTCGATGGGGGGAAGTTTCCTGTTGATACCACTGTCGGTTTCGATCGTGGTAGTTACCAAGAAGAAAATTAACAGCAAGAAGGCAATATCTGCCATCGATCCTGCATTAACTTCCGGGGCTGATCTTTTGGCCATAACTCTTTATTTTTTAAATATTTTACTCGCACCAGACAATACCATTAAACCAATAGCGATGACAGAGAGTATGTAAAAAGTTCTAATTCCTGTACCTACCCATTTAGATCCGTTAGCTGAGAGTACCTCACCGTCTTTTAATGGAGTCTCAACGCCATCAGAAAGGACATATGAAATAAATATTACGACTACAAATAATCCGATGGAGATACCCGCTTTTTTTAATTTGGCGGGGTCAGAAAACAAACCTCTTAGTGTAAAAAGCAAGGTTACAGCAATGGTGATGAACAATACGATTCTCGCCAATTCCACAAGAGGAGAGATGGTACCGAAATCGCCCATAGTGGCAGCCATCTTGATGTCGTCATCTCCCGTGCCTATGATTCTGAGTAAGAAAAAGGCCGCAAGAAAACCGATAATGGCACTTACGATTTTAATTATGTTTTGAATTTTCATATTCCCAATTATTTTTTCTGAGCGACCAAAATGTCTATCAAGTTGATGGAAGCATCTTCCATATCGTTTACTATACTATCAATCTTAGCGATGATGTAATTGTAAAATACTTGAAGAATGATGGCAACGATCAAACCAAATACTGTGGTCAATAGGGCTACTTTAATCCCTCCTGCAACAAGTGAAGGTTGCATGTCACCAGCAGCTTCGATTTTATCAAAGGCCTGAATCATCCCGATTACAGTACCCATGAATCCAAGCATCGGCGCCAAGGCGATGAATAAGGAAATCCAAGAAACGTTCTTCTCCAATTGGCCCATTTGTACACCACCATAAGCCACTACAGCTTTTTCGGCACTTTCAACCCCTTCATCTACACGGTCTAAACCTTGGTAGAAAATGGAGGCAACAGGACCTTTTGTATTTCTACAAAGCTCTTTGGCAGCCTCAACACCACCAGAGGCTAAAGCTTCCTCTACACCGGCGGTGAGTTTTTGTGAGTTGGTTGTGGCGAGATTGAGGTATATAATACGCTCAATCGCAATGGCAAGACCCAAAATCAAACAAATCAAAACGATCCCCATAAATCCTGGACCTCCTTCGATAAATCTTTTCTTGAGTTCTTGAGTAAATGAAGCTTCGGCAGGAGCCGCTTCTTCTGCAACCATTGCAGGTTCTTCCACAGCTGGGGCTTCCTGAATTGCGGCTGCATCTTCTGTGGATTCTTGGGCAACGGCTTCTTCTTGTTGCTCAGATTCTTGAATGGTTGGGTTTGTGATTGTTGAAGCATAAGACATTGATTGGGTCATTAACATCCCAATAAGGCTTAGGGCAAATAATAATTTTCTCATTTTGATCAAAGTTTTGTTCTATTCTATAATTTTTTAAAGATAAAAAAAAATACATACTAATGCATTTTTTTTGCAGAGAGGAAGGGATTCGAACCCTCGATTCCGCGATAACGGAATACACACTTTCCAGGCGTGCGCCTTCGACCACTCGGCCACCTCTCTATTTCACTTTTTAAATCGACTCAATTAACAAAAAAAAAACTTTTCAGTAAAATTTTTAAATCAATAATGATACTATTTAAATCTCTGTGATTCAATGAGATAAAAAAAGAGTTTAAAATTTGAAGATGGAAAGTGCGTTTTTAGAAGTGATTGCAGCAATCTCCTCTTCACTTCTTTGATGAATTGATGCCATTTTTTCAAGCACATGAACCAAATATTCGCTTTGATTTCTTTTTCCCCGAAATGGTGCAGGAGCTAAATAAGGTGCATCCGTCTCCAAAACAATATTTTCTAGAGGAATCTGTTCCAAAAATTGATCGATCTTGCCGTTTTTGAAGGTAACCACTCCCCCAATACCCAGCTTAAGATTGAAACCTATCGCCCGTTCCGCCTGTTGTTTTGTTCCCGTAAAACAATGGAAGATTCCAAAAAGGCCCTCTGCGCGGTGTCCTTCTAAAACTTCAAAAACTTCGTCAAATGCATCTCGACAATGAATCACAATGGGTAGTTCTTTTTCTTTGGCCCACCCTATTTGGGTATCAAATGCCTCTTGCTGCTGTTTTAAAAAAGTCTGATCCCAATAAAGATCAATTCCTATTTCTCCCACCGCAGCAAAATTGTGTTGTTCCAAATTTTGGGCTACATGATTGAGTTCCTCTTTGAAATTTTCTTTTACATGTGTAGGGTGAAGCCCCATCATCAAACGTATATGATCTGGATATTTTTTTTCTAAATCATACATTTTGGCAGTGTAGGTACTGTCAATAGACGGCAAATAGAAAAGATCTATCCCTTTGGCTAAGGCATTTTGTATGACTTCATCTCTATCTTCATCAAAGGCTTCAACATAAAGATGCGTATGTGTATCTATCAATTTCATCGACCGCTAAAATAAGAGTTCGTTTTTTTACATTTGTAAAAAATCTGCTGTTTGTTAAAAAAAGCGCCCTCCAAAAAAATCAAATTAAAACTCATGAAAACCAAACACTTGGTTTGTCAGGCGAGAATCAATGGCTGTAAGGCCGTTTTACTCGTTGATACGGGCGCTTCTAACAGCTGTATTGCCCTATCCGAAAAAGAAAATTTTAAGATCAGAGAAAAAGGGGACCCTTTTGAAGCTTCAGGGGCAGGAAAAGATAAGGTTAAGGCTATTTTGGGACAGGAATGCGATCTGATACTGGGCAGGCATAAAGTTGATAAACAGTCCTTTGTATTATTGGACATGCAAAACATCAACGCCACTTTAGTCAAGGAAAATGCACGTCCAATAGACGGGATATTAGGGGCGGATTTTCTGAATAAAAATCGCGCTCTTATTGATTATAAAAGCAAAACCTTAAGTCTATAAGTCTAAGGCTTTTTTGACATTACGGTCCATTAAAAATTCCTCAGGGTTTTCCAGAGCTTCCTTGATCGCTACCAAAAAGCCTACCGATTCCTTTCCGTCAATAATACGGTGATCGTAGGATAATGCCAGATACATCATAGGGCGAATTTCAACCTTTCCATCGATCGCCACAGGACGTTCGATGATGTTATGCATTCCCAAAATACCCGACTGGGGTGGATTGATAATGGGAGTAGAAAGCATGGAACCAAATACACCTCCGTTGGAAATGGTAAAAGTTCCACCCGTCATGTCATCGACTGTAATCTGCCCCTCTCGAGCTCGAATGGCCAGTCTTTTTATTTCTTGTTCAATTCCTCTGAATGATAACTTTTCGGCATTTCTGACCACGGGCACCATCAATCCTTTGGGACCTGAGACGGCTACACTGATGTCGCAGTAATCGTAAGCGATCTTATAATCCCCATCGATCATAGAGTTCACATCGGGATACATTTGTAACGCCCTTACCACTGCCTTGGTGAAAAAACTCATAAATCCAAGGCCCACTCCGTGTTTTTCAGCAAAATCTTCCTTGTATTTTTTTCGCAAAGCAAAAATAGGCGCCATGTCTGCTTCGTTGAAAGTGGTGAGCATTGCCGTTTCATTTTTCACGGCTACCAACCTTTCGGCCACCTTTCTGCGCAACATGGACAGTTTCATTCGTTCCTCACCTCTCTTCCCTCCTTGAGGAAGAGAACCCATTGAGGGAACGGCTTTTACAGCATCTTCTTTGGTGATTCTTCCATTTCTTCCTGTACCCACAACGCTTTCCAAGTCCACCCCTTTTTCGGAAATGATCTTTTTGGCAGCGGGTGAGGCAGAACCCGAAGCATAATTATCGTGGGATACTGATGCTGGAGCCGCTACAGCAACTGCTGGGACGACCTCTTTGGCAGTAGGTGAGCTTTGTCCTTCTTGGGGAACTCCATCGGTATCGATCAAGCAAACTACTTGACCCACCGCAACAGCATCTCCCTCCTCAGCCTTAAGCGTAATCGTTCCACTGACTTCTGCAGGCAACTCTAAGGTAGCCTTGTCGGAATCGACCTCGGCAATCGCCTGATCTTTCTCAACATAATCTCCATCGGCTACCATCCATTGGGCTATTTCCACCTCTGTTATCGATTCTCCCGGGGAAGGGACTTTCATCTCTAAAATCATAATATATTTTTCATATAGCTATCCTAAGATAAACCAATTTCTATCCAACTCATTCTTAATAATTATCTACAAAATTAACATTTATTGAATATTCAGTGTAAGATTTTTTGAAATACAAATTAAGGTTATTCATTCCCTGATGTATTTAATGTAATCCTCGTTATTACTTCTATTAAATTCATTTGATTGTTGAGGATGATTTGGGGTTCTACTATTTCTTTTTTCTCGTTTTAAAACCTCGGATGTACTGGTAATTGTAGTTTTTGTATTCGTGGGTCAGTCCCCAACCTAAAACTTCCAAAGGTTCCTTTTCTGACTCAACTGTTCGGTTCAGACCAATGGCTTTCGGGCTGTCTTTTACAGCACCCATGATTTCAAAATTGATCCCATCTTTGGCCCATTGAACTGTATTGCGTTCTGGTCCATCGGTAGTAATTAATGATGCGATACCTCCATTGAAGGGCCAAACACAAATTTCGTGACCACTATTACTAATGGGATTATATGGAGATTTAATGTATGGACCTCTTGGATGATCTGCTATGGCGACCCCATGTCGTATTTGTCTACCTCCGAATGTTATGGATTCCCCCATTTGTTCTCCTTTGTAATACAAATAAAATTTTCCTTTATAATGAAGGATACAAGGATCGTGAACTTTATGGCTGTCAAAATCTCCTTTTTGTATTACAGAAAACCTGTCTTGTAAATCATCTCCTTTCCAAATACCATTGTCCGATGGACTCAAAATAGGGTTTGGACTTTTGGTCCAAGGACCGTCTGGACTTTTGGACCAGGAAAGCCCAATTTGATTTTTCACCCTCTTGTTATAAAGCCCTCCAACTGTTTGATAACAAAGATAGTATGTCCCTTCGTGAACCAATATTTCAACCGTAAAAACAGAGCGATCGTCATACTCCCCTTCTTCCCCTCTCGAAATTGCAACCCCTTTCTCTTTCCAGGTAATACCATCTTCGGAGGTAGCAAACCATATATCAGATCTGTCCCAAGGAAATACCTTATCCTTTCCAATGTCACCCTTAAATCCATCGGTCTGCCCTGTACTTTTGGTATACCATGTGTAATATTTCCCTTCATATTTGATCATGGCACTTGGATCTCTTCTCACTACCCCTTCTTCATAAGCAAAATCTCCATCGAGATCATATATGGAATATTCAAAATACCAATCATTATTGTATAACTGCTCATCCGTCCATTGCAATGCCCTTTTGGAGGCAGAACTTAATTTTTCTTTATTGGTTATGCCCAAAAAATCGAGTTTTTCATCTGATAAATCGAGACCCTCATTTGGCGGAGCAGAAAGGGTTGAAATACGATCTGAACAAGAGGCCAAGAATGATAAAAAGAGTATCATCACAATACTGAATTTAAGAGAATCTATCATCTTAAAATCTTAGGGGTTAGGATATTCGAAATTCTTTTAGCTGTTAACATTTTCTAATAGGCCTATGTGGTTATAATTTTGACTGGTGCAAAAAGACATTTTACTGCTCCTATTTTACTGATTATTCCGAATAAAATTATCCGCTGAAGGATCAAAAACGTAATCAATGACCTGCTGGTGTCGTTTTTTGAACCTTGCGGCACTTCCTGCAGCTGGAGAACCGTAATACCTTCTGCTTACGGGTCGCATTTTGCTGGCCTCGGGTAAGTGCAGTAATAAATATCCCCAAGCCCCCATATTTCTTGGCTCTTCTTGAGCCCAAACGACATCCTTTACATTTTGATAATATTGTAGCTGGGCTTGAATTTCTTCTTCAGGTAAAGGGAATAATTGTTCCAATCTTACAATAGCCACATCCATCCGATTCCTATCGGCTCTCGCTTCTATAAGGTCGTAATAAAATTTGCCCGAACAGAAAACCAACACTTTGGCCTGATCCGAAGTGATGTCATCGTCGGGGATAACCCTTTGGAAACTGCCCATGGACAAGGCTTCCACTTTGGATACGGCCTTGGGGTGACGCAACAAACTTTTTGGCGTGAAAACAATCAAAGGTTTTCTAAAATTCCCTTTCATTTGTCTTCTCAATAGATGAAAGAAATTGGCCGGAGTAGTACAATTGGCCACAAACATATTGTCCTTGGCACAAAGTTGTAAATAACGTTCCATACGACCCGAAGAGTGCTCTGCTCCTTGCCCCTCATATCCATGAGGCAACAACATTACTATACCGTTTTGAGTTTTCCACTTGTCCTCTGCTGCAGAAATGTACTGATCGATCATGATTTGAGCACCGTTGGAAAAATCACCAAATTGCGCTTCCCAAATGGTCAAAGTATTGGGACTGGCCATGGCATAGCCATAATCAAACCCTAAAACACCATATTCTGAAAGAAAAGAATTATAAACGCTAAATTTTCCTTGTTTTTCTGGACTAATATGATTTAGAAGGACAATTTCTTCCTCCGAGGACTCTGATTTGATAACGGCATGACGATGGGAAAAAGTACCTCTTTCAACATCTTGTCCAGAAAGTCTCACATTAAACCCTTCTTTGAGTAAGGTACCATAAGCCAAAAGTTCGCCCATAGCCCAGTCCAACTTGTCGGTTTCAAAAAACATTTGGTTACGATCGGCTATCAACCGCTCAATTTTTTTCAAAAACTTCTTATCGGGAGGAATATTGGAAAGGGTTTGAGCCACCTCAGTCAAGTCTTTAATATCCACTGCAGTAGTTGCCTCTGGATGCATGCCTTTTTCGTCCACTCGCTCATACCCCTGCCATTCGTCTTCCATAAAAGGCGTAACCACAGTCGTTTCTTCGGTACGAGAAACTTGGAGGTTTTTTTCTAATTTGGACTTATAGTCCTCTTCCTCTTTTTTGACATAGGCGGGGTCTATGATCCCTTGAGCGATCAACTTTTCGGCATAAATATCTCTCGGATTCTTGTGAGCTGCAATGGCTTTATAGAGTTTGGGTTGTGTGAACCTGGGTTCATCCCCCTCATTATGCCCATACTTTCTATATCCCAAAAGATCGATGAAAACATCGGCATTAAAGTGCATTCTATAGTCCAATGCAAAAAGAACCGAATGGACGACCGCCTCTACATCATCCGCATTGACGTGCATCACTGGCGACAAGGTTACCTTTCCTACATCGGTGCAGTACGTACTGGATCGCGCATCGAGATAATTGGTGGTAAAACCGATCTGATTATTCACCACAATATGTATGGTTCCTCCTGTGGAATATCCCTTCAAACGAGCCATCTGAACAATTTCGTAGGCAATACCTTGCCCTGCAATAGCCGCATCTCCATGAACAATGATGGGCAGAACCTTTGAGGGGTCACCGTTGAATTTATTCTCCATCTTCGCGCGTGTAATTCCCTCAACAACCGCTCCAACGGTTTCTAGGTGAGAAGGATTGGGCGCTAAGTTGATGTTAATTTGATTACCCTGATTATTGGTATCGATTTTTGCCGTCCATCCCATATGATACTTAACGTCTCCATCAAAAACCATTTCGTCATAATCTTTTCCATCGAACTCGCTGAAAATATCTTTGGGCGATTTCCCAAAAATATTGGTCAAAGCATTGAGTCTTCCACGGTGTGCCATTCCCATAATAAACTCCTCCACTCCTTTTTCTGCAGCAGCAGAGATAAGGGCATTGAGTGCAGGGATAAGGGACTCCCCTCCTTCTAAGGAAAATCTTTTTTGCCCGACGTATTTGGTGTGTAAAAAACTTTCAAAACTCACAGCTTGATTCAGCTTGTTGAGGATTTCTTTTTTTTGTGTGAGACTAAAATTAGGGTGATTCTCATTTTGATGCAGTCGCTCCTTGATCCAGTTTTTTTTCTCTAAATTCCTGACATACATGTACTCCACCCCGATAGACTCACAATAGGTTCTTTGTAGATGCTCGATAATGGTCGATAATGTACTTGGCCCTATACCTACTATGGATCCCGCGTTGAAAACGGTTGATAGGTCGTCTTGAGACAAGCCAAAGTTCTCCACATCCAAATTGGGAGTGTAGGTTCTTCTGTTGCGAACAGGATTGGTTTTAGTAAATAAATGGCCTCGGGTACGATAGCCTTCAATCAACTTCACTACCTGAAATTCTTTTCTTACCGTCTCGGGCACTTCTACCTCTGCAGCCTCTGCTGGCCATTCGCTCCGCTCCACCCCAAAGTCGAATCCTTGAAAAAAGGCCCTCCAACTGGGTTCTACGGTATCTGGATTTTGCAGGTATTGGTCGTATAATTCAGCAAAGTAAGCAGTGTGTGCCGAATTTAAAAATGAAAATTTGTCCATTATATGTGTGACTACAAGTCTTGAAAGCAAAATTACAATTTTTGCCCAAAGAGGTTTAATTTTATCTACAAAACAATACAATTCTTGTTAAATTTGTATTGGATCGATGTTGACGACGGAGTTGTTTTGGTTTAAAAATAAGCCTGTTTTACGGTCATCCCTTTCAAAATTTCATTTTACAGATGTTTGCTTTAATCGATTGCAATAATTTTTACGCTTCTTGTGAACGGGTTTTTCAACCCCAATACGAGGGCAAAGCAGTAGTTATCCTTTCCAATAATGACGGATGCGTGATTGCCAGAAGCAATGAAGCCAAAGCATTGGGAATTCCTATGGGAGCGCCTGCCTTCAAATTTAGAAATGAGTTCAAAAAACACAACATCAAGGTTTTTTCTTCCAATTACCCCCTGTATGGAGACATGAGTAATCGAGTGATGAAAATTTTAGAAACCTATACCCCCAACGTAGAAATATACAGTATAGACGAAGCTTTTTTAAAGTTTGAGGGCTTTGATCATTTCGATCTGATCGAAAGAGGTTTGAAAATGCGTAAGCAAGTACGACAGTGGACCGGAATTCCGGTGTCGGTGGGATTGGCACCGTCTAAAGCATTGGCCAAAATCGCCAATAAGATTGCGAAGAAATTCGAACAAAGAACCCAAGGGGTTTACGTCATCGATAACGATGAAAAACGTTTGAAAGCTTTAAAATGGACCTCCATAGAAGACGTTTGGGGTGTGGGGAGGCAACACGCCAAGAGGCTTCAAGCAATGGGAGTAATGACCGCGCTGGATTTTGTGAATCTACCCGACGAATGGGTCAAAAAACACATGAGTATTTTGGGACTTCGATTAAAGAAAGACCTCGAAGGAGTCCCCTCCATTGAGTTGGAAGAGGTGAGCCCTTCCAAAAAATCGATTGCAACAACTCGAAGTTTCAAAAGTATACTTACTATATTTAATAGTCTTGAAGAGCGCATTACCACCTACACACTCTTGGGGGCCGAAAAGCTCCGAAAACAAAAAAGCTGTGCCACGGCTCTTCATGTTTTTGTGAGGAGTAATCCTTTTGATCCCAATGCCACACAATATCGCAATGGATGCACTTTAACACTTCCCCATGCCACGGATTCCAACTTTGTTTTGAATCGATATGCACTGATGGGGTTGAGGAGCATCTTCAAACCAGGAATCGAATACAAAAAAGCAGGAATTATACTCTTAGGGCTAAGCCCTTCTTCTTCTCGGCAAATTAATTTGTTCGAACAGGATACGGCAAAGCATACAGCACTGATGCAAACTCTGGATAAAATCCATCGGCGTTATGGTCCACACCGTATGAAACTGGCCAGTCAAGATTTAAAACAAACATGGAAAATGAAGCGGGAGCATCTTTCCAATCGATTTACTACAGAAATCAATGAAATCATTAGAGTGAAATGAGCGACACAAGAGACAAAATCATTTTTTTTCAACCCGATCAGGAGCTGGGAAAAACTTCTTTTTTAGTCCAAGAGGGCATTTCGGCGGGTTTTCCTTCACCTGCAGATGACTTTAAAGAATTGCGCATCAGTATTGACCGCGAGGTGGTCAAAAACGAGGAGGCTACTTTCTATGCTCGGGTATCGGGAGAATCCATGCAAGGTGCCGGATTGGACGATGGAGACTTGTTGGTCATCGACCGCAGCTTGGAACCTCAAGACCATAAGATAGCCGTGTGTTTTATCGATGGGGAATTCACCGTAAAACGACTAAAAGTGGAGGAAGATTGTGTGTATCTGATGCCAGAAAACCCGAAATACCAACCCATCAAAGTGACCGAAGACAATGAATTGATCATCTGGGGAGTAGTCACCTATGTGGTCAAAAAGGTATAAACTACAATCGCTCAAAAATACCGGCTATGCCTTGCCCACCCCCAACACAAGCGGTGACCATTCCGTATTTTTGATTGCGGCGTTTCATTTCGTTTAAAAGCTGAATGGTTAATTTGGCTCCTGTACAACCCAGCGGATGTCCCATGGCAATCGCTCCTCCATTCATATTGACCGTATCGGGATTCAATCCACTTTCTTGGATTACGGCCAAGGCTTGAGCGGCAAACGCTTCATTGAGTTCTGTTTGCTCAATATCAGCCAATTTTAATCCTGCCTGTTTGAGTGCCTTGGGAATGGCTTTACAAGGTCCAATACCCATATAGAGGGGGTCCACTCCACCGACAGAACACGCGAGCATGCGTGCTTCGGGGGTGATGCCCAATTCTTTTACTTTTTCTTCACTCATCACCAAGGTAAAGGCAGCTCCATCGGAAGTTTGTGAGGCATTTCCGGCAGTGATGATACCACCTTGTTTGAAAACAGCCCTTAATTTGGACAAGCCTTCGACCGTGGTATATCTCCTTACACCTTCATCAACAGCCACGGTATGAGAACTGCTTACTTTTTTTCCCTCTTTGACATATACCTCTTCGACAGTGATGGGTACAATTTGTTCTTCGAAATAACCCTTGTCAATGGCATTGGCCGCTTTGAGGTGTGAGGCATAGGAAAAAATATCGGCCGCTTCTCGGCTGATCTTGAATTTTTCGGCGACAGCCTCGGCGGTGGCTCCCATACTCACATGGTAGTTTATGTTTTCCATGTTGGCTTTGTAGCTGGGAGACAATTTATAGCCGGTCATGGGAATGAGGCTCATGCTCTCTGTTCCTCCAGCAATATAAACGTGTCCCATACCCGCCTTGATCTTGGCCACTGCCATTGATATGGCTTCTAAACCAGAGGCACAATAACGGTTGATGGTGATTCCCGGCACTTCAATACCCAAAGCCCTGGCCGAAATGAGTCTCCCCACTTGAAGTCCTTGCTCTCCCTCGGGATTGGCACAGCCCACTATTACATCATCGACGGTGGTGGGATCAAGGGCGGGTACTTGACGGACCAAATGTTTTAAAACATCAACGGCCATATCGTCTGAACGGTAATTTTTAAACCCTCCTTTTTTGGCTTTACCTACTGCGGTTCTGTATCCTTTTACAATGTATGCTTCCATAACTTCTAATTTCTTAGGGGCTTGTTGTTCATTAATAGATATTGGATTCTTTCCAGCGTTTTTTGGTTCCCTAGCAAACTCATAAATCCTTCGCGTTCCAGATCCAGTAAATATTGTTCGCTCACTTTTTGTGGGCTGGTCAAATCGCCTCCACAAATAACATAGGCTACTTTTCGGGCGATTTCTTCGTCGTATTCGGACATATAGGCACCCAATCTGTATTCGTTTATGGCCGAGTAAAGTACCCCTAAGCCTGACCTACCCAGCACCTCTATGTCCTCTCTTGGAGAGGGAGGGATGTAATCCTTGGCCAATTCCAAGACCTTGTCTTTGGCCAATCCAATATTTCGTTGAACATTGTAAGAGAGGGTATCTCGTTTTTCCAAAAGATAATGCAAATCAAAAGCTTCGGAGGCTGAAGTAGAAACCGCAGCAGTGGCAATGGATTTAAAGTGGTCCAACAACATGGGTGTTTTAACATCCCCCTCGTAGAATCCATCAGAAATTCTGAGCGCAAATTCTTTGGTCCCTCCTCCACCCGGGAGGAGCCCTACGCCTACTTCTACTAAACCTATGTAGGATTCGGCAGCACAAACGGCTGCATCGCAGTGCATGGTGATTTCACACCCCCCCCCAAAAACATATCCTTGGGTAGCCGTTACGACCGGGATTTTGGAGGTTCTTATCCGCATATTGACGGATTGGAAGTCGGCAACCATTTGATTCAATGTGTCAAATTCTTTTTGCATGGCAAGCATTCCAATGTTCATGAGATTGGCTCCCACACTGAATTGTTTAGCATTGTTCCCTATCACAAGACCATTCCACCCTTCTTTCTCCGCTAGATCGATTGCTTCTGCAAGGGCTTTCCCAATTCCTTCTCCAATGGCATTACTTTTGCTTTTAAATTCTAAGCACATGACACCATCACCTATGTCGTGAGCGGTACATTCACTGTTTTTGAGGATCGGGGTATTCTCTCTAAAGCTTTCCAGAATAATGAAGGCATCGGAACCGGGCACCGTTTTGTATTTTTTGCTTTCGAGGTCAAAATATTTCTTCTCTCCCCTTTCGTATTTGTAAAACTGATGGGCACCTGCTTGTTGCATTAGCTTCAGCCAATCGGGAATGTTTTCTCCAGAGGTCTCTATCATTTGCAGCCCTTCTTGAAAGCCTATCAAATCCCAATACTCAAAGGGTCCATAGTCCCATACATAACCCGCGCGCATTGCATCGTCAACGGGATAATACTGGTCTGAAATTTCGGGAACTCTTTGTGCTGCGTAGGCGAATATCGCTGTGAAGTATTCCTTTAGAAAAAGACTTTCTTTGTCTTCCTTTCCTATTAAAAATGACATTCGTTTTCCCATATTCTCAATGACCTTTGCTTCTTTAAGAAGGGCATTTTTGGGCCGAATACTGGGTTGGTATTCCAAGGTGTTCAGATCCAAGGCATTGATGATGGATTTTCCATTTTGATCTTTTTGATCGGTTTTGTGATAAAAGCCTATTCCTGTTTTGTTCCCCAAAAAATTATTTTCTAAGAGAAAGGTCATGAATTTTGGTTCAGGAGCTTTTCCTACGGATTCAAAAAAGGAATCATTTTTTACGTTGTTGATGACAAATTGAGTGACTTTCTCACCCGTATCGAGACCCACCAGATCTTGCAGTCTGAAAGTGCCCGTATTGGGTCTTCCGATCAACGAACCGGTCAATGCATCTACTTCTTCAATGCTCAGATTGTATTTCTGGGTGAGCTCAAAAACTTTAACGCCCGACATTACTCCCACTCTATTGGCAATAAATGCAGGGGTGTCTTTACACAATACCGTTTGTTTCCCCAAATTGATTTCTCCAAAACGCATGAAGAAATTCACCAATTCCAATTGGGTCTCTGCGATGGGAATGATTTCGAGTAGCCTCAGATATCTTGGGGGATTAAAAAAGTGCGTTCCACAAAAATGTTGCTTAAACTCATCGGATCTTCCTTCAGACAATTGGGAAATAGGAATACTAGAGGTATTGGAACTGACAATACTGCCTGGTTTTCGATATTTTTCAACTTTTTCAAAAA
>JAURMQ010000009.1 GCA_030830625.1 Flavobacteriaceae bacterium
AAATCAACCTTGTTTAATTGTCTTTCCAATGCCAAGGCACAAAGTGCCAACTTTCCCTTTTGTACCATAGAACCCAACATAGGGGTTGTAAATGTTCCTGATCCGCGTCTGGATAGGTTGTCTAACATGGTTAAACCCGAAAAAATAATCCCCGCTACTGTTGAGATTGTCGACATTGCTGGCTTGGTTAAAGGAGCCAGTAACGGAGAAGGATTGGGTAATCAGTTTTTGGGAAATATCAGAGAAACAGACGCTATACTTCACGTTCTGAGATGTTTTGAAGACGATAATATCGTTCATGTCGATGGTTCGGTCAACCCAATTAGAGACAAAGAAACCATCGATATCGAACTTCAGTTAAAAGATTTGGAAAGTACCGAAAAAAGAAGGGATAAAATTCAACGGGCTGCCAAGACGGGTAACAAAGAGGCTCAAAAAGAATTGGAAGTACTGAATAAAATTATTGCTGCCCTTGAAGCGGCTCAAAATGTAAGATCTATTTCCTTTTCTGAGGAAGATCGGATTCATTATATCAACTCTCTTCAATTGATTACCGATAAGCCGGTCATGTATGTTTGTAATGTCAGTGAGGATGCTGCGGTAAGCGGAAATAACTTTGTGGATCAAGTCAAAGAGATCGTCGCTCAAGAGAATGCCGAGGTGTTGGTTCTTGCAGTGAGCATAGAGGCCGATATCAATGATTTGGATTCCTATGAGGAAAGACAATTGTTTCTTGAAGATATGGGACTTAGCGAACCCGGTTCAGCCAAACTGATTCGATCGGCCTATCGGTTGCTGTCATTACAGACCTATTTTACTGCTGGAGAAAAAGAGGTGAGGGCATGGACCGTTAAAAAAGGAGCAACCGCCCCACAAGCGGCAGGAGTGATTCATACCGATTTTGAAAAAGGATTCATCAGAGCCGAAGTCATCTCTTACAAGGATTTCAGTGATTTTGGAAGCGAACAAAAAGTGAAGGAGGCCGGAAAAATGAGGGTAGAAGGGAAGGACTATGTTGTGCAAGACGGTGATGTGATGCACTTCCGTTTTAATGTTTAAATCGGCTTATTGTTTTATTGCGCGGTAGAATCATAGATTACTACTTTTTCCCATAAGGGTTTAGCTTCTTCGATAAACAAAAGATGCCCAGGATCAGTTTGATAAGCATCGTGGGTTTTCAAATCGGGAAATGTAACCACCAAACTGTAGGTGTAGGAACGATCAATTACGGGTCGATCTGTTTCGGCGGGACTCCCTATGTGAGCGCCAATGACTTGAGTATTGTTGTCTATGAATTTATGGATTGCATGTTCAAAAGCTTTTCTGTCGTTTTGATCCTCGGGATGCTTTAACCAGAAAAAAACCATGTGGATGAAATTGCCTTTTATTTTTTGGGATGCTTTTATTTCTTTCATGGAGAGTAAATTTTATATTGTTTTATGGTTTTTAAAATGTTTTAATTTAAGGAACGGCAATCTAAAAATAATTTTTCAAAAAGTCTTAGGAACCTCACTTGATCTTGAAACTTCTCAACAATCACAGATTGCATTTTGTTAATTTCTTTGGGCGGAATCAACCTTAAAATTGGTCTTCAAACTATAAATTAGCTTACGCATTATGACTACAGAAACTCAATACACCGAAGATAACATAAGATCTCTCGACTGGAAGGAACATATTCGTATGCGTCCGGGGATGTATATCGGTAAATTGGGGGATGGTTCTTCTCCAGACGACGGCATCTACATTCTTTTGAAAGAAGTTCTGGACAATTGTATTGATGAGTTTGTGATGGGCGCTGGAAAAACCATCGATATTGTCATCAAAGAGAGTAAAGTCAGTGTTAGAGATTACGGCCGTGGAATTCCTTTGGGTAAGGTGGTAGATGTAGTTTCCAAAATGAATACTGGAGGAAAGTACGATTCCAGAGCTTTTAAAAAGTCAGTAGGATTGAATGGTGTAGGTACCAAGGCCGTCAATGCCTTGTCTTCTATGTTTAGGGTAGAATCGGTTCGAGATAATCAAACCACCTCTGCTGTTTTCGAATACGGAAATCTCATCGAACAAGAGCCCCTTGCCTCCAGTTCCAAAAGAAGGGGAACCCGAGTGATTTTTGAACCCGATACTTCGATTTTTAAAAATTATAAATACCGCTTAGAGTATGTTGAACGCATGCTCAAAAATTACGTATATCTCAATCCTGGGCTCACCATCGACCTTAATGGTGTTAAATTCTTTTCTGAGAATGGATTAAAAGACCTGTTAGAGGATCAAACCAATCCTTCAGATATTTTATACCCCATTATTCACTTGAAAGGGGAGGACATTGAAGTGGCCATTACCCACAGCAGATCGCAGTACAGTGAGGAGTATCATTCCTTCGTTAACGGACAAAACACCACCCAAGGAGGTACCCATCAGGTTGCTTTTAGAGAAGCCTTGGTCAAAACCATAAGGGATCACTTTGGAAAAAACTTTGATGCCTCCGATGTTCGAAAGTCCATTATTTCTGCCATAAGCATTAAGGTAATGGAACCCGTTTTTGAGTCGCAAACCAAAACCAAATTAGGATCGACTGAAATGGGAGACAAAATGCCCTCCGTTCGTTCCTACATCCATGATTTTTTGGGAACTCAACTCGACAACTATCTTCATAAAAATACCGAAACGGCAGAGGCCATACGTCGTAAAATTCTTCAAGCCGAAAGAGAACGCAAAGAACTGTCTGGAATACGTAAATTGGCCAAAGAAAGGGCTAAGAAAGCAAGTCTGCACAACAAAAAATTGAGAGACTGTAGGGTGCATTTGGGTGATTTAAAAAAAGACCGACGTTTGGAATCTACCATTTTCATTACCGAGGGCGACTCTGCAAGTGGTTCGATTACCAAATCAAGAGATGTCAATACTCAAGCGGTATTCAGTTTGAGAGGAAAACCGCTCAACACCTTTGGTATGACCAAAAAGATAGTGTACGAAAACGAGGAGTTTAACCTTTTGCAAGCGGCTCTCAATATAGAAGAAAGCATGGAGGACTTGCGTTACAACAATATTGTAATTGCAACCGATGCCGACGTAGATGGGATGCACATTCGCTTATTACTCATTACATTTTTTCTGCAATTTTTTCCAGAATTGATTAAAGAAGGACATTTGTATATATTACAAACTCCATTGTTTAGGGTGAGGGACAAAAAGCAGACTTTTTATTGCTATAGCGAGCAAGAAAGAAAAGAGGCCATTCGAAAATTGAGTGGAAAACCCGAAATCACAAGATTTAAAGGCTTGGGAGAAATTTCTCCCGATGAGTTCAAATATTTCATTGGAGAAGACATCAGGTTGGATCCAGTCATGATGGACAAATCCACTACCACAGAAGATTTATTAGAGTTCTATATGGGAAAAAACACCCAGGATCGTCAAAAATTCATCATAGACAATCTCAAGGTTGAATTGGATGTGGCCGAAGAAATACTATCATAAATGGACGATTTAGAGTACGAAAAAATACCAGAAGGGATCAAGGAGGAAGATAGCCTCGTTAAGATCACCGGTATGTACAAGGATTGGTTCCTTGACTACGCCTCCTATGTTATTTTGGAACGAGCTGTACCGGCCATTTACGATGGATTAAAGCCTGTTCAACGTCGTATTCTTCATTCCATGAAAGACCTGGACGATGGCCGATATAATAAGGTCGCCAATATAGTAGGACACACCATGCAATATCATCCCCATGGAGATGCCAGTATTGCCGATGCTATGGTTCAAGTAGGACAAAAAGAATTACTGATCGATACTCAAGGAAACTGGGGTAATATCCTCACGGGAGATCGCGCAGCAGCATCAAGATATATAGAAGCGCGTCTCTCTAAGTTTGCGCTCGAAGTCGTCTTCAGTCCAAAAGTAACCGATTGGCAACTTTCTTATGACGGAAGAAAAAAAGAACCCGTTCACTTACCTGTAAAATTTCCTCTGCTACTGGCTCAGGGAGCCGAGGGAATTGCTGTTGGACTCTCTACCAAAATTCTCCCCCACAACTTTATAGAGCTTATGAATGCCAGTATTCAACATCTAAAAGGTAAAAAACACAAACTCTATCCCGACTTTCAGACAGGAGGAATCATTGATATTCAAGCCTACAACGATGGAAATAGGGGAGGCAAAATAAGGGTCAGGGCCAAGATCAGTCAGCTCGATAAAAACACACTGGTCATCAACGAAATTCCCTACGGAACTACGACCTCTGGCTTGATTGAAAACATCCTTAAAGCCAACGAAAAAGGAAAAATTAAAATCAAAAAAATTGAGGACAATACCGCAGCCAGTGTTGAGATTATCATTCATCTTCCTACTGGAATTTCTCCTGATAAAACCATAGATGCCCTCTATGCTTTTACCGATTGTGAAAGCTCTATTTCTCCATTAGGCTGTGTAATCATAGACAATAAGCCCCACTTTATTGGCGTGAGTGAAATGCTTTCGCTTTCCACCGATCATACGGTTACCCTATTAAAAAAAGAGTTGGAAGTTCAGCTCGAAGAACTCGAAAATCAATGGCATAGCGCTTCCTTGGAAAGGATATTTATTGAAAATAGAATATACCGTGACATCGAAGAGGAAAATACTTGGGAAGGCGTTTTGGAGGCCATCAACAACGGACTTAAACCGCATATTTCCATACTGAAAAGACCAGTGGTAGAAGAGGATTTAGTGAAATTGACCGAAATCAGAATCAAGCGTATTTCTAAATTTGACATCGATAAAGCTCAGCAAAAAATCGATGCCTTGGAAGGGGATATTGCCGAAGTAAAAAACCACCTCACTCATTTGGTTGACTATGCAATCAACTATTTCACTCACTTGATCAAAACTTATGGAAAAGGAAAAGAGCGAAAATCAGAAATAAGAATCTTTGATGATGTGGATGCCAAGAAGGTAGTGGTCAGAAATCAAAAACTATATCTCAATCGGACCGAAGGTTTTATTGGAACCACGCTTAAGAAAGATGAATACCTCTGTGATTGCTCTGATATTGATGATATCATTGTTTTTACCAAAGAGGGAAAAATGCAAGTGGTTAAAGTAGATAGTAAAGTTTTTGTGGGTAAAGACATCATCCACGCAGCTATTTTTAAGAAAAACGATACCCGTACCATCTATAATATGATTTACAAAGACGGTAAAAATGGAAGTTCTTTCATCAAAAGATTTGCTGTAAAAGGGGTTACACGAGATAAAATTTACGATCTAACCCAAGGAAGTCCAGAATCAATGGTATATTATTTTTCTGCCAATCCCAATGGAGAGGCCGAAGTAGTGAGCATACTGTTAAGAAATACAGGGAAAGTCAAAAAATTAAAATGGGATTTAGATTTCGCAGATCTTCAAATCAAAGGAAGAGGAGTACGAGGGAATATCGTAACCAAGTACAATATACTCCGTGTAGAATTTAAAGAAAAAGGAGTTTCGACCTTAAAACCCAGAAAGATATGGTTTGACGAAACCATCAACAGACTCAATACCGATGGAAGGGGCACTTTATTGGGAGCATTCAAAGGGGACGATAAAATTTTAGTGATCAGCAAGGAAGGAGATGCCAAAGTAGTCACTACCGAAATGACATTACATTTTGACGATAAGCTGATCCGAATCGAAAAATGGATGCCAAATAAACCCATAACTGCCGTTTATTACGATGGTGAAAAAGAAAGGGTTTTCATAAAAAGATTCCTCATTGAAAGTGAAACTAAAGAAGATAGATTTATAAAACCTGAGGGAGAATTGCTTTTCCTTAATACCGATTGGCGTCCGCTGATCACGGTAAATTTTCTTAAACCACGAGACAAAGACCCTATAGCTCCTTTGGAGGTCAATGTCGAAGAATTCATTGGAGTCAAAGGTTTCAAGGCCATAGGAAACCAATTGACGCTTCATAAAATCAAAAATGTAGAAATCAAGGAAATTCTACCCTATCAGGAAGAGGAGGAATTAATAGAAGAAATTGAAGTCAACGAGCAAGAAGAACTAAAGGCAGACGAAGATTCACAAATCAAAATGAATTTATAATTTTTTAGGCCTTTTCCTCAGCTTCATATTGATGAATTCTACGCCTAATGAAAAAGCAATGGCAAAATAGAGGTACCCTTTTGGAATAGATCCAACTTCTTGACCCAGTATTTGAGTATGTGACAGATGAGCAGCTTCGGCTAAGAGCATAAATCCAATCAATAAGAGAAAAGAAAGTCCCAAAACTTGTAAAGAGGGGTGTTGATTTACGAAATTTCCCACTGGATGAGCAAACAGCATCATGATCAGTATCGAAACGACGATCGCAATACCCATCACCCAGCTCGCATAAGGAAGTCCATTACTCATTCCTAAGGCGGTCAATATAGAATCTACAGAAAAAACAAGATTGATCAAGGTGATTTGCAAAACAGCCTTGGTCTGAGTCGTTTGACCTTTGGCTTGGAAATGTTTGTCCCCTTCAAGCTCCACCTTTTCGTAAATTTCTTTAGTGCTTTTGTACAACAGGAACAATCCGCCTAAGAATAATATAATGGCTTGACCCGAAATTTCAGCATGGATGATTTTGTTGTCCAACTTGATCCAAGTGTCTTGCATGCGCATGAGTAAAGAAATACCCAACAACAAGACCAATCTGAGGATCATCGCCATGGCCATACCTAAACCGATAGCTCTTTTTTGTTGATGCTCTGACAGTTTTCCTGCAATGATGGAAACAAATAGAATATTGTCAATGCCAAGAACAATTTCTAAAAAAGTGAGTGTTAAGAGGGCAGATAAAACCTCTGTGGTAAAGAAAGATTCCATGAACTAATTGATTTTCTTAATCGTCCCCCTTTGCGTATTGTCATTCTTCCCTACAATAGAGTATTCAAAAGTATATTCGTTTTCTTGGGTAGAGAGAATTTTTATTTGAACAGGGCGCTTGTCTTGGTTTGAAATGGGGTTCAGTTTGGTTAAAATACATTCACAATCATTGACCCACCGAATACGGGCAGAGTCAATTTTATTTTCGTAAGTCTCAATTTCTAAGGATTCACTTCTGGTAAAGTAAGAAGTTTTGATCTCTCCATTAACCAAGGTGCTGAATTCAAAAGTTCCCGTATGAAATTTTTTACAATCTCTGTCCACACTGTAGCAAGAATAAAGGATTAAAAATCCAAAACAAATCCAAAGAGATGTGTTATTTTTTGGGAATAAACCTTTCAAAACTTCCATTTTCGTAAAGGTAAATGATTTCTTTGGGAGAAACACTTTCTTCAGAATGATTTGCAGTTTGATTTTGAATTTCAGGACTCACGTTCCATAAAGCCTCTGGAGAAACTTCTTTCAAAGTTGATTGAGGTTTTTCAATACTTTGATCAATAGTGTGGAATACATCTTCTTCCTCTTTTTTTGGACGAGTAGAGTGGGTCCCAACGATGAGCCATTCTAATGCTACTTCGTCAAAAGCCTCATAAATTTTCATTAAGAACTCTAAGCTGGGTTTATTTCTTCCAGAAAGTATATGAGACATAGCAGAGCGTTGTACACCAATCTTGAAGGCAAAAGCAGCAGAACTTAGCTGATGATGGTTTCTCACCTCCTCAATTCTTTCTATGATCTTATCAGTGTTTAACATTGTAAACAATAATTCATTTACACAAATATATTGATTTTTTTTCAATTATTCACGTCTTCTAAAAAGAGAAAAACATAAAACTGCTTGTTGAATAATATACTATAAAACATTGATAATCAATTATATATTATAAAATTAAATATTTTTAGACACAAATGTTTACATTTATAACCAATTCTTGAATCAAAATGTTTAATAATGTGAATTTTAAACGTTTAAAATTGTAAACTTGGACTTGTTTACATTTGTGAAATATTTTGAAAAAATGATTTCTATTCAACGATATTTATCACCCGAAAAGTGGGAGACTTTAGTGCAGTCTTTGCCTTATAAACTCCCTACCGCTATTTTGGGGCATTCGGTAAAAGGCAAACCTATTAATGGACATCGATTGGGAACAGGCTCAAAAAAGGTCCTTTTATGGTCCCAAATGCATGGAAATGAATCTACAACTACCCGAGCATTATTGGATTTACTGTACCATTTAGATACTGCGCCGGGAGCTGCATTATTAAAAGGTCTGACCCTGATGATTATTCCACAGCTGAATCCAGATGGTGCAGCCGCTTACACCCGTCTTAATGCCAATGGCGTGGACCTTAATAGAGACGCAATAGCACTTAAGGAGCCAGAAAGTAGGATATTGAATCGTGTTTTTGAGAATTTTACTCCCGATTTCTGCTTTAATCTTCACGGTCAGCGAACTATTTTTTCGGCAGGCAAATGGGGCAAACCGGCAACGCTTTCTTTTTTGTCTCCTGCGGCCGATGAGAAACGAACGATAACTCCTGAACGCGCCAAAGCCATGCAGCTCATAGCAGGGATAAATAAAGAGCTACAACCCGCTATTCCAGATCAAATAGGCCGTTATGACGATACCTTTAATCCAAATTGTGTAGGAGATCGTTTTACTTCATTGGGGGTTCCTACGCTCTTGTTTGAGGCTGGACATTTTGGTCTCGATTATGATCGGAATTTTACGAAAGAAATGGTCTTAAAGGCCCTTATTTTTGCTCTAAATGCAATACATACCGACGGGTACTTAAATCATACTGTAGAGGAATACCACCTCATTCCCGATAATGAAAAAGATTATGTGGACTTGATCATTCAACAGGTTGATGTAAAGACGGAAGATGGTGTTTATAAAAATCAAGAGTTGGCGGTGCAATATAGAGAAGAAAAAACCGATAATGGTATTTATTTCAACCCCGTTTGCCACAGTTTTGGAGCAAAATTAGAGCTGTTATCCCACCGAATGGCAAATGCTAAAGAGATTCTGGAAACTCCCTTAATCGATTTTAGCCTCAATAAAAGTATTGAAATCTCTTAAAATAGACTATTTTGATACGGTTATTGTAGTAAAAAACATTTTTCACTGAATATTATTAATATTTTTACGTTAAATTCGTGAAAAAACTATTAATTATGAATAAAGTAAAATTAGATGAAGTAGATCATCAGATTTTGGATATTCTTATAGACAATACTCGAGTTCCTTTTACAGATATTTCAAAACGCCTTTTTATCTCTGCAGGAACCGTTCATGTTCGGGTTAGAAAGATGGAAGAATCAGGGATCATTAAAGGATCTTCCTTAAATCTTGACTATGTCAAACTAGGGTATTCTTTTATTGCCTATGTAGGTGTTTTTCTTGAAAAAACAAATACCATCAATGAAGTTCTAAGTGCACTAAATGATATTCCTTTTATCACAGTTGCGCATATTACCACGGGGAAATTCAATGTTTTCTGTAAGGTTAGGGCGCGAGATACGCACCATGCAAAGGATATTATTTTTAGTATTGACGATGTC
>JAURMQ010000075.1 GCA_030830625.1 Flavobacteriaceae bacterium
ACCGATAGTTTACATGACTCTATCTCAGAAAGAACTCCATCAGAACAAATTCAAAAAAGGAGACACAGAAGGCTTTGTAAATTATGGCCTAAGCCTAATGGGCGTCTCATTGGCCGTGATCATGATTGAAAACGAAACGGAAAAAATCATCAAAATATCTTTTCGATCCAAAGGAGAAATTGATGTCAACCAATTTGCTAAAAAATATTTTAGTGGCGGGGGACATATCAATGCAGCTGGGGGCGTTTCTAAATCCTCCTTAGAAAAAACCGTTGAGCACTTTTTAAACGCTATAGATCAAGAAAAATCTCAATTTAATGGGTAAAGCTTTTTGGATATCCTTACTGATTATGGGAGTTTTGAGTTGTCAAAACCTCGAACCGCGTCGCCCCATCAACAAAAAAACCCAAGTTTTTTTAAAAGAATCGGCCAAAAGAAATAAAAATATCATTGCCATCGAGCAAGCCCTATTTCAGCAGCTAATGGAGTTGGAACAAAAACTTACGTTCAAAATCACACCCCAGGGTTTTTGGTATGCCCCACAAAAAGAGGGGAATAAAAGCAATGCCCTTCCCGAAAAGGGAGATCGAGTGACCTTTAAATATCGAATTGAGGACCTCAACGGAAATTTACTATACGATGAAAAAGAACTCGGTGAAGTGAGTTTTTTTGTGGATCAAGAAGATTTGATTCCCGCATTGAGGGAGGGTGTAAAGTATTTACGCTCGGGTGAAATTGGTGTATTTCTCTTTCCTTCCTACCTTTGCTATGGCTATCAAGGGGATGGTGAAAAAATTGGAATCAACCAGCCCCTTCGGTTCACCATAGAACTTTTAAAACTAGAAAAAAAATAACAACTTAAAGATGAAAAAAATCAATTTACTGGGACTTCTTTTAGCAACACTTATGATAGGTTGTGACCAACAATATCCAGAATTAGACAAAGGCTTATATGCCCTTATCGAAACCAATAAGGGAGAAATTATGCTGCAATTGGAAATGGAAAAAACGCCCATCACCGTAGCGAATTTTATCTCATTGGCAGAGGGAAATAATCCCAAGGTGGCAGCTCAATATTCTGGAAAAAAATATTATGACGGATTAATCTTTCACAGAGTGATCCAGGATTTTATGATTCAGGGGGGGGATCCATCTGCAACAGGCAGTGGTGGACCCGGCTATCAATTTGACGATGAAATTACAGATCTGACCCACAGCGGTCCTGGAATACTTTCCATGGCCAATGCAGGACCAGGTTCCAATGGGAGTCAATTTTTCATCACACACAAAGAAACCCCTTGGCTCGACGGAAAACACACCGTTTTTGGAAAAGTGATTGATAGACAAGATATAGTGGATCTCATTGCACAAAACGACACCATTCACAAATTATCCATCATCAGAAAAGGAGGGGAGGCTAAAAAATTTGATGCCCCTGAAGTATTCTCTAAATATTTTGAAGACAAAATAAAAGTGGACCGTGAAAAGGCTGAGAAACAAGCCGGTATCATGAAGCTCAACCAAGAAAAATTCAATGCACAAAAAGCTGAAGCTACCACTACTGCCTCTGGACTCCAATGTTTTATCAGTGAAAAAGGAAAAGGGCCTAAAGTATCAACCACCAACAATGTAGAAGCCCACTACGCTGTTTATTTCTCCGATGGAATACTGTTGGAAACCAGTAATTTAAAAACTGCTGAAGCTATGGACAGAGTGGATCCCTCCCGCAAAGCTGCCGATGCTTATCAGCCCATTACAGCCGATGTAAATCCTGATGCTGCCATGATTGAAGGGTTTAAGGAAGGTTTGAGACTCTTGAATGTAGGAGACAAAGCAACCCTATTTTTACCCTACCAATTGGCTTATGGGGAAAATGGCAATCAAGTCATCCCCCCAAATTCAGATTTGATTTTTGAAGTTGAAATCATTTCTTTGATTGAATAATTGAATTTCAATCCCCCTCCTTTGGAGGAGTTCTATCTATGAATAAAAAAACTACCACATGGGTTTGGTGCTCTGCTGTCCCCTTGTGGTGGTTGATTTATTTGGCGCGTAAAAATCCTGAAACCGTTGAGGTTTATTACAGTCGACTTTTTTACCCGATGGTGATCCAACTCCACCAATCTATTATGGATCATATCCCTTTCTCTTTGGGCGATATGCTTTATATAGGTCTTATACTACTCCTGCTGCGCACCCTCCTAAAAAAAATCTCTTTTTGGAAAGTTCAACCCATTCATCTCCTTATCGATTTAGGCTCTTTTGTCATCATTACGCTTTGGATTTTCCACCTCAGCTGGGGCTTCAACTACCAAAGGTTGGCCTTGAACGATCAGCTTAAAATATCTATTAAATATAGTAAGCAAGATATCGAAAATTGTATCGATCAAATCATTGAAAAATCGAATCATTGGCACAACAAAATCGTTTTATCCGATACCCTTGCTGTTCGTTTTCCTTTTACAAAAAACGAAGTAGCGGATCAAGTTGAACTTTATCATCCCCTGGGGCAACAAACGATCAAGAAGATCTCAAAGGTTAAAAATTCATTACTCAGCCTACCCCTGTCCTATATGGGATATGCAGGGTATCTGAACCCCTTCACCTTGGAGTCGCAAGTAAACGACAAAATGCCCATAATGAGCTTGATTACCACATCTCTGCACGAAATGTCTCACCAATGGGGTTATGCCTCCGAAAAAGAAGCCAATTTCATCGCTTACCTCTCCGCCATCCACAGTGATAATCCTCATATTAAATATGCCGGATATACCTTTGCGTTTCGGTATTTCTTTTCCGAATTGCACAATTTAGATCCGGATAGGGCAATGGAAAAATTGAAACGGCTCAACTCTGGTATTTTAAAAAACTTTAGAGAGGTGAACGACTTTTGGAAGCAATACGACAATCCTTTTGAAATCCTATTGGATAAAACCTATGATGGCTATCTCAAAGCCAATGGACAAAAAAGCGGCATTAAGAGTTATAACGAAATGGTAGGATTGGTCATCAATTATCATAAAAATGAAAAGCCATTTTGATGTTGATCTGTGAATTACCCAATACCTTTGTAAAAAAATAGATTTGAAATACATCAGCAGCACGCACAACCCCTTGATCAAAAAACTGACTCTTTTGATGAGTAAATCCAGAGCCCGTAAAAAAGAAGAATGTTTTGTTGTAGCGGGAAATCGAGAATTGAGCAGAGCCCTTGAGATGGACTATGCTGTTGAAAGTTTGTTTTACCGTGAGGGTTTTGATGAAGAAACCCTTGTCTCCTATTCCGGAGCGGTTTTCGAATTAAGTTCCAAACTTTTTGACCGTATCAGTATGCGATCGGGATCGGAAGAAGTCATGGCCATTCTAAAAACCAAAAGTCATCATTTGGAAGATCTGTATGTCAACAATCAATCCCGCATACTGGTGGTTGAAGCCCCCGAGAAACCAGGAAATATTGGAGCCCTATTGCGCACCGCAGCCGCTGCAGATTGGGACGCCGTTATCATTGCCAATCCCAGAACGGATCTTTACCACCCTCAAATCATCAGAAACAGTATGGGAGGAATTTTTTCCATTCCCATTGCCGCCGACCGTTCAGACCGGGTGATTTCTTTTTTGGAAAAAAACAGTATTA
>JAURMQ010000076.1 GCA_030830625.1 Flavobacteriaceae bacterium
ATTACGGCAATACCACCGGTCATGTACTCGCATCCGTGATCACCGATCCCCTCAACCACTGCAGTGGCTCCAGAGTTTCTCACACAGAAGCGTTCGCCAGCAACTCCGTTGATGTAGGCTTCACCAGTAACAGCTCCATACAGCGCTACATTCCCAATGATGATGTTTTCATCTGCTTTAAAAGTAGCTTCTTTGGGAACCTGTGCGATGAGCTTTCCTCCAGACAACCCTTTTCCAAAATAGTCATTACAGTTTCCAATTACTTTGAGGAATAATCCTCTCGTAGCAAAGGCTCCAAAACTTTGTCCGGCAGTTCCTCTGAAATGAATGCTCAAAGTATCTTCGGGCAAACCATTAGCGCCGTGTATTTTTGAAATTTCGTTGCTCAGAATAGCCCCTACAGAACGGTCCGTATTTTTGATGTTAAATTCAAGGTGTTGTGGATCTTTTCTGTAAATGGCGGTATGGGCTTTGGATACGATTTTAAAATCCAAAACTTTTTCTAAACCATGGTCTTGTTTTTGTGTATTGTAGGTGTCCACATAATCCGGAATTTCTGGTTTGTATAAAATTTTAGATAAATCAATGCCCTGCGCTTTGTAGTGATCGATGGCTTTGTTCATGTTTAATTTTTGGGATTGTCCCACCATTTCGTTCAGGGTTCTGAATCCTAAACTTGCCATAATTTCCCTTAATTCTTGAGCCACAAAATACATGAAATTGATCACGTGCTCTGGCTTACCTTTGAAGTTTTTTCGTAACTCTGGATCCTGTGTAGCGATTCCCACTGGGCAAGTGTTGAGATGACAAGCTCTCATCATGATACAGCCCGAAGCCACTAATGGTGCGGTAGAAAACCCGAATTCTTCTGCACCCAATAGGCAAGCTATGGCCACATCACGTCCCGTCTTCATTTGTCCGTCACATTCCAGTACTACACGCGAACGCAGATCGTTCATCACTAAAGTTTGTTGTGCTTCGGCAATACCGAGCTCCCAAGGCAAACCTGCATGTTTTAGCGAGGTCAAAGGCGAGGCTCCTGTTCCTCCATCATAACCTGAAATCAAAATAACATCTGCTTTGGCTTTAGCCACACCTGCGGCGATGGTTCCTACACCCACCTCAGAGACCAATTTGACATTTATTCGAGCTTCGCGATTAGCATTTTTCAGATCGAATATCAACTGTGCCAAATCTTCAATAGAATAGATATCGTGATGCGGTGGGGGTGAAATCAAACCTACATAGGGTGTAGAGTTTCTTACCGAAGCAATATAGGGGTTGACTTTGGGACCCGGTAATTGACCTCCTTCTCCTGGTTTTGCCCCTTGTGCCATTTTGATTTGAATTTCTTTGGCAGAGCTCAAATAGTGGCTGGATACACCGAATCTTCCAGAAGCAACTTGTTTGATGGCACTGTTTTTCCAATTCCCATCTTTATCGGGTTGGAATCGGTCAGGATCTTCTCCACCTTCTCCGGAGTTGCTTTTTCCACCAATGCGATTCATAGCAATGGCCAAGTTTTCGTGCGCTTCGGCACTGATAGAACCCAAAGACATGGCACCGGTTTTGAAACGCTTGACAATTTCTGTCCAAGGCTCAACCTCCTCTAAAGGAATTGGATCAAAACTTGAAAACTCAAACATTCCCCTAAGGGTCATAAGATTTTCACTTTGGTCGTTGATCAATTTCGAATAGACGCCATAGGTTTCATATTTATTTTGTCTTACCGCTTGTTGAAGCTTTGCAATACTGGCTGGGTTCAACATATGTCTTTCTCCATCTCTTCTCCATCGGTAGTCTCCACCTATTTCAAGGGGTAATCCTGCAGTATTTTCTTTACCGTATGCTTTGTGAAAGCGTTTGTTGATTTCTTTTTCAATTTCGTACAATCCGATTCCTTCAATACGGGTAGCGGTTCTGCAGAAATAGGTTTCGATGAATTTTTCATTCAACCCCAAAGCTTCAAAAATTTGAGCTCCACGATAAGAATGCAAAGTAGAAATTCCAATTTTGTTCATCACCTTGACAATTCCTTTGGCGATGGCCTTGTTGAAATTGTCAATGGCTTTTTCTACAGATAGACCTTCAATAATTTTGTTTTCTACCTGATGTTTTATAATCTCATTTACCATGTAGGGATTGATGGCGCTGGCCCCATAACCAAAGAGTAATGAGAAATGATGTGGCTCTCTGGGCTCAGCAGACTCAATGATAATGCCAAACAAGGATCTTTTTTTCAGCTTTTTAAGACCGTGATGCGCATGTGAACAGGCCAACAGCATGGGTATGGGGGCTTTCTCTGGTGATACACCACGATCCGAAAGGATGATGATATTGGCCCCATTATCAACGGCTTTCTCGATGTCAACAATCATCTGATCCAGAGCCGATTCAAGTCCATTGTGTCCCTTTTCTATATCATACAAGGTGTTGATGGAAACGGCTTTATAATCTTTATGTTCTATGTATTTTATTTTATCTAAGTCCTCATTCGAAATGACGGGATTTTGGATTCTTAGCTTCTTACATTGATCGGCTACAACCTCAAATATGTTGTGGTCACTCCCGATACTCAAACTGGTGTCGGTGACAATCTCTTCACGAATGCCATCCAAAGGGGGGTTGGTTACCTGTGCAAAAAGTTGCTTGAAATAATTATAGATCAACTGTGGACGTTCAGACAAAACAGCCAGAGGGGTATCGGTACCCATGGACCCAATGGCTTCTTTGGCATGGATACTCATGGGATTGATGAGGGTTTTTAAATCCTCTTGAGTGTATCCGAAAAGACGCAAGCGTGTTTGGAAATCTTCTTTTTCTACAGGAGTCTTATTTCCTGTGTAGGGGACGTCTTTCAGCTCAAGTAAATTTTCATTAAGCCATTTGCGATAGGGTTTTTTTCCTACGATCTCTTTCTTGATTTCACCGTCTTCGATGATTCTTCCCTCATCCATATTCACCAAGAACATTCGACCGGGCTCTAATCTTCCGTGTTTTTCTACATTTTGCGGTTCTATATCGAGCACGCCTGCCTCCGAAGACATGACAACGTAACCGTCCTTGGTAACGGTATATCGGGAGGGTCTTAGACCATTACGGTCGAGTAATGCTCCAATGTATTTTCCATCGGTAAAAGGAATGGAAGCGGGTCCGTCCCAAGGTTCCATGATACAAGCATTGTATTCATAAAATGCTTTTTTATCATCGTCCATGGAGAGATGTTTTTCCCATGCTTCGGGCACCATCATCATCATGACCTCTGGTAAGGATCTTCCGGTAGCCAAAAGCAATTCAACAGCCATGTCCATCGAGGAGGAATCGGATTTTCCAGGCAAAATAACGGGTAATATTTTTTTGATATCTTCTCCAAATGCATCACTTTCAAAGAGTTCCTCTCGTGTTTGCATTCGACTGTAATTTCCTCTAAAAGTGTTGATTTCTCCATTGTGACACATGTAGCGGAAGGGTTGCGCTAAGTCCCATGTAGGGAAAGTATTGGTGGAGAACCTTTGATGTACAAGTGCCAATCGGGTTACTACCAAAGGATCCTTTAAATCTCTATAGTAAGAGTTGATGTCCTCGGGAGTAAGCAATCCCTTGTAAATCAAGGTGTGGGTTGAAAAGCTGGGGAGGTAAAAATAACTGGCTTGGGATAGCTTTGAAGATCGAATATGGTTTTCAGCCAATTTTCTGGCAATGAAAAGCTTGGTATTGAATTCTTGTTCGCTGATATTGCTTTCTCCTTTTCCTACAAAGATTTGGCGGACTTCGGGCTCAGTCTGAGCCGCTATGGCACCCACTTGACTTTGATCAACGGGAACATTTCTCCACCCCAGTACATTAAGGCCTTGTCGAGTAATCTCACTTTCAAAGCTTTGGATGCAGAAATTCATTTGATTCTCTTTCTTGGGCAGAAAAACCATTCCTACGGCGTATTCGTGAAAATCGGGAAGTTTAAAATCGCAATTTTTCACAAAAAAATCGTGTGGTATTTCAATTAATATCCCTGCCCCATCGCCTGTTTTTCCATCTGCGCTCACTGCCCCACGATGTTCCAATTTAACAAGGATATCCAATGCTTTGTGGATGATGTCATTGGTTTTTTTTCCTTGAAGACTACATATAAATCCTGCACCACAATTGTCGTGCTCATTTTCAGGGGAATACAATCCTTGTTTTTCTGGTAACATGTAATACTGGGTTTTTTTAAAGAACCTCAAAAATAATTGTTTAAATTTTATACTCAAAAGTTTGTCAAATGCAAAAAAATACTATTGTCAAATTACGATTTTTAGCTCTAAATTTTATCAAAAACCCAATCAATAGTTCATTTTAATCATTTATTTTTAAAATATTTTTTAATCTCCAAAGCCAAGAGCAACTTGATGGACCAAACAAAGCCGAAATCCAATTTTATGATGGGTTGTATGTCGGGAACCTCACTGGATGGAGTTGATTTGGTTTATGTCAAATTTACCCAAGACAAAGATTGGTCTTTTGAAGTTTTAGCTTCCAAAACCATTGATTACAATGCAGTTTGGAAAAAGAAATTGTCTTTGGCGACTGAAATTTCGCCTGCTTCGCTTCAAAAATTAGACCGGGATTACACACTTTATTTAGGTGGTATTATTCGCGATTTTATTGATCAAAATAATATCGAAAAAATGGATGCTGTTGCTTCTCATGGCCATACGGTTTTCCATCAACCTGAGAAGGGATTGACGCTACAAATCGGTAATTTACAAGACTTGTCCCATCATATTGGACGGACTGTAGTATGCGACTTTAGAGTCCAAGATGTCGCCTTGGGAGGGCAAGGCGCTCCATTGGTACCCATTGGAGATTTGATGCTCTTTAACTCCTATGAGGCTTGCCTCAATTTGGGCGGCTTTTCCAACTTGAGTATTTCGCATGAGCAAGGAGTTTTGGCTTATGATATTTGTGCCGTAAACACTGTGCTTAATTTTTTAGCCCATCGGGAGAAATTGGCCTACGACGATGGAGGAAAAATTGCCCGAGAGGGAAAAATCATTCCTGCGCTTTTATTGAAATTGGAAAAGCTTAAATTTTATTCCAAACCACCTCCAAAGTCTTTGGGCATTGAATGGGTTCGAGAATCGGTCATAACCATAATCCAAGAATTTGATCATCATTCTACAAAAGATTTATTGCATACCTATACCCTTCATATAGCCGACGAAATGTCTAAATGTTTACCCAATAAAGGATCCGTTTTGATTACTGGCGGTGGGGCTTATAATTCTTTTTTGGTAGACGAATTACAAAACAAATCCAATGCAAAATTAGTCCTGCCTGATCCTACTGTAATTGATTTTAAAGAAGCATTGATTTTTGCTTTTTTAGGTTTGCTACGGATTAAAGGATTGGTGAATTGCTTGGCATCGGTTACCGGAGCCGAACACGATCATTCCAGTGGAAAAATATTTAAACCAAATTCAAGGATTGATTGAGATAATCTTTATTTTAGGGATCTATTAGTAATAGAGCTAACGATAAACTCAAATTGTATTCATGGAAATTACCCTTATCTGCATTTTTGTGCTGGGATATCTTGCGATAACATTAGAACACACCCTAAAGATTGACAAGTTGATTCCTGCCCTAATGATGATGGCCTTGCTTTGGGCTTTCATATCGCTTTTTCACCTCCCTGTTTTTGAAGTAAATACTCTGCTGAGAGAACTCAAACCGACTCATATTGACGAGATTCTTTTACACCACTTGGGGAAAACAGCCGAAATCATCATTTTCCTACTGGGAGCAATGACTATAGTTGAAATCATAGATTATTTTAACGGCTTTGCTACCATCAAAAATTTCATTAAAACGAAGTCCAAAAAAGGCTTACTGATCATTTTCTCATTTCTTGCGTTCATTCTTTCTGCGATTATTGATAATCTTACGGCTACCATTGTTTTGATTACCATTTTGCAAAAGGTCATCAAAGAGCGTCATATTAGAATCTGGTTTGCCAGTTTGATCATCATTGCCGCTAATGCAGGTGGAGCTTGGTCTCCCATTGGGGATGTTACGACCACCATGTTGTGGATTGGTGATAAGGTCACATCACTCAAATTGATTCAATCTATTTTAATTCCCTCTTTGGTTTGTATGATTGCGCCGATGTTGATTGCCACTACTTTACCTGCTTTTAAGGGCAAAATTGCAGAGGAAAAAGAGGAAACAGACCTTGAAGAAAATAAATATGGTGCTCCTATGCTTTATTTGGGACTTTCGGCCATTATTTTTGTACCTGTGTTTAAAACACTTACCCATTTGCCTCCCTATGTGGGAATGATGCTGTCACTGGCCGTTGTGGCCGCTTTTGCTGAGTATTTTAGTAATGCAAAGATTAACATTACTTCAATTGATGCAGCACATGAGGAGTTTTCCAGTCATAGTCCTGTTCACAGTTCATTGTCCAAAATTGAATTGCCCAGTATTTTATTCTTTTTGGGGATTTTATTGGCCGTGGCTGCACTGGAGTCCTTGGGAATGTTATTCGAATTTGCAACGGTTTTAAATGCTACCATTCCCAATTCTGATCTTGTGATCATGCTATTAGGAATAGGCTCTGCTGTAATTGATAATGTCCCCTTGGTGGCTGCAAGTATGGGGATGTTTTCTGAAATAGCCGACGATCCATTATGGCATTTTATAGCCTTTTCTGCAGGTACAGGAGGGAGCATGCTTATCATCGGTTCGGCAGCGGGTGTCGTTGCTATGGGAATGGAAAAAATTGATTTTTTCTGGTATTTAAAAAAGATTTCTTGGCTGGCCTTCATTGGTTTTGTTGCGGGTTCAATTACGTTCATTTTGACGCGGGATTTTATTTTTTAGTAGGGTAAAATTTTTTTAATCTTCCATCGTTACTATAATAAACAATAGATTTTATGATATTATTGCAAGAAGCCCCTTTCCAGACCGAAAAAACCCTATCCCTCATTGAGTTGGTCAAAGGTGGTGGACTTGGAGGTCAGTTGATTATAGGATTGCTTTTTGTATTATTGATCATCGTGATTTATATTTATTTTGAGCGTTTATTTGCCATCAAGTCCGCTTCCAGAATCAGCTCCAATTTTATGGCGCAAATCAAAACCTATGTTTTGAATCATAAAATCGAGGGAGCACAAGCCTTGTGTTTGAGTGAGAATAAACCTGTTGCGAGATTGATTGCCAAAGGATTATCGCGTATTGGTCGTCCCTTGGAGGACATCAGTACCACCATTGAAAATGCAGGCCGTCTTGAGGTTTATAAATTGGAAAAAAACGTAAGTATCTTGGCTACGATAGCTGGCGCTGCCCCTATGATAGGTTTCTTGGGTACGGTTATTGGCATGATTCTATCTATTTTCGAAATTTCTAATGCCGGCGGTAATATTGATATGCAATTGTTGTCTAACGGACTTTATACTGCCATGACAACCACAGTAGCTGGGCTCATTGTGGGAATCATAGGTTACATTACATACAACCATTTGGTAGTCAAAACCAATAAAATAGTTTATCTGATGGAAGCCACCTCCTTAGAGTTTTTCGATTTATTGAACGAACCCGCTTAGGATGAATCTCAAAGGTAGAAATAAGATCACGCCAGAGTTCAATATGTCCTCTATGACCGATATCGTTTTTCTGTTGCTGATCTTTTTTATGATTGCGTCGACATTGGCTAAAAATTTAGACACCATTGAGGTTAAACTCCCACAGGCCAAAGGAAAGACCGAAAATCGAAATACCGTTTCGTTGACCATCAACAATAATTCTCAGTTTTATTTGGATTCTAAACAAATTCCCAAGAGTCGAATTGAAGCCGAATTGAAAGCAAAACTTAAGGGATCTAGTGCTCCTACTATTGTGCTAAGGGCAGAAGAAAAAGTTCCTATTGATCAGGTAGTTTATGTAATGAATATTGCAAATCAAAACAGCATTAAGGTTGTTTTGGCGGTTGATGCGCCATGAAATATTTGAAAACCCCACACGAGAGAAAATCGGCAGTCGTCACAGCATTGATCACGGCCTTAATCGTTCTTTTATTCTATTTATTGGGATTGAAGTATTACGATCCTCCTATCAGTTTTGGGATGGAGGTAAATTTCGGAAATGCCTCTCAAGGTATGGGGAAAATTCAACCTAAAAAACCAATTGCAACCCCATCAAGTTCCCCATCTGTTCCCCAAAAAGTGAGTCCAAAAGCCGCCCCAAATAAAACAACTCAAGCTAAAGTAGCCTCTCAAAAAACCAGTGATGTTGCGGTCCCCGAAAAGACCCCCAAAAAAACAGTAGTCCCTGTAGAAGAAGTGCCCCAAAAAATAGAACCTCCGAAGCCAGAAGTCGATCAGGCTACTAAAAATATTTTATCCAAATTGGTCAATCAAAAAAAGACGGAGGAAAAAGAAGTTCAACAAGGAGAGGGCAATGATTTGGTGGAGGGTGATAAGGGAAAAACAGAAGGTAATCCCTACGCCAATAGTTATTTCAATTTGGCAGGCCCAGGAGGAATGGGTAAAGGATTTGGCTTGAATGGACGCCGTTTGGAATCTCGAGGAAAAGTCACTCAACAGTGCAATCAACAGGGAGTGGTAGTGGTTAGGATCACGGTAAACCGCCAAGGAGATGTAGTACAAGCTGAGCCAGGAGTAAAGGGAACGACCAATACGCATCCATGTTTACTTCAACCCGCAAAAGAAACAGCTCTGTTGCACAAATGGTTTCCCGATGCCGGAGCTCCCGCCCAACAAATAGGTTTTGTGGTGATTCAATTTAAATTAGGGGAATAATTTGGAAAATTACGAGTCTATCTTGGCTTGGATGTTGTCTCAACTTCCGATGTATCAAAAAACGGGAGCCCAAGCCTATAAGCCGGATTTGTCTCGAATGGAGGATTTTTGTGCCTATCTCCAGCAGCCTCAACATCGGATCAAAACGATTCATGTTGCTGGAACCAATGGCAAGGGCTCAACTTCTCACATGCTGGCTTCTGTTCTTCAACAACATGGTTATCGGGTGGGGTTATACACTTCTCCCCATCTGAAAGATTTTAGAGAAAGAATTAAAATCAATGGTCACCTAATAGAGAAGGATTATGTTGTCGATTTTGTTCAAAACCATCGTCAATACTTTGAATTGCACGCTCTTTCTTTTTTTGAAATGACTGTAGGGTTGGCCTTTGATTATTTTTCAAAAAAGAAAGTAGATATAGCGGTTATTGAAGTGGGGATGGGAGGAAGACTGGATGGCACCAATTTGATCCAACCGGAATTTTCTATCATCACCAACATTGGGATGGACCACACCCAATTTTTGGGAGACTCTTTGGAAGCCATTGCGGAAGAAAAAGCAGGAATCATCAAACAGCAAACGCCTGTCATCATTGGCTTGACCCAAGCCGAAACGCAAGCGGTTTTCATTAAAAAAGCAGCTCAGTTGAATGCCGATATCATTTTTGCCGACCAAATGAATGTATTTGGATATGACTCTGACCTGAAAGGGAGCTATCAACAGCAAAATATTCAAACAGCGCTTGTAGGACTCCAATCTTTAAAAGGCTTTAAACTCGATGAAGCCAAGGTGAAGCAGGGTTTGAGGAATGTAGTTTTCAATACTGGATTGCAAGGGAGATGGCACGTTTTAAATGATTCACCCAAGATAGTTGCCGATGTGGCACACAACAAGGAGGGACTAGCCTACGTGATTCCGCAGATAGAATCGCATTCATATAGCCAGCTTCATTTGGTTTTGGGATTCGTAAAGGATAAGGCAGTCGATGAAATCCTTCAACTTTTTCCTCGAGAGGCCCTCTTTTATTTCTGTGCGCCCAATATCCCCAGAGCTCTATCGACAGAACATCTTGATAGCATCGCACATAAAATGGAGCTCAATTATGAAATCTTTCCTTCGGTAGCATCTGCATTTAGTGCTGCTAAAAATCGGTTGCCTTCTGACGGGTTCATTTACGTTGGAGGAAGCACTTTTGTAGTGGCTGAAATTCTCTAAATCAAGGAGTATGGGTTGTTTTATATTCATTTTATTATTTACTATAATTAAAGATTTATAAATCCAAAAGATTATAGAGTCATTCGGTTCACTCAAATCAAGATTTTTAAAACCTCTCGCTTTGGGCTTTGAAGCGGCTGAAATTTAAAATAGTGGGCAATGATTCTTTAGAACAGAAGGCGATAAAAAAAATATTTTGGTTGTAAATGAATAGTGTTATATTTGCCAAGCAAAAAAATAGAGAGATAGGTAAATCGCAATAGAAAGATTTATTTTTTTTGTTGAAAACCGACTCCAATTTTTGCAATGAACCGCCATTATATTTTAAGGGCGCTTAGCTCAGTTGGTTCAGAGCATCTCGTTTACACCGAGGGGGTCGGGGGTTCGAATCCCTCAGCGCCCACCATTTTAACCTCAACGTCCTGTTGGGGTTTCTTATTTTAAGATACGAAGAAAAAATCTCTACCTAAAATTATTTTCATCTTCATAGTAGAAAAAATTCTATTTTTCATATTCTTTAATTAAAGATTTTATTTTCTTTATTATCACTTTTAAATCTGAATCTACCCATTCATAATTGGCATTAAATTTTTTGTCTATTTCAGACTCAATTTCTCTGTAAAATTCAGTTTTTTCACTGAATTCTAATTTGAATCCTCTATTTGTATCTGAGGTTTGATAACCATTTAGTCTCTGTTTTACATTCTTAGCAATTCCAACCTTATATCCTTTATGGTTTGGGTTGCTAATTACATATATAAACTTTTTAGGTTTACTGCTATGTTTGCTAAGTATTGGTGGTTCAGTCTGAAAACTTATTGGTTTATTAGAACCAAATACATCATATTGTTTATCATCTTCATTAAACCCTTCAACTTCCTCTTTCAGTCTTTGTTTTACTAATTCAAATGCTTTAACACTTATATCAATACCTACCCACTGTCTATTTAGTTTCTCAGCAGCAGCAGCAGCAGTAGCACACCCACAAAATGGATCTAAAACTAAGTCTCCCTCATTAGTGGAGCACTTAATAATTCTTTCTAATAAACTTATTGGTTTTTGAGTTGGAAACCCTCTTCTTTCTTTTTTAGACATTGTGTCTACTTTTATATCAGTACATAAGTCATAAACCATTAATCCCTTATCATCCTCTTCATATAGTTTGTAATAAAGTCTACCATTTTGACCAATATGAATTATGTAAGGGTTTATTTTAAGTCTTTCATTTAATGTATTTTGAGTCCATCTCCATTCAAACCCTTCATTGGGTTCATATTGTATTCCATTTAGAGTTAGGGACTTCTCTTTTGTTCCATTTCTATGTTCCAATGGAACAGTTCTATACCTCTTATTGGTCTCCTTTTCTATATAACTATAGTATTCTTTTGAGTTTTCCCTTTGGACATAAACATTATTGAATGTATGTTCATCTTTTGCATATTAAAGTATTGCATCAGAGATTCTTCCAAACCTCTTTCCATCATTATGACTATTTGATCTTTTCCAATTTATTTCATTTTTAAAATTGTCTCTTCCAAAAACAATGTCTAACATAATTTTGATATAATGTTGCATAGTATCATCACAATGATAAAACAAAGACCCACTGTTTTTTAAAATCCTATGGCATTCAATTATCCTAATTGCCATCTATGCTATATATGCTACATCACTTTCATTTGCATAGAACTGCATTGCCTCTAAGAAATCATACAGTTCTTTGTGTTCAACTTTAAATTCTTCCCTCCATTCATCTTTGAAGTCTTCTTTACCAAAAATATCTTTGAATGATGCACCTTTTGCAGTTGTTCCAATTGGTGCAGTAAAGGACTTTTTCTTATTGAATGGTGGATCTAAATAAATCATATCCACACATTCACTATCAATATTTCTAAGAATTTCTAAGTTGTCTTTACAGAATATGGTTCTGTTATTTATATTCATAGAACTAAATATAATACAATTGTAAAATTATCTTAGATAAACTATTGAATGTATATATGAATTTGATTTATGCTAAATCATTATGTGGAAAATCAATTTATCATTATATAGAAAATATATATAGAATTTTGAAAGAAAAAATCCATGAATCAAGGGCAGATTTACTCTTAATTTTAGTTTTAAATTCTTCAATAAAATCCAATAATCAACTAAAAATCAACAGTATATCTCTCTTTTTATTGTCAAATATTCAATGATTTTACCTCCAAGACTAATCCTCACAACCTTGTAGTAAATCACATCAAGTTCATTTTTATAAAGTAAATCTTGGACTTTCACCAATGATTGAAAAACCCCCGATTTGGGGGGTTTTTTTATAGTGAAATCTGTGGAGAAACGGTTAATTTCTCTCTATGGCCAAATGAGTTTCAATGTTATGCGTTTGGAAAAAGCAGTTTGATTTCTTTTTGTAAGGACGCTTTTCTTCTTTTATATGGGGGGTATAAAAACTGAATCTCATTGGCAGCTTTAGCCATGAATGCTCCGTTGGGTAAAGTCTCAGAGACCATTCATTATTACAGTAAAACTAAAGGAAGGTGTTACTGAATTCTTGGATTGAAAAATAATTGCCGTATCTGTAGCTATTTTTTGTACGCAAAAATGGCTGACATCTTTTCTTTTTCCTCCTGTGCCAATTCTGGATCGACGAGAATTCTGCCACTGTGCTCATCAGTAATTATTTTTTGGCGAGAGGCGATTTCCATTTGAATCTGTGGAGGTATGGTAAAGTAGGATCCGCCAGAGGCGCCTCTTTCGACAGGGACTATGGCCAATCCGTTTTTAACGTTTTTTCTTATTTTCTGATAAGCTTCAAAGAGGTGGGGTTCAATTTTGCTTTGAAATTCAGTAGCTTTTTTACCCAAAATACTTTCTTCTTTTTCAGTTTCTTTGAGAATTTCGTCCAGCTCTTCTTTTTTGGCCTTTAAGTGCTTGTTGCGTTCTTTGAGTTTTTCATCCAATTGAGCAATGGCTTCTAATTTAAGCTCTTTTTTAGCAGTAAATTCTTTGATGCGTTTCTCAGCCAATTGAATTTCCAACTCTTGAAACTCTTGTTCTTTTACAATCGAGTTGTATTCTCTATTGTTTCTGACATTCTTGAGGTTTTCTTCGTACTTTTTGAATTCTTCCTTGGCCACCTCAATGTTATTTTTTTGCTCGTTGGTTTGAAAATCAAAATCACTGACTTCTTGATTAAAATTCTCTAACCTTTTGTTCAAGCCTGCGATTTCGTTTTCAAGGTCTTCGACTTCGAGGGGTAATTCACCTCTAACGTTGCGAATTTCGTCCACTCGAGAATTGATTAATTGTAAATCGTAAAGAGCTCTTAGTCTGTCTTCTACGGTTACCTCATTCTTTTTTGCCATTAGAAAAATACTTTACAGGGTTGGTTACTGACTTGGATAAAGCGATTGCAAAATTAGGTAATTTTTCGATAAGATGGTCATGTATCAAATTTTTTGTGAAACGTTCTGTTTCATAATGTCCACCATCGACCAGAAGCAGCTGATTTTCGGCTTGAAAGAAATCGTGGTATTTGAGGTCGGCCGTCACAAATGCATCGGCTTTCATTTTTTTTGCATGGGGGATGGCAAAGCTTCCAGAACCGCCAAGAACAGCAACTTTTTTGATTTTTCTCCCTTCCATTGAGGAGTGACGTAAGAATTTTATTTCTAATGTATCTCCTACCAATTTGAGAAAGTCCTTTTCATCCATTTCATTTTTTAGCGTACCTACGCTTCCCATGCCTACCTCTGGATTGTAGTTGTTTAAAGGATAAATTTCATAAGCCACTTCTTCATAGGGGTGGTTTTCTCTCAAGGTTTGAATAATAGTTTGTTCTTGATGTTTTTTGAAAATCAGATTGAGTTGTGCTTCTTCTACAAATTCCCGAATCAATGGTTTTCCCAAAAAGGGTTCAGCCTTTTCATTTCCTCTGAAACTGCCCATACCCGTCGTGACAAAGCTACATTCATCGTAATCTCCTAAGGCACCAGCTCCCGCTTGATAGAGTTTATCCAAAAGGGCTTCTGAATTTTCTTTGGGAACGTATGTGGTCAACTGTCTGAGGGTGTCTTTTTGAGGGACCAAGACCTGAATGTTTTCCAAGCATAAGGCTTGCGCCAAAGCATAGCTTACCCCTTGGCTGTGGTTGTCCAATGCGGTGTGAAGGGCATAAATGGCAATATCGTTTTTGAGGGCTTTGGCCACCACGCGCTCCACATAGTTTTGTTCCGTCAATTTTTTTAAACCCGAAAAAATAATGGTATGAAAGCCAACAATAAGGTTGTATTTTTTGTCAACAGCTTCATCAATGACATCTTCCAATACATCGTGGGTGATGAGAACTCCGGTACAATTGTTCTGTATATTTCCAACCAGTAAACCTACATTGTCGAAATCTTCTGCATAGGCAGTAGGGGCCCATTGTTCCAACACTGTTGTAATTTCTTGAATCTTCATCTCAATACTCTTGATTGCAAATATAATATTATCTTTCTGTGCAAGGAAAATATCTATTTCTTCAGCTCATACC
>JAURMQ010000077.1 GCA_030830625.1 Flavobacteriaceae bacterium
CAGCTTTCTGGTCGCTTACTTGGGAAAATTAGGAGTAGCTGGATTATTGATTTTTACTGGGATTATCATCTTGGTGTTCCAATGGCAATTGACCCCCGAAAAGGCGATTTTGTTCATTCAGTCTCACTTTAAAAAGGAGGAAAAACCGGCAGTTGTGTATGTCGAAAACAGTTTGGATCTCGAAATCGATGATTTTGTTCAGACAAGTCAGTCTGCTACTGAAGAGCAAAAGGACATTCCTATACCCCTTGAAAAAACACCTCAGGAGGAGGAGGAGGAGGAAGTAACCATGGAAGTGGAAACCTATAAAGAGGAAGAAAGTGTGACGGATAACTTGGCGCAGTCGCTGGTTGAAAAACACGGTTTTTTTGATCCTAAGCTGGAGTTGAGTAAATACCGTTTTCCTATTCACGACTTACTCAAAGATTATGGCGAAAGTTCAATTACTATCGACCAAGAGGAATTGGAACAAAACAAAAACAAAATTGTAGATACCCTCAAAAATTACAACATCGGAATATCCAAAATCAAGGCAACCGTAGGACCTACGGTCACACTTTACGAAATTATTCCCGATGCTGGGATTAGAATCTCAAAAATCAAAAACTTGGAGGACGATATCGCGCTCTCTCTTGCAGCCTTAGGCATCCGGATCATCGCTCCTATTCCTGGAAAGGGAACAATCGGTATCGAAGTCCCCAATCAGAAGCCCAGTGTAGTCTCTATGCGCTCCGTAATTGCCTCCAATAAATTTCAGACCGCCGAGATGGAGCTCCCGATAGCCTTGGGGAAAAACATCAGTAACGAAACTTTTGTGGTAGATTTAACCAAAATGCCTCACTTGCTGATGGCTGGAGCAACAGGTCAGGGAAAATCGGTAGGATTGAATGCGGTGTTGACCTCATTACTTTATAAAAAACACCCCGCCGAGATCAAATTCGTTTTGGTGGATCCCAAAAAAGTGGAACTTAATATTTACAACAAAATTGAACGTCATTATTTGGCGAAATTACCCAATATGGAAGAGGCAATTATTACCGACAATACTAAAGTAATTCATACCCTAAATTCCTTGTGTATAGAAATGGATAATCGGTATGAATTACTCAAAAACGGCATGTGCCGTAACCTTAAGGAATACAACCAAAAATATCGAGAGCGGAAGTTGAATCCCGAAGATGGTCACAGTTTTTTGCCCTACATCGTTCTGGTAGTGGATGAATTTGCCGACTTAATCATGACTGCAGGAAAAGAAGTGGAAACTCCCATCGCAAGACTGGCGCAATTGGCTCGTGCCGTAGGCATTCATTTAATCATTGCCACCCAAAGGCCCTCGGTCAATGTTATTACTGGGATCATTAAAGCCAATTTCCCGGCTAGAATTGCTTTTCGGGTGACCTCCAAAATAGATTCTCGTACCATACTGGATTCAGGAGGTGCAGATCAATTGATCGGTCGTGGAGATATGCTCTATACCCAAGGCAATGATTTGACTCGTATTCAATGTGCCTTTGTGGATACGCCCGAAGTTCAAAGAATTTCGGACTATATTGGGGCTCAGATGGGTTATGCCAGTGCCTATATTTTACCCGAATATGTAGAAGAAAATGCCAGTAATTTAGACCTTGATCCCTCCGAAAGAGACGAACTCTTTAGAGAAGCTGCAGAGGTAATTGTAACAGCGAGACAGGGTTCTGCCTCACTGTTACAAAGAAAACTAAAACTGGGGTACAATAGAGCCGGTAGAATCATTGACCAAATGGAAGTTGCAGGCATTGTTGGGCCTTTTGAGGGAAGCAAAGCAAGGCAGGTTTTGATCTCTGATTTAAATGCGCTGGATGCGCTATTGAACAATGAAGATGCCTAAATTTACGCTATGAAATTAAAACGTTTTTTCTCATTCTTTTGCCTTGTTTCCTTTGGAATCGCTTGCGGTCAAACTTCTATCGAGGCTAAAAATCTTTTGGAGTTGGCCTCCAAACAAATGGAAAGTTATGACAATATTGAATTTGATTTCAGCTACGTACTCAACAATCGAATGGAGCAGATCAATCAGGAAAGTTCGGGACAAGTGACCGTAGCTAACGAAAAATATAAGCTGAATTTTTTGGATGCCATCCAACTCTTTGATGGCGAAGATTTATATACTATAGTTCCTGAGAATAAAGAAATTACCGTGACTCCCTCCAGTGAGGATGAGGACTTTGGGATCAATCCCCAAGAATTACTTCAGTTTTATAAAGAGGGATATGATTACCAATGGGACATCCATCAGACAGTGAGGGGAAAGAAAATTCAGTTTGTAAAATTAGTCCCTACACAAGATGACGGCGATATCCAATCCTTATTGATCGGTATCGATACTCAACAAAACCACATCTTCAAACTTATAGAGATCGGGGAAAATGGGACCATTACCACACTCACCATAAACAATCTAAGGGTTAATCGTTCTTTGCCTGATAATTTCTTCGTTTTTAACGAATCCGACTACCCCAATTATTACATCAACAATTAGTGTATTGAAAATTATTGACCGCTATATTATTCTACAATACCTGAACCGTTTGGCCAGTGTATTCGTCATCTGTATGGTCATTTTTGTGGTACAAACCTTTTGGTTATATATTGATGATTTAGCGGGTAAGGGTTTGGATTTTGAGACCATTTTCAAATTCTTGGTTTAC
>JAURMQ010000078.1 GCA_030830625.1 Flavobacteriaceae bacterium
AATTCAATCAACCATTGATGTCCCCCTTTTTTATTAGCTTCCATAAAGATGGGGCCAGCGGTATAGTCTACAACATCGAGATTCATTACTTTGGCGGCTTTGCTGAGGGCCATTTCTGCATTTTCAATCATCAACTCTTCTCCAAATACATTGATGTGGCTTTTGGTGCGCCCAGTAATTTGAATTCGGTAGGGATTCAAACAAGTAAACTTTATGGTGTCACCAATTTTATAACGCCACAAACCCGCATTGGTGGTGATGACCATGGCATAATTTTTAGCCCGTTCAACCTCGCTCAGGGGAATGATGACTTCAGTCTCCTCCCGATCCATTTGATCCATGGGAATAAATTCATAAAAAATACCGTAATCCAGCATCAGCAAAAGCTCTTGGGATTGATTTTGATCTTGCATCCCAAAGAACCCTTCTGAGGCATTAAAAATTTCAAAAAAGTTAAGGTCAGAGCCTTTAAATAATTTTTCAAATTGTGCCCGATAGGGATGAAAACTCACCCCTCCGTGGAAGTAAACTTCAATCATAGGCCATACTTCGGTGATCGTGGCTTTCTTGGTTTTTTTCAGTACATTTTGCAGTAAAACCAACATCCATGAGGGGACACCAGCCAAACTGGTTACTTTTTCTCCTATTGTTTCGTTGATGATGGCCTCCATTTTGCTTTCCCATTCGGACATTAGAGATACCTTTTGGCTGGGCGTACTGCCCAGTTCTGCCCAAAAAGGAAGGTTGTCAATGATAATGGCTGAGAGGTCTCCAAAAGAGGTATCGGTATGGTGATACAATTCGCTACTGCCGCCTAAGCGGAGGCACTTGCCCGCCAATATTTGAGCATTCTCATTGTTGTTGTAATAAATGGAAAGCATATCTTTTCCGGCTTTGTAATGACATTTCTCTAAGGACTCATTACTGATGGGGATGAATTTACTTTTTGCATTGGTGGTGCCACTGGATTTGGCAAACCATTTGATGGGGGTAGCCCAGAAAATATTTTGCTCTCCTTTTCTGCACCGTTCTATTTGATCCACGATATCCTCATAGCCTACCACAGGCATTCGGTTTTTAAAATCGTCATAATTTTTAATGGATTGAAAATCGTATTTTTTCCCTACTTCTGTTTTTGAGGCGTTGTTCAAAAGACCGTATAGCACTTCCTGCTGTACCTCATTGGGGTATTTCATAAACAATTCCATTTGATGAATTCGTTTTTTAAGGAACCAGGAGGCGACAGAGTTGAAAAGGGGAATTGGCATAAGAAAAATGTATCTTTAGACTATAAATATATAACTTTCGTTTCAAGATGTTCAAAGGAGTTTTAAAGAAAATGATTACCGAAATAGGGGATCCTATTCGTTATTTTCTCAATTTAGAAAATGACTATTTGGAGATGAACCAATTTTTGGACCAAACCCTCAAAATTGATTTTGCGGGGACTCAATGTTTGAGTTGCCTTGCTTTGAAACCCCTTTTTAGACAAGGTTTTTGCAAAAGTTGTTTTTTTGAAATTCCCTCGGCCGGAGACTGGGTTATGCGCCCCGAATTGAGCAAAGCCCATTTGGGTGAAGAGGATCGCGATTTGGACTATGAAAAAAAAGTACAATTGCAACCCCATTGGGTCTATTTGGCGCTGAGCAGTCACCTCAAAGTTGGAGTTACACGAAAAAGTCAGATTCCTACCCGATGGATTGACCAGGGGGCTCATCAAGCCATTGGAATTTTGGAAGTGCCCAATCGATATCTGGCTGGAGTGGCCGAAGTGAGTTTGAAAGAATATTTTTCGGATAAGACCCACTGGCGTAAAATGTTGCAAAACGAGTTTGAAGAGGTGTCTTGGGAGGAATCGATCCATCTGGCGGAAGAGGGGCTTCCCAAAGATTTAAAACCCTATATCATTCGGGATCAAAAGGTGAGCGAATTACAATTCCCCGTTTTGCAGTACCCAGAAAAGGTTAAAAGTTTAAACTTGGAGAAAGAAAACACCTACACAGGAGTACTGAAAGGGATCAAGGGTCAGTATTTACTTTTTGAAGACCAAACCGTTTACAACATCCGTTCCAATGAAGGTACAGTGGTGGAGATTTTTATCGGTTAATTTTCAGTTTTTGAGGATTCTTCCAACAACTGATTAAGTTTTTTAAGTTCTTCGGGTTTGAGGTACCGCCATTTTCCCACTTTTACGTCCAGTTTTACATTCATAATCCTAACCCTTTTCAGGTCGGTAACTCGGTAGTTCAAATACTCACACATCCTTCGTATTTGTCGGTTTAATCCTTGGGTTAAAATTATTCTGAATTGATTTTTATGGGTCTGTTTTACAAAACATTTTCGGGTAACGGTATCTAATATAGGCACTCCGTTTCCCATCTTTTGGATGAAATCATTGGTGATGGGTTTGTTGACCGTAACGAGGTATTCTTTTTCGTGATTGTTTCGGGCTCGCAGTATTTTATTGACAATGTCCCCATCATTGGTAAGAAAAATGAGCCCTTCACTGGGCTTGTCCAATCGGCCAATAGGAAAGATTCTCTTGGGATAATTGATAAAATCAATGATGTTGTCCTTTTCTACATGGGTATCGGTCGTGCAAACAATTCCCTTAGGTTTGTTAAAAGCCAGATAAACATTTTTGTTTTTGGGGGGATTCAGCGCCTCTCCATTGACGGTGATCTGGTCTTCTGGGCTGACCTTGATCCCCATTTCGGCTTTTTTCCCGTTGACCCAAACCCTTCCGGCATCAATCAATTTATCGGCTTCTCTGCGGGAGCAATAGCCAATTTCACTCAGGTATTTATTGATTCGGGTTAGGCTTGTTTCTTCCATTTTATAATCTTATTTCTTCCCCCCTTTTTAGGTCAAACTTTTTTCTGAATATCCCCACAAATAAATAAAGCAGAGGGGTATCTAAAGCGGCTACAATCACTTTGAAGACAAAGCCCGACAATACCAATCCAATAAATAAATCCCAGGGTAAAATCCCGAATAGGGAAAGCAGTAGGACTACAGAAAAGGTATCTAAAAATTGTGAGACAAAAGTAGAAAAGTTATTTCTCAACCACAGCATTTTACCCTGAGTCAGTTTTTTCCAAAAATGATAAATTCTGATGTCAACAAATTGGGCCAAAAGATAGGCCATCATGGAGGCCAAGACGGCAATAGGGGAAAGGGAAAATACCTTGGTGAACGTGGCATCGTCAACAGGTGAGCTGTTCATGGCAGGAACAAAGTCCGCAATCAATACTATTCCCATAGAAAAGAATGAAGCGAAAATTCCTGAAATGACGACTCGGTTGGCTGCTTTTTTTCCATAAATTTCTGAAATCAAATCGGTGATCAAAAAGGTGAGGGGATAGGGTAAAATCCCGACAGAAAGCTCGAACAAACGGCTTCCAAAGAGTTCTCCTTCAAAAGGATACCAATAAAAAAACTTTTGAAAAATAAGATTGGACACTACCAGTGAGGTAATGAACAAAGCGGCGAGATACAGATAAATCTTGGCAGCGAGTTCGCGATGTTGTGGTTTCATTTATTCCATTTTTATCGAATAAGGAATTCTGGTTTGAATTCCTTCCAGCTGGCTAAGTTCGATAAATTCGGAGGCAAATTTTTCAAGGGGGTGTTGTGTCAGTTTTGTTTTGGCTTCGGTAAAAGCATCCAAAATCATGCTTTCTAAATCGTCTTTGTATTTGGGATAATCCGCAATATTATAGGTTTCCAGCTGGGCCAATTCGGCGGCGGCTGCGATGGCTTCATTCAATCCCCCCAAAGCATCAATCAGACCCACCTCTAAGGCATCTTTTCCAGACCAAACCCTTCCTTGGGCAATGTCCTCGACGGTATTCATATCGATTGATCTTCCTTCGGCTACACGAGATTTGAAGGTGTAATATATTTTTTCAATAGCAGATTGGGTGCTTTTTTCGAAGCCTCTACTCAGGGGTTCAAAAACACTATACCCCATAGCATTTTCGTGGGTGGTTACTTGTTCTGCATTGATTCCAATTTTGTGGGTCATGCCTCTGATGTTTGGAAAAGCCGCCAATACTCCAATAGATCCAGTAATGGTCATGGGATCGGCATAAATTTTATCGGCCAAACAGGCGATGTAATAACCTCCTGAAGCGGCAACATTGCCCATCGATACTACGAATGGTTTTACACCCCCTAAGGCTCTGGAGGCTTGGAGGATGATTTCGGAGGTTAAGGCGTCTCCACCTGGAGAATCAATACGCAAGACTGCCGCTTTGATATTTTCGTTTTCTACAACTTCTTGAAAGGCTTTGTTGAGGGCCTCTTTTCCGATGATGTTTTCGTTTCCTTCCGTATATAGAATCGGACCTTGGGCGTAGATGATGGCTATTCGGTCTTTGATGTCTTTATTGTATTCTTGAATCCGTACATTCATTTTGTTGTAATCAAGGGTATTCAGTTTTTCCTTTGGGTCTGCGTTTAAAGCTGCTTTGATTTTATTTTCAAAATCTTCCTTATAAAGCAATCCATCAATTATACCCTGAGCTAAGGCCTCTTCGGCATTGTTTACTATAAGGTCATCGGTGAGAGCGTCAAGGGTTTGAGCAGACATTTTTCGGCTTTCAGCCACTTCATCTCTAAGGGTTTCCCAGACGTCATCCAGCAGATTTTGAATTTGCAATCGGTTTTCCTCACTCATGTGATCTTGTAAAAAAGGCTCTACCGCACTTTTGTATTTTCCATGGCGTACGACTTCCATTTTGACACCGTATTGGTTTTGAAAATCTTCGTAGTAAAGTACCTCTGAAGAAAGCCCTTTAAGTTCTATCATCCCTACGGGATTCATGAATATACTGTCTGCAATCGAACTGATGTAATAGCCTTTTTGCGACATATAATCTGAATGGGCATAGATGAATTTATTGGACGATTTGAAAGCTTTCAAGGCATTTCTGATTTCTCGTGCTTGTACCCAGCCTGAGTTGATGTTACCCGAATGGATTATGATACCCTTGATCTGGTCATCTTTTTTTGCTTTATCAATACTGCCCAGTATTTTGTCCATACCAGCTACATCGGATCCAAAATCTGAAAAGTTTTCGAATGGGTTGAAGGCAGGGCTTCTGTCCAATATAGTGGTATTTAGATCCAATTCCAGTACACTGCTATCCCCGATTTGTTTGTGATCCAGCTTTTCAAAATTTACAGCAGTGGCTATTGAAGCGATACCCATAAAAAAGAAAATGCTGATCAACCCTAATGCGACAAAGGTACCTAAACAGGAAGCTAGAAAATTTTTGAAAAAATCCATGACAACATATTTTATTTCAAAGATAGGGTTTGTGGAATTGTTTTACGAAATTTAGGCGGAGGATTAAAATGAATAAAGCATATATTTCGCTGGGATCCAATGAGGGTCAACGTCTAAAAAACATTCAAGAGGCAGTCGTTCATATACAAAAGAAAATCGGGACTTTAACCAAGCTGTCGTCGCTCTATAAGACCCCTTCTTGGGGATTTGATGGACCGGAATTTATCAATACTTGTATTGAGGTTCAAACCCCTCTCTCGCCCACTCGTGTGCTGGATCAATTATTGAAAATAGAGCTGAAACTCGGCAGAGTGAGAACTGTTCAATCCGGCTATATATCTCGGAATATTGATTTGGATTTACTTTTTTATGAAGACCTTGTTTTGGAAAGTGAAGGCCTGATTTTACCTCACCCCCGATTGGCATTAAGGAACTTTATTTTGATTCCAATGTGCGAAATGGAACCGGGTTTTGTGCACCCTGGTTTGGGGAAAAGTATGGAGGATTTGTTAAAGATCTGTAAAGACCATTCCCAACTCCATAAAATGCCTTTACACCAGTGGGCTCCTGATTTGTTTGATGCGGACCAATTTTTGGCTTTTGAGGGAAATATTGGTGTGGGAAAAACCTCACTTGCTCAAAAAATAGCATCAGATTATGGGGTGCCAAAATTGTTGGAAAACTTTACTCAAAACCCCTACTTGGAAAAATTTTACGATCAACCCCAGCGTTTTGCACTCCCTTTGGAAAATTATTTTTTAGAGGATCGGTTTCGACAGTTTCGTGATTTTAAGCAAAAAATTGGGTCGGCCGACCATTCCTTTTTCAAATCTTTAATTTTTGCCCAAATCAATCTTTCTAAGACTGATTTCCTTGATTTTAAGCAAAACTACGAACGTTTATCAGCCCAATTGGAGGTTCCACAGAAGATCGTTTTTCTTTACAAACCGATTGAAGAAGTATGGCTTCAGATCAAAAGCAGAGGCAGATCGTATGAACAAAATATTAGGAGGGGCTATCTGCAAGAGATTGAATTGGGGTATCAAAATTTCCTTAAATCTGAAAAGACGATACCTCATATGAGCATTGATCTGACGGATATTGACTTTGTAAACAATGAAAGGGACTATCAGCTGGTATTGCAGCGCATTAAAGCATTTTAAACTTCTGATAAAAATCCCATAAAACCACTCCCGTAGCCACGGAGATATTCAGTGAATGTTTGGTGCCTTCTTGAGGGATTACCAACACTCCATCGCATTGATCTATGGTGGATTGGGATACTCCTTTGACTTCGTTTCCCAAAACAAATGCATATTTGATGTTTTCAACGACCTCAAATTGTTCTAAAGAAATAGCCCCTTCTGCTTGTTCGATGGCCAAAACTTTTACGTCTTGGGCCTGGAGTTTATGGACCACTTCTGAGGCGTCTTTTTGATATTCCCAATGTACCGACTCCGTGGCTCCTAAAGCCGTTTTGTGAATGTCTTTATTGGGTGGGGTTGCGGTGATTCCGCAGAGATAGATTTTTTCCACCAAAAAAGCATCAGCGGTTCTGAAAACAGAACCGATGTTGTTGAGACTGCGAACATCGTCAAGGATCAAGATTAGAGGAGTCTTGGGGGCTTGTTTAAAGGCCGCTACCGATTTTCGATTCAGTTCGCTGTTTTTTAATTTCCGCATGGCTATAAAATTAGTAAATAATGACCGGCACTGAGCTTGTTAACAAAATTTTAAAACCCAATTCCTGCAAGAATTTTTTAATAATTACATTCGTAAAAACCCAATTCGTAGGTGGCCAAGTCGAAAAAAGAAACTCCTTTAATGAAACAGTACAACCAGATCAAGGTGAAATATCCTGATGCTTTGTTGTTATTTCGAGTGGGAGATTTTTATGAGACCTTTGGTGCCGATGCGGTACGGGCTGCCAAAATACTCGGTATCATCTTGACTAAAAGAGGAGCAGGAAGCACCAGCGAAACTGAGTTGGCCGGCTTCCCTTACCATTCCTTGAATACCTATTTGCCCAAACTCGTTAGAGCGGGGTGTAGGGTGGCCATTTGTGATCAATTGGAGGATCCTAAACTCACCAAAAAAATTGTAAAAAGGGGGGTCACAGAATTGGTTACCCCTGGCGTTTCTCTTAATGATGAGGTTTTAGAGCAAAAGAAAAATAACTTTTTGGCGGCAGTGCATTTTGGACCCTCCAAAACAGGAATTTCCTTTTTGGATATCTCTACGGGGGATTATTGGGTTTCGGAGGGAACTGTAGTGCAGATGGAACAGTTGTTGCAAAATTTTGCACCTACAGAGGTTTTGGTGTCCAAGCCATTCAAAAAAACTTTTGCAGATCAGATGGGGGGTCAGTTCAATGTCTTTTATTTAGAGGATTGGATTTTTGAAAGTACCTATGCGCTGGAGCAATTGACAGCCCACTTCAAGACCGTGGGGCTTAAAGGCTTTGGCATAGAAAAGATGGAAACGGGAGTTGTTGCTGCTGGAGCGATCTTACACTACCTATCGGAAGCCCATCACAATAAGATCCCTCATATTACCACCCTCAAGAGGATATTTGAAGAGGAATACGTCTGGATGGATCGCTTCACCATGCGTAATTTAGAATTGTTCCAATCCACCAATCCTAATGGCGTGGCTTTGATCGATGTATTGGACCACACCCTTACCGCTATGGGAGGAAGAATGCTGAAGCATGGATTGGCCTTTCCGGAGAGGAACTTGAGTGTAATTGAACAACGCTTGGATGTGGTAGCCGCATTGGTGAAGGACAACGACGCTTTTGATCAAATGGCCAACCACTTAAACTCAATGGTTGACATTGAAAGGATTATTGCTAAGATTGCCACTCAAAAAATCAGCCCACGGGCATTGGTCCAATTGGGTAAATCACTACAGGAAATCGATCAGATTAAAACCTATTTATCCGATCATTCGGATAAGGTATTGCAAGAACAATCCAAAGGGTTTTTGGATACCAAGGAGATCAGTGAGTCGATTCGATCGTCTTTGAAACCAGATGCCCCTGTATTGCTGAGTAAAGGAGAAGTTATTGCTGATGGAGTGAACAGCGAGCTGGATGAACTCCGAGGTCTTTTACGATCGGGTAAAGATCATTTGGATAAAATGCTGGAAAGGGAGAGCGAGCGTAGCCAAATCCCTTCCTTAAAAATAGCTTTTAACAATGTTTTTGGCTATTACATAGAGGTGAGAAATACCCATAAAGACAAGGTGCCAGAGGATTGGATCAGAAAGCAAACCTTGGTGAATGCAGAACGTTATATCACCGAAGAACTAAAGGAGTATGAGACAAAAATATTGGGGGCAGAGGAAAAAATCAAGTCGATAGAGAGCCGTTTGTACTCGGCATTATTGGTCGAATTACAAGCCCATATAGAGCCTTTAAAAAGGAACGCCCGATCGGTCGCGCATTTGGATATGTTGTGGTGTTTTGCGTCCTTGGCGATCAAGCACAACTATACACGTCCAGAGTTTTTGGACACGAATGTATTGGAGGTAAAAGAAGGGCGGCACCCCGTGATCGAACATCAGTTGCCTCCGGGAACGCCTTTTATTGCCAACGATTTGGTACTCGATCCGGATACACAGCAAATCATCATGATAACGGGACCCAATATGTCGGGTAAATCGGCTCTATTGAGGCAAACCGCTCTTTTGATTTTGATGGCACAAATGGGAAGTTTTGTTCCAGCAGCCTCCCTGAAAACGGGAGTTATGGATAAGATTTTTACCCGAGTAGGGGCCAGCGATAATATTTCTATGGGCGAATCTACTTTTATGGTGGAGATGAATGAAACGGCATCGATTTTGAATAATATTACGGAGAACAGTTTGGTTCTTTTGGATGAAATTGGTAGGGGAACAAGCACCTATGATGGAATTTCTATCGCTTGGGCCATCGCCGAATTTTTACATGAACACCCCGCCAAAGCTAAGGTGCTCTTTGCAACTCACTATCACGAACTGAATGAGATGACTCATGATTTTATAAGGATCAAAAATTATAATGTATCGGTCAAAGAATTGGAAGACAAAGTTTTGTTTATGCGAAAATTGGTTCCGGGTGGAAGTGCTCACAGTTTTGGAATTCATGTGGCCAAAATGGCGGGTATGCCAGAATTTGTAATCCGAAGGGCAAGCCAAAAACTCAAAGGATTGGAGCAGTCCCATACCTTAGAAACGAATGCGGAAACGCTTAAAGTGGGTAAAGACCAAATTCAACTGAGTTTTTTTAATTTGGACGATCCCCTTTTGGAAACCCTACGAGAGGAGATCAAAGATTTGGACATCGACACCCTCACTCCTATCGAAGCCTTGATGAAACTCAGCGAAATCAAACGCCAATTAAAATAAGCGGCTGATCAGCGTGAAGATTTTCGTAAACGTTCCATTTCTTTTTCGATGGAGAATATTCCCCATGTCTTAAGCTTAATAAAATGAGAGATAATTCCTACACCCCAACCCAACAATACAAAGTAGGCCCAATTTAAATGACCATTATCTAAGTAATCTATTCCAAAAAACATCAGATTGGATAGGGTATAGGTGAGAAGATGACTCTTGAAGATGACGATTTTTTTAGCTTTTACGCGTAATTCTTTTTCAGTCATGATTAAGATTTTAGGATTAGATTAATAAAGTTAGCGAAAATCTTGATTAAGAATGTGGGATTTTACTATTTTTGCAGACCACAAGCGAAAGTAGCTCAGGGGTAGAGCATCACCTTGCCAAGGTGAGGGTCGCGGGTTCAAATCCCGTCTTTCGCTCTTTTTTATTTAAGT
>JAURMQ010000079.1 GCA_030830625.1 Flavobacteriaceae bacterium
ATCAATTCATCATTTCAAGTTTTAATTGGGACGAACTTAAACACTTTTATGAGTTGAATAAAGAGGTTCCTATTGCTGTATTGACCGATGCTGATCCACTGGACGCTTTACCCATTGCTAAAACTGTTCAGGCCAAAGCCATTAATCCCAGTTTTAAATCATTGACCGTTAAAAACGTTAAAAAAATTCAGCAAGCCGGAATTAAGATTTTTCCTTACACCATCAACAAAAATGAAGACATCAAAAAGATGTTGGTATTGAATGTAGATGGAATCATTACCGACTATCCAGAAAGGGTAAAACAAGTGATGTTTTCCCTAAACGAATAGAAGATAAGCAAAGCCTGCCGTTGCCCCTCCTGCAAATGGTCCCAAAATAGGAATCCAAGCGTACGCCCAATCTGCATTCTTGTTTTTTCTTGGTAAAAATTGATACATCAACCGAGGCCCAAAGTCACGTGCAGGATTGATTGCATAGCCAGTGGTTCCTCCCAGAGCCATTCCAATTACCCAAACCAAAAGAGCAACAGGTAACGCCTGCAACGCTCCCAATCCAAAATTTTCAACTACTACGCCTTCAATTGCTATATTGGGTATGGCAATGAACATTACCCCAAAGACCAAAACAAAAGTGCCTAAGAATTCACTAAAGAAGTTGTTTTTATAATTCCTTATAGCTGGACCTGTACAAAAGGTACTGCGAACTGTTCCCTCATCCTCGGTGAGGCGATAATGATCGATATAGGTAAGGTAACAGACCCAACTGCCCATCATGGCTCCCAACACCTGAGCGATTACATATCCAGGAACCAAAGTCCAAGAAAATTTATGAGCAACTGCCAAACCTAATGTAACCGCTGGATTGAGGTGAGCCCCGCTGAATTGTCCCGTGATAAAAACTCCAACAAAAACCGCAAAACCCCAAGCACTGGTGATCAAAACCCAAGCATTTTGGCCTTCTGCAATTGTTTTTTTAAGGCTAACGTTGGCCACTACACCTGCTCCCAAAAGGAGAAGAAAAAAAGTTCCAATAAACTCTGCTAAATACGGATCAATATTCATAATATATAGTTTTGTGAAATTTTATAAAATTCGGTCAACTCATTTGCCATCCATTCATCGCTTTTATTCATAGCATCCGCCATAATTCTAGCAACTTGAGGAGCGACTTTTTGAGTTTCTTGAGCATCTAAAAACAAGCACCTCACTCTTCTCGCCAAAACATCTTCCAAATGAATGGCCATTTCCCTCTCAACACTCCAAAGAATAATATTTTTACTAATATAAAATTTATCTGATAAAGATTCATTGTCTTTAGGATTCCCCATAGAAATGATTTTTTGACGATCAGATCCATAAACGTGAAGAGGGTCATTCATGTCAGTATTTTCGTCATATCCGTGGAGCAGGAGTTTTCTGGTTTTGCATTTTTGTTCCTTCAATCCCCCTACCACAGCAGCAGTATTGATGGAATCTTCTCCCATTTTTCGGTAGGTAGTCCATTTACCTCCCAGAACACTGATCAGGCCACTGGTGGAAACATTTACCTTATGATGCCGAGAAACTTCTTTGGTCTCTGCAGCCTCTCCTTGTTGGGCTGCCAAGGGTCTTAATCCTGCAAAAACACTTTTGACATCGCTCCGTTTGGGTTTTTTGGTCATGTATTGAGAGGCATTTTTGAGAATAAAAGCAACTTCCTCTTCCAACGCAATTGGTTCTTCGTCTGCATGATCGATAGGCGTATCTGTAGTGCCCACCACCACATGATCGTGCCAAGGCACTGCAAACAAAACCCTACCATCAGTGGTATGAGGAATCATAATTGCATGATTACCATCCAAAAAATCTCTTTCCAAAACCAAATGAACTCCCTGACTGGGTCTGATCATTGGACGAGCTTCTGGTTGATCCATTTTAACAATCAGATCACTGAATACTCCTGTTGCATTTACAACCACTTTGGAATGGATAGAATACTTTTCACCCGACTCAACATCCAAAACCTCTACGCCGGTGATGAGATTTTCCTTTTTGATCAAACCTGTAACTTCAGTATAATTGATCAAAGTTGCTCCTAATTCAGTGGCGGTCAAAGCCAGAGTAATTGCCATTCTGGAGTCATCAAATTGTCCGTCATGATAAATTACACCCCCTTTAAGTCCCTCTTGTTTGACATTATTAATCAGTTCGATGGTCTCATTTTTATTCAGCAAAGTAGAGGGACCCAATCCCATTTTACCCGCCATCATATCATACACTTTGAGTCCTAATCCATAAAAAGGACTATTCCACCAATCATAAAAAGGAATGACAAAACTCATGTCTTTGACCAAATGAGGGGCATTTTTTTTCATTATACCCCGCTCTTTCAAAGCCTCTATTACCAAAGATATATCTCCATTTTGGAGGTAACGCACCCCGCCATGCACCAATTTGGTACTCCTTGAAGAAGTTCCTTTGGAGAAGTCGTTTTTTTCAAGAAGTAATGTTTTGTAGCCTCTTTTGGCCGCGTCAACAGCCGCCCCTAGGCCACTGGCTCCTCCTCCTACTATCACGATGTCCCATGGGTCGCCTTGGGCTAAGGCGCTTATGTTATCCTTCCTTTTCATTGGCGCTTAATAGTCTGGGAACTCTATCCTCCCAGAGCAAAATGGTATTTTGTGTCTGTTGATTTGGAGAAGAAATAAATCGTTGGTCTTCTTGCCAAAGGTTTTCAAGAGCGTCCAAAGAGGGCCAAAAACCGGTTGCCAATCCTGCCAAAAATGCGGCACCCAAAGCAGTAGTTTCTGTTTCTTTAGGTCGAATCACATCGGCACCTATCAAGTCGGCTTGGATTTGCATCAATAAATTGTTGTTACTGGCGCCACCATCCACTTTTAAGCTTTTAAAATCGACCCCCGCATCTTTTTGCATTTCAATAATAATGTCTCTGGATCTGAACGCAATAGCCTCCAGAGCTGCTCGTGCAATGTGCCCCTTGTTCGTCCCACGGGTAATTCCCATAATGGCACCCATGGCATGAGGGTCCCAGTAAGGGGCTCCTAAGCCCGATAAAGCAGGGACAAAAGTAATGCCTCCACTATCAGTTACACTTGCGGCCAAGGCTTCAATATCCGAAGCCTTATCAATCATTTGCAATTGATCTCTGAGCCACTGAATCAAAGCACCCGCTGTGAATACACTACCCTCTATGGCATAGGTTACTTCTCCATTAATCTGCCATGCAATGGTAGTCAGCATTTTATTTTTGGATACAACCGCTTTTTGTCCTGTATTCATGATACAAAAACAACCTGTTCCATAAGTATTTTTTACTGCTCCAGGCTGGAGACAGAGTTGTCCGAAAAGCGCTGCTTGTTGATCTCCGGCTATTCCAGCTATACTGACAGCACTCCCCAAAACCGATACAGCTGTAGTTCCAACGATCTCAGAAGAATTGACCACCCTGGGTAATAAAGACATTGGAATGTTTAGGAGTTCTAAAAGCTCCTGATCCCATTGATTTTCATGTATGTTATAAATCAGCGTTCGACTGGCATTGGTGGCATCGGTTACATGAATGGCTCCCTCGGTGAGTTGCCAAATCAACCAGCTGTCCACAGTTCCAAATGCCAATTCTCCTTTTTGAGCGCGATCTCTTAGCACGGGGTCTTGATCCAATATCCATTTAATTTTAGTTCCAGAAAAATAGGCATCGACGACCAAACCCGTTTTTTGAGTAAAAAGATCCGATTTCCCCTGAGCTTTCAGATCTTCACAAATATGCGCAGTCCTTCGGTCTTGCCAAACA
>JAURMQ010000080.1 GCA_030830625.1 Flavobacteriaceae bacterium
GCACGCCATAGGAGGTATTCCTGCAGTATTAAAATTTATGTTGGAAAACGACATGCTTCATGGGGATTGTATGACCATAACAGGAAAAACCTTAGCTGAAAATTTAGCCGAAGTAGGGTCTCTTCAAGAAGGTCAGGATTTGATACGACCTTTGAACAACCCTATCAAGCCCACGGGACACCTCAGAATTCTCAAAGGAAATTTGGCTCCAGGAGGTTCTGTTGCAAAAATTACGGGAAAGGAAGGACTCAAGTTTACAGGTCCAGCCCTTGTATTTGACGGCGAATATGCTGCCAACGCAGGAATAGGCGCTGGAAAAGTAAAAAAAGGAGATGTAGTGGTAATCCGATATGAAGGACCCAAAGGAGGGCCAGGAATGCCTGAAATGCTTAAACCCACTGCGGCCATTATGGGAGCAGGACTTGGAAAAGAGGTCGCCTTAATTACCGACGGTAGATTTTCGGGAGGGACGCATGGATTTGTTGTTGGACATATCGTTCCAGAAGCACAAGAGGGTGGCGTTATTGGTTTGTTGGAAGAGGGTGATGTCATTACCATTGATGCCGAGACCAACACCTTGAGTGTGGATTTATCGGAACAAGAAATAGAAAAAAGAAAAAATAAATGGGTGCAACCTCCGTATAAGTTTTCAAAAGGTGTTTTGTACAAATACATAAAAAGTGTGTCAACAGCTTCGCTGGGTTGTGTGACGGATATTTAATCAGATGAAAACAAAAGATCAAATCGCCCTTCAGGAAGTAGAGGGACAAAGCATTAAAATATCGGGTGCAGAAGCAGTCATTCGTTGTTTGTTGGCTGAGCAGGTGGACTTGATTTATGGTTACCCTGGGGGTGCCATTATGCCTGTCTACGACGAATTGTACAAATTTCAGGACAAACTCACGCATGTATTGACCCGTCATGAGCAGGGTGCTACTCACGCCGCTCAAGGGTATGCAAGAACCTCTGGAAGAGTTGGGGTATGCATTGCAACCTCTGGACCCGGAGCAACCAATCTTGTAACGGGTATTGCCGATGCTCAAATCGATTCGACTCCAATGGTTTGTATTACCGGACAGGTGGGTTCACACCTTTTGGGCTCTGATGCTTTTCAAGAAACAGATATTATAGGTATTTCTACTCCAGTAACCAAATGGAATTACCAAATCACTAAAGCCTCCGAAATTCCAGCCATTTTTGCCAAGGCTTTTTATATTGCCAGATCGGGTAGACCTGGACCTGTATTGATAGACATTACCAAGGATGCTCAGTTCGACACCTTTGATTTTTTCTATCAGAAATGTACGGGGGTTAGAAGTTATAAACCCGTTCATGCGCTGGATACTCATGCGGTCACCCAAGCGGCAGCTTTAATCAATCAGGCCCAAAAGCCTTTTATTGTTTGGGGACAAGGGGTCATATTAGGAAGTGCAGAGGAAGAATTCAAAGCTTTTGTTGAAAAGTCAGGAATTCCCGCCGCATGGACCATTTTAGGTCTTTCAGCTTTGCCTACCGCCCATCCTCTCAATGTTGGAATGGTGGGTATGCATGGAAATTACGGCCCGAATATGTTGACCAACGAATGTGATCTTCTCATCGCGGTTGGAATGCGATTCGACGATCGTGTTACCGGCGATTTGACTACTTATGCCCAACAGGCAAAAATCATTCATTTTGAAATCGACCCAGCCGAAATCAATAAAAATGTAAAGGCTGATGTCCCTGTTTTGGGTGATTGTAAGGAAAGTTTAGCCGCTCTGATTCCTCTTATTCAGAAAAAATCTCACGATCAATGGATGGGACGTTTTGAAGAATACATGAAGGTGGAAATTGAGGAAGTCATTACTAAAGATTTGCACCCCCAAAAAGAAGGTCTCACCATGGGAGAGGTCATTGTGTCAATCAACAAACATACAAAAGGAGAAGCCGTAGTGGTTACCGACGTGGGTCAACATCAAATGGTCGCTTGTAGGTATGCCAATTTTGTGCAGTCCAGAAGTAATGTTACTTCGGGAGGATTGGGAACCATGGGATTTGCATTGCCTGCTGCATTGGGAGCCAAAATGGGTGCTCCAGAAAGAGAGGTTGTAGCCATCATTGGCGATGGGGGCTATCAAATGACCATTCAGGAATTGGGAACCATTTTCCAAACCCAAGCCGCCGTAAAAATTGTAGTCTTGAATAATGAATTCTTGGGAATGGTGAGACAATGGCAACAATTGTTTTTTGACAAGCGGTATGCTTCTACTGAAATGATTAACCCCGATTTTGTAGCCATCGCCAAAGGATATTATTTGGATGCTCAAAAAGTAGATAAAAGGGAAAATTTGGATGCTGCGGTGGCCGAAATGATCGCCTCAGATAAACCCTATTTCCTTGAAGTATGTGTTGAAAAAGAGGACAATGTTTTTCCCATGATACCCACAGGAGCCTCAGTATCCGATATCCGACTTAAATAATTATACCCACAATGGACAAAACTTTTACCATTTCGATATATTCCGAGAATAATGTAGGCTTGTTGAATCGCATTTCTGCTATTTTTTTAAAACGCCACATCAACATTGAAAGTTTGACCACTTCTCTTTCCGAAATCAAAGACGTCTTTAGATTCATCATCATCGTTGAGTTACCAGAGGAAAATGTAAAAAAACTCATTCAGCAAATTGAAAAGCAGGTGGATGTGATCAAGGCCTTTTATCATACCGACGAAGAAACCATCTTTCAGGAAAGTGCCCTGTATAAAGTAAAATCCAGCGCCTTATTCGAAGAAAGACACATCCAAAATATCATCAAAGAAAGTCATGCCAATATTGTGACCGTTTCTCCAGAATATTTTGTGATTGAGAAAACAGGATTCCGAAACGAAACCGATCAGTTGTATAACGACTTAGCCCCTTTTGGATTGCTTCAATTCGTGCGATCGGGAAGAATTTCAGTTTCCAAATCTAAAATGGGCATCAGCGAAATACTCAAGAAATTTAAATCAGATAACTAATAAAAATCAATAAATATAATGACCAATTATTTTAACCAACTTTCATTAGCAGAAAAATTAAACCAACTGGGGCAATGCCGCTTCATGGATCAGTCAGAATTCGAACAAGGCGTAGATGCTCTTAAAGGAAAAAAAATTGTAATTGTAGGCTGTGGAGCACAGGGACTCAATCAAGGTTTGAACATGCGAGATTCTGGACTGGACATCAGTTATACACTCCGCCAAGGAGCTATTGATCAAAAAAGAGCCTCCTATCAGAATGGGGCAAACAACAATTTTAAAGTTGGAAATTATGAAGATATGGTTCCTACTGCCGATGTGGTCATCAACTTGACACCCGACAAGAATCACAGCGCTGTAATTGAGGCTGTAGTTCCTTTGATGAAAAAAGGAGCAACGCTTTCTTATTCACATGGTTTTAATATCGTAGAAGAAGGAATGACCATCCGAAAAGACCTCACCGTTATTATGGTGGCCCCCAAATGCCCCGGTTCTGAGGTAAGAGAAGAATATTTAAGAGGTTTTGGTGTTCCTACATTGATCGCCGTACACCCCGAAAATGATCCTCAAGGACACGGCTTGGATTATGCCAAAGCCTATGCCGTAGCCACAGGAGGCCATCGTGCAGGTGTATTGGAGTCCTCTTTTGTTGCCGAAGTCAAATCGGATTTGATGGGAGAGCAAACCATTTTGTGTGGGGTGTTGCAAACGGGTTCTATCCTTTGTTTTGACAAAATGGTTGAAAAAGGAATCGATCCTTCCTATGCTGCCAAATTGATTCAGTACGGTTGGGAAACCATTACCGAAGCCCTTAAGCATGGGGGAATCACGAATATGATGGATCGACTATCCAATCCCGCAAAAATTAAAGCTTTCGAACTTTCCCAAACCTTGAAGGAAATCCTCAGTCCGCTGTTTCAAAAACACATGGACGATATCATGTCGGGTCATTTTTCAAAAACAATGATGGAAGATTGGGCCAATGATGATAAAAATCTTTTGGAGTGGAGAGCTGCAACTGGAGAAACAGCCTTCGAAAAAACAACCATTACCGACCAGGAAATACCAGAACAAGAATACTTTGATCATGCTGTCTTGATGGTCGCTTTTGTTCGTGCAGGAGTAGAACTGGCCTTTGATACCATGGTTGCCTCAGGGATCAAGGAAGAGTCTGCATACTACGAATCACTTCATGAAACCCCCCTTATAGCCAACACCATTGCTCGGAAGAAATTATTTGAAATGAATCGTGTAATTTCGGATACTGCCGAGTATGGATGTTATTTGTTTGATCATGCCGCTAAACCCCTATTGGTCGACTTTATGAAAGACATTGATACAGATGTCATAGGAAAGCCCTTTGCCGAAGGGAAAGGCAATGGGGTTGACAATCGTCAATTGATTGACGTCAATGATATCATCCGATTCCATCCTGTCGAAATCATTGGTTATGATTTAAGAGAATCTATGACTTCTATGAAAAAAATTGTTTAGCCCGTAATTCTAAGCTTGTCGGTTACTTTTCAACCCTGTTACTTGAAAATTAATGACATTTAGGGGTAAATATCCTTGTACTTGGTGCTAAAAATTGTTTAACTTTGTTTAAGAAAAATAAAACAAAACCCTCCTAATGCGCAATGTTTTGACTGAATCCTCAACATCTAATCTAAAACTTAATGATATTCCAGAGGCTTTTAGGCCACAGGTAACCAATTTCAACCAATACCTCATCGATGGGGAATTGAAAACTTGGAACGGAAAAATGGCAGAGGTTTATTCTACCATCAGGACCGAAAACACCAATGGTGAAATGGGACCAACCCTATTGGGATCAGTTCCCGATATGGAATCTGAACCCGC
>JAURMQ010000081.1 GCA_030830625.1 Flavobacteriaceae bacterium
ATTTCATATTTCTTTTCAATCGGTTGAGATAGACTCCTGCAACCCGGGGTCGCTCATCCACTTTTTGGGTTTCTTTCTGAACAATAGCCGCCAAACTGATGACTTGAAGAGGAGTCAATCCCCATTGTTCTGCTTTGCTTTTTCGGGCATCCGTCCAAAAATTCTGGTAGGACTTCCAAATTCTATTCCTGAAGTTTTCCGCCGAAGTATTCCAAAAGAAATCATAACTGTTGGGTAAATACATACTCAATGCGTTTTGGGGAGTCAGCCCTTTTGCCGCCAAAAATTCAGGATCAAGAAAAGCCTTAAGCAAGGCAATACTGTCGGTAGCAATTTGCTCCGCTATCCTTCCCGCTAAGTCTTCCAAACGCTCTTGGTTATTAAATGTTACACGAACCGTAAGACTTTTTCCACGCAGCGCATTGATGATGTCGTTATTACCACTTCCTTTGATGATCTCAAATTTTCCCGATTTTACCCTTGATACATAACCCTTTTTTTGGGCGACCCGTGAAAAATCTGAAATGGATTTTACCAGAGGAGTCAACTGATTTTTTACGTGGGAGAAATTATCCCCTTCATTGAGATATAAATAAACTTTTTCTTCTGTAAAATTGGTGTTGTCCCAAAAAAAAGTTTTGGCAAAGAGGTACACAAAAAAGAGCCCTACTGCCAATCCCATCAAGACCACAACCAGAAGTAATTTCCTACGATACACGATTAAAATATTTTTTGAAATGTAGATTCATCCTGAAATTGCCCCTCATAAAAATTCCACTCTTTCTTGGTTCCAACAAAAACATACCCTTGTGCTTCAAACAGTCGAATACTCTTTGTGTTTTCAGAAGCAATATGAGCAAAGAGTTGGTGAATCTGTAAATATTTTTTCGCATAAACACCTATCAATTCCAGTGCTGCAGCACCATAGCCCTTAGACTGTTTTTCCTTTAGGATCACCAGCCCTACCCCAGCTCGGTGATGAAGAGGTTCGTAATCGAATAGATCGATAAAACCAATGGGTGTGGCCTCTTGGTCGATCACCGTAAACTTGATTTGACGGGTTTCGAAAATATCTCGGTGTGCATGGTCAATATATCTTTGGAGTAAGTCTTTAGAATAGGGTTGGGATCGGTTGGAATACTTCCACAAATCCAAATCATTTTCCACATCAAATAATACATCAACATCAATAGGCTCGATGGCCCTTAGTCCTACCATTTCATTTTCGAGACGCATCATACTGTACTGTAGTTACCCGAAAAAACAAAAACTGCTGGACCTTTTAATTGAATATTCTTGTAACGCAAAGCCTCTGAAGTAAAGGACACTTGCAATTGACCCCCCAAAGCGTTTATCTTTAGGGAACAGGAAGGGGTTAGACCCAAATAATGCACCCCGATGGCAGCGGCCACGGCACCTGTTCCGCAGGCTAACGTTTCGTCTTCAACCCCTCTTTCATAGGTCCTGATATTAAAATGGTCGGCATCAACCTTCTCGACAAAATTCACATTCGTGCCTGCTTCAAAATAGGGAGCACCATACCGGATGAATGCCCCTTGTTCCTTGACATTAATCTCCGATAGCTTTTCAACACATTCCAAATGATGAGGAGAACCGGTGTTTAAAAAAAGAGCTGCATCCTGTTTTTCAATTTGAAGAACATCGCTCATTTCCATACTGACCAATCCATCGTCGGAAATAAACGCCTTGTGCAAACCGTCAGAGGCTTCGAAAGTCCCTACCCTTCCTACAAGTCCGTGTTTATAGGCAAAAGCATAGGCACATCTACTGCCATTACCACATAGGCTCCCCGGATGACCATCTGCATTGAAATACAACATTTGAAAGTCGGACCGTTCCGAATTTCGTAACAAAATCAAACCGTCGGCACCGATTCCAAAGTTTCGGTCGCATAGCTTTTGGATCTCAAGGGTTTCCTTTACGGCAAAAGATTCATTTCTATCGTCCACGATAACAAAATAATTTCCCGCTCCTTGATATTTTTCAAAGTCAATAATCATGAATACAAATTTAGGGAAAATTTAACCGCTGTGACATCTGTTAAATAGTCGTTAAAGGAATCATTTTTAAGCAATAGAATATTTAATTTTGAAGTGTCTAAAAAAATATATGAATATGAAATCTACATTTAAAACCCTTTTGATTGCAGCCGTAAGTTCATTTATGACCCTTACGGCTTATGTTTATTTATCGGATGAAAACGTTGAAATTGTAGAAAATGAAAAGCCCAGCCTGATTCCAACTGCTTACACTTTCAACTCCAACAAGGTGGCTGCCGAGATGACCGATTTTACTATTGCCGCCGAAAAAACGGTAAATGCTGTAGTTCATGTGAAAAATACCAGCATTCAGAAAAATATGATTTCCAGCTGGTTTGGAAACTATTACGGTGGCGAAGACGAAGAGAAAAGAATTGGAACTGGATCGGGGGTGATCATGTCTCCCGATGGACTCATCATCACCAATTATCATGTAATAGAAGGAGCCAGTGAAATTGAAGTAACTTCCAATAAAAACAAAACTTATACCGCTGAGATCATCGGTTCGGATCCCAATACAGATTTGGCCGTTTTAAAAATTAAAGTCGATGAAGCCTTACCTTTTATTCCCTTCGGAGACTCCGAAATGGCCAGAATAGGAGAATGGGTATTGGCGGTAGGAAATCCGCTCAACCTCAACTCAACGGTGACTGCGGGAATCATCAGTGCCAAGTCAAGAGATCTCAATGAAAGAGACGGAAAAAATCAATCCTTCATTCAAACCGATGCCGCCGTAAATGTTGGGAATAGCGGAGGGGCCTTGGTCAATACCAATGGCGAATTGATCGGAATCAACACTGCAATATCCTCCATTTCGGGCGGATTTGTGGGGTATTCCTTTGCCGTTCCAAGTAATATTGTTCGAAAAATTTTCGAAGATTTGGTAGAATATGGAAACGTTCAAAAAGGACTTTTGGGGGTATCTGGCACTGCCTTGAACACCAAATTGGCAGAAAAATACGAGGTAGATGAAACCCAAGGCTTTATGATCGGAGAAATCATTCCTGGCATGGGAGCCTCTCAAGCAGGACTCCAAGTGGGTGATATCATCAAAAAGGTAGACGGTACAGAAATCAATACCTTCTCCGACCTTACGGGCTATTTGTCCACCAAACGTCCCGGAGAAAAAGTGGTGGTCTTTTACAACAGAAAGGGAAAGGATCATAAAATTGATGTGATCCTCAAAAAAACGAATGTCACCGAATTTTTAGGCATGTTCCTCAAAAATATCGATGAAGAAGAAAAAGAAATCTTCAATCTCGAAAAAGGCGTCATTATTCAAGATCTGAGAAATAACCGTTTGTATCGATATGGTATTGACGAAGGTTTTGTTATACTGGAAATCAATAAGAAAAAAATCAATGAGGTAGCCGATCTAGAATCTTTTGATCTCCAAAGTTTGAATAGTATTTTGTTTTTAAAACCCAACGGAGAAAAAGAAAGAATTATCTTTGAATAAAATCCTATTAAAACCGCTCAAAAAAGTTACCCCTTGTTTTGGTAACTTTTTTTTTAAGCTAAAATCACCCTCAAACCCAAAGGGTTTATGCAAATAGACATCATTACACTTTTTCCGGAATTACTAAAGAGTCCCTTTGAGGTATCGATAATGAAAAGAGCCATTGAGGCCCAAAAAGTCAAGGTGAATTTTCATTTGCTTCGTGATTATGCCGAAAACAAACAAAGACAAGTGGACGATTATCCCTTTGGAGGGGGGGCTGGAATGGTGATGAAAATCGAACCCATCGACAATTGCATCAATCGACTCCAAAAAAACATAGTATATGACGAAATCATTTATCTTACCCCCGATGGGGAACAACTCACCCAGGGAATTTCAAACACATTGTCTACCAAAAAAAACATCATCATCCTTTGTGGTCATTACAAAGGTGTGGACCAACGCGTTAGAGATCATCTGATTACAAGAGAAATTTCGATTGGAGACTATGTGCTTTCGGGGGGTGAATTGGCTGCAGCGGTATTGTGTGACAGCATTATACGGCTCATTCCTGGGGTTTTGGGGGATGAATCCTCCGCCCTTACCGACAGCTATCAAGACGGATTATTGGCCCCACCCATTTACACCCGACCCGCCAACTATAAAGGTTGGGAAGTCCCCGAAATCTTATCCTCTGGCAATACACCCGAAGTCGAAAAGTGGCGCGAAAAAAAAGCGATAGAAAAAACCAAAGCCCTACGTCCCGACCTCATAAAAGATCAAGAGTAATTATTTATCCGATAAAAAACATTGGAAGTTGTTTAAATCAAAAATAGTCTTAAATTTGCACCCAATAAAATCGACCACTATAAATTTTAGGTTGAGACAATAGTTTTGAAAATGGAAGCACTCATTAATTTTGTTCAGCAAGAATTCATTCAGAAAAAAGACTTTCCTGAGTTTTCTGCAGGAGATACCATTACTGTCTATTACGAAATTCGTGAAGGAGAGAAAGTAAGAACCCAGTTCTTCCGTGGAGTCGTCATCCAAATTAAAGGTCAGGGCCTTTCCAAATCTTTTACGATTCGTAAAATGTCTGGAACGGTGGGAGTTGAAAGAATTTTTCCACTCAACTTGCCGACCCTTCAAAAAATAGAAATCAATAAAAAAGGAAAAGTAAGACGTTCAAGAATCTACTATTTCAAACAATTGAGAGGTAAAAAAGCTCGAATCAAAGAATTATAAAATATCATAAAACCGCTACCAAGCGGTTTTTTTTTATGCCTTTTCACAAAAATTTGAATCCTTAGTATAACTCTACAGCTCCTTCATTATATTTGCAAAAACTTAATTAAATTTAAATGTCAAAAATTGTTGTAAAGCACCCTGTTGTTGAAATTGACGGTGACGAAATGACCCGAATCATTTGGAAATTCATCAAAGAACAATTAATCCTCCCCTACATTGATATTGAACTTTTATACTATGACTTGGGAATCGAGTCAAGAGATGCTACAGAAGATCAAATTACTGTGGATGCCGCAGAAGCCATCAACAAACACAAGGTAGGGATCAAATGTGCTACCATCACCCCCGATGAAGAGCGAGTGGTTGAATTTGGTCTCAAAAAAATGTACCGATCTCCCAATGGAACCATAAGAAATATTATTGGCGGTACGGTATTTAGAGAGCCCATCATCATGAAAAATGTACCCCGATACGTACAAGGTTGGACCCAACCCATTTGTATCGGCCGGCACGCCTTTGGTGACCAGTACAAAGCAACCGATACCGTCATTACCGGAAAAGGAAAACTCACCATGACCTTCACCCCCGAAGACGGAAGTGAGGCCACTTCATGGGAAGTTTATAATTTTAAGGAAAACGGGGTAGCGATGAGCATGTACAATATCGATTCTTCCATCTATGGTTTTGCTCGATCTTGTATGAACAGAGCGTTGGACAAAGGTTGGCCTCTCTATTTTTCTACCAAAAACACCATCATGAAAGCATACGATGGCCGTTTTAAAGATATATTTCAAGAAGTATTCGATTACGAATTTAAAGATAAATTTGAAGCCGCTGGTATTACCTACGAACATCGATTGATCGATGATATGGTGGCCGCCGCCATGAAATGGAACGGTGGATTTGTATGGGCTTGTAAAAACTACGACGGTGATGTTCAATCGGATACCGTAGCGCAGGGATTTGGTTCTTTGGGACTCATGACCTCCACCCTAGTGACCCCCGATGGGGAAATCATGGAAGCAGAGGCAGCACATGGAACTGTAACCCGTCATTTCAGACAACACCAAAAAGGCAAAGAAACTTCTACCAACCCCATTGCTTCAATTTTTGCGTGGACAAGAGGATTGGCCCACAGAGGTAAATTAGATAACAATCAAGCATTAATTGATTTTTGTCATACTCTTGAAGCGGTATGTATTGAGACCATTGAAAGTGGAAAAATGACCAAAGATTTGGCCCTGCTCATTCATAAGGAAAATCTAAATGCGTCGCACTATATGACCACTCAGAAATTCCTCGATGCCATTAAAAACAATTTAGACCGCAAAATCGGGTAAGCCCCCGATTGGTTTCAGCCCCTAAAGATTTAAGGATTCGTAGTAAAATCTATTGTATCGCTTCGCATAGATTTTTAACCAACGAAAGGGTTGGCTAATCTTGAGGTGCGACATATTTTTTTTGGATAACCGAAACATATACATTTGATTGATAATATTTAGATGATGTAAACTTAACAATTTATTTACATACAAGAGCACTTTTAAAAAAATTTAACACTATAGCTTAGATTTATGGCATTCGAAATTATTACTGAAAAAGATTCTCATTACGATACCTTGGAAACCAAATCAGTTCACGAATTGATTTCAGGAATTCATCAAGAAGACAAAGTGGCCGTAGATGCTGTAGGAAAGGTCTTACCCCAAATCGAACAACTGATCAAAAAGGTAGTAGTACAATTCAAAAACGGAGGCCGACTTTTTTATATCGGTGCAGGGACGAGTGGCAGATTGGGTGTTTTGGATGCTTCGGAATGCCCTCCAACTTTTGGCACCCCTCCAGAGAAAGTCATCGGTATTGTGGCCGGTGGAGATATGGCCCTACGTAATTCTATTGAAGATGCAGAAGACGATCCCCAGCAGGCTTGGAATGATCTCAACGAAAAACAGGTCGGTCCAAAGGATTTCGTGGTTGGAATTGCCGCTTCGGGAACTACTCCCTATGTGGTTGGGGGTTTAAAACAATGCCAACAGCATGGAATACCCACGGGATGCATCACATGCAATAGGAATGCCCCTCTGGCCAAGGTTAGTGATTATCCCATAGAAGTAATTGTAGGACCCGAATTCCTCACCGGTAGTTCTCGTATGAAAGCGGGTACCGCACAAAAATTAATCCTCAACATGATCACCACCTCCACCATGATTCAATTGGGACGTGTAAAAGGAAACAAGATGGTGGACATGCAACTGTCCAATACCAAACTTTTGGGCAGAGCCGAAAGGATGGTCATGGAGGCAACGGGAATCACACAAAAAGAAGCACAAGATCTACTCCAACAGCACGGAAATGTTCGCCTGGCCATTAGTGCACATCAAAATCGTTAGATCAATTCCTTATTTTTTTTAACTTTACGATAGGACAGTCCCCAAATCTGTTTCTTTTCGTGAAAAACCTACAACTCATACCCGACACGCATCGACATGATCCCATTGTAAAAGCAAGTTTTGATTACGATCGGGAATTGATTGTACTTGTAAAGTCGCAAAAGGGTGCACGTTGGAGTCGAACGCTCCAATCCTGGTATTTTTTAAAAAAAGATTTTCAATTAAATTCTTTTTACCAGGCTTTAAAAGGAAAAGTGTATTTGGATTATTCCAAACTCAACACAAATATTCCTAAAGTTGCTCCAAAAAGAACCACCTCCAAAACGGCAATAGAGTCTAATTCCACTAATGCTTTTGCACAAACCTTTGTACACAAGCTGAAAACAGAATAAAATGGAAATCGTAATATACATATACAATGGAATGACAATGCTTGACGCTATTGGTCCCTATGAAATATTAAGAAATTTACAAGACGTAAACATAAAATTTGTCGCAAAGAAAAAAGGTGAAATAGTAGCTGATAGTCATATGGTTCACCTAATAGCTAAATATGAAATAGATGAAATCAAAAAAGCGGACATTTTATTAATTCCAGGTTCAACCATAGCATTTGTCCGAGAAATGAAAGACAAAAAAGTATTGAAATGGATAAAATCAATAAATGAAACTACACAAAAGACAGTAAGTGTTTGTACAGGTTCAATAATTTTAAGTGCAACAGGATTATTGAAAGGAAAAAAAGCGACTTCCCATTGGAAACCAATCAACTTGTTGTCTGAGTTTGGTGCTATCCCAACGAGAAAAAGAATAATTGAACAAGGAAAATTTATAACATCTGCAGGAGTTTCAGCTGGAATTGACATGGCACTATATCTTGCAAATGAAATAAAAGGCGAAACAGATGCAAAGGTTGCTCAATTAGCAATTGAATACGACCCAAGTCCAATGTATGACTCAGGAAATTATTTAACTGCTGATTCAGACGTAATAGAATACGCTGAAAAGCTATTGGAAAAAGATGCTAAGATATGCTACCAGCATTATATAGAGATGATGAATCAAGATGAACAAGGGAATATACTTGATGAAAGCACTATAGGCATCACTAGGGAATTGGCAAGAATGAATTTAACTTTAA